>DATHWB010000223.1:0-4787 GCA_035460965.1 Acidimicrobiia bacterium
AACAGAGGCAGGGCGAACGAGGGCCCGGCGATGACGAGCGCCGCCACGAAGAGCCACGGGCTGGCGAGACGCCCCTGCGCCACCGGTCGAAGACCCAGACGAGGATGACGAGCGACGTGAGCAGCACGTCGAGAGCGAAGAGCGTCGCGACGTCGCTGGCGAACATTGCTGTCCACGAAGAGGCCGACGTCGAAGCCGTGGAGCGCGACGAGCTCGAGGAGATCCCGTACGGGACAACCAGCCCGACGATTGCCAGGCCGAGGTAGATGTGCCGCACCGATCCTTCCCGGGGGACGGCACCGGCCGTCGCGCCCCGGACGGAAAGTGCCAGTGCTCCGCATCGGTCCGCCCCCACAGCACCTGTTGAGGACCTTCGGCCCTGGTAGCGTCGATGCCACCGGTCTAACGAGGAAGCGGAAGACCACGCGCGAGGGAGGCTCGACATGCGAAGGTCACAGGCCTTGCTGGTTGCCGTCGCGGCGACCGCTTTGTTGCTCGGTGCATGCGGCGACGGAGACGACGCCGGAGACGAGACGGGAACGTCGATCGAGACCACGGCATCCGACTTCCAGTTCGATCCCGACTCGTGGACGGTGCCGGCGGGGGAGGAGTTCACGATCGAGTTCCAAAACGATGGGACCTTGGAGCACGAGTGGGCGGTGATCGGGCTCGGAGAGGATCTGGAGTCCGAGGCCGACTTCAGCGAAGACAAGGTCCTCTTCGAGGTCGAGGCGATCCCGGCAGGGGAGTCGACCACTGAGACGTTCACTGTGGACGAGCCGGGCACGTACCAGGTGATCTGTGCGATCGAGACGCATTTCGACAGCGGGATGGAGGGGACCCTGACGGTCGAGTAGCTCCCTCCCCCAAGTCGGTCTCGAACCGGATGATCGGGGCGCGGGGGCTCGTCCGACGATCGTGATGACGGATCAGCCCGCCAGCAGACCTCGGTTCGCTCTGATGCGCTGCTCGAGCTTCCCGAGAAGACGCTGTCGGCGACGATGCCGACGAGCTGCACGACGATCATCATCGCGAGGAGCGCCTCGGTATCGGAGAGCTCGCGGGCGAACTGGAGACTCCCTCCGAGGGACGGGCGAGCCGCGATGACCAGCAGCTCGCCGGAGAGTGGGCCCACCTGGATTTGAACCAGGGACCTCATCCTTATCAGGGATGCGCCGCCTGGTCGGAAACCAGCTCGCTTCAATGGGTTCTAGCTCGACGGCCTACGTTTGTGTCACAGATGTGTCACACCGAGCCGTGCGGGATCGACGATGTCAACGGGCACCAGGACTTCCGGCGAACACCAGATGTGCGGTTCCGCGCAGATACCCGGCCCCGGGTGGTGGTCGATTGTCGCTCCCACCTGTCGCCCGTCCCCCCACACAGCCGCCCCGCGGCCTACCTGAGAAGCTTCCGGACTTCCGGGACGACGTGCTGGTTGCGTAGCCTCGGGAGCATGGTCACCGATCCTGGCAACGAGCGCGATGCGGAGGAGCGTCTGCTGAGGACCGCACTCCGGCTGCCGCAGGGCTGGCCCGGAGCCGTCACAGACCGGCCACGGGGCGCCACTCGGTGTTGCCGGACCCGTGTCCCGTGGTGAACACCGGGTGCCCGGTATTCACTCAAGGCACGGGTAGCTCAACAGCGGTTGGCGGCGGTGGTGGGGAGAGTAGCGACACTGTCACCCCGGGACGGTGCGGGCACTGGAGCGGCTCTTAGAACCTCGAGAGGCGGTAGGCGTTCGGTTAGGTCGCCGCCGCTTGTGGAGAAGACGAGAGCAGCCCCATACCACCGCCCCCTCCCCGGTGGACTCAAGACTCCGCGCAGAACCCCATTCCTCCCCCGGCGTTCTCGGGCTCGATGTGAGCCGACCGCAGCAAGTGGAGTATCGGAGCGTGGACGCGTCGACGGCCCCCTATGTCCACGAGTCCGGGGAGTCGAGATCCCCCGCGATGGTGTTCCTCCAAGGCGTCAGTGCGGGTGGGCGGTTGTGGGAGGAGCACATCGACACCCTGATCGTCACACAGGGGACCGATCGACGTGTTTCGGCTGCGGTAGGTGGCTATCGAGCCGTTGGCGCTGCTCGGCGCAACGTTGCCCGACCCCGACGTTGCCTTCGGCGTCGCAGCCGTACCACAGGCTCCTCATCGCCTTCGAGGCCGACGAATCGGGCGCTGCCGGTCCCGAGCGGCTCGCGCGGATGCTGACCGAGTGCCGCGACCCGTCGGGGACACGTCGTCGAAGCCGCGGGGCGAAGGCATGAGCGTGGTGCGATGTCCCCCGACGGTTCAGCTGACACGACGGGTCCCGGCGCGGAGCAGGCGTTCTGATGCGCGGTTCCGTGTGGCTCGCCGGCGTACGAGCCGCCGATTACGGTGGGATCGGCCCCGGCGCCGGTTCGCGGGCGTTCGTTCCCGTCGAGGAGGATCGATGCGAGTAACCGGCATCAATGCGAACCTTCCGGTCGCTGACGTCGCCGCTGCCCGTGACTTCTACACCGACTACCTCGGGTTGAACGTTGAGGAGTTCAACCTGGGATGGGTCGCACGCTACTCATCGCCAAGTGGCGGGGCCTGCGTCCAGCGCAACCGCCCACATTTGAGACCGTCCGGGATCGGCATGCCTCGGCGCTCGGTTCTCCCAAGGTGGCACGGGCCCATGTTCCAGCTAGGTCAGGTGACGAGGGGAGCGCCGCGTCGAAACAGATGGGTTCCGCGCGGTGGCGTGGGGTAAGTTCCTCGTTCTCGGCGTCGGTCATGTTGGCATGCTGGGGGTGAGGAGGAGGCCTCGGGCCGCGAAGTTGCTGGTGTTGACCGCACCGCCTCGCCACCGCCGCTGCGCTTCGCCAGGACCGCAATGGCACCGGCGTGCTCGTCTATGGCAACCTCCACCCCGCCCGGCTCTGGCTGCGCGTGACCCATCGACACCCGTTGCCAAGTGGGCAAGCGACCATCGGGTTATGAGCCCGACAGCGAGTCTCCCGTGGAGTGAACCCCGCTGATTTAGCCACAGCTCAGGACATCAAGCGCCCCCCAATCCGGACCCATCCTGACCGTTCATCCGCAAGCTCACGGGATGAAAAGCCAACTTAGCCACTGTCGCTTGTCCAACGCCGCCCCGCTGGTATCGAGGAACGTGTTCCAGTCGCATCGGTCGACAACCATCAGGAATGCGAGTTGGCGCCAGGCGGGCCGGTAAGCACCTTGGGGACGTATTCGAGCAACTGGATCCTGCCGTCGAAAGTCCGACCGGCAATCAATTCGAGAGCGACATCCGGATAGCCGTCATAGATTCGGTCGCTGCCGGTACTCCCGGTGATAACGGGGAACACACCCACACGAAAGCGATCCACGAGACCCGCCTCGAGGAGCGACCGGCACAAGGTGAGGCTGCCGAGGGTGCGCAACGGATTGGTGCCGTCCTGCTTCATGGTTCTTACGGCTTCCACCGCGTCCCCGCGCACGAGACGACTATTGGCCCACGACAATGGTTCCTGCAACGTAGAGGAGAACACCACCTTCGGCGTCCTGGAAAGCTCGTCCGTGGCGGCGATCTCGTCAGCTGTCAGGTCCGAGTCCGACTCCCCGGCTTGGGTGAATCCGTACATCAGCCGGTAAGTGTTTGCTCCCATCAAGGTCGTGTAGTCCTCTTTGGAGTCCTCCTCGAGCCAGGCGAGATACTCGGGGCCTTGAAGCCCCCACCACCCGGGCCAGCCCTCTGCGGCACCGTAGCCGTCCAGGGAGGTGATGAAGTCCACCATCAGTTCTTGCATGTCTCCTTCTCCTTTCCTGGCGGGGCCGCGACTACCCACGAGGAGTCAGTCCCAACCCAGTCGGGCGTCTCGCCAATGCTCATGTTCGACCTGCGGAGAAGCGGTTACGCCCTTTACGTACACCTAGAACCCTACCCCCGCGCCGAGATCTCGACCTAGCGATTCAGACACGCGCACGGGTGAAGGTCATATGCGTGACTCCGCTGGGCGAGGAGATGGCCTCGATCTGGTAATTCTTCTCGAGGCCCTCCAGTCCGTCCCAGAGGCGTACGCCTCGGCCGAGCAGGATCGGGACTACCACGATGTGCATGTGGTCGACGAGCCCGGCAACAAGGAAGTCGCGGATCATGGTGGGACCTCCGCCGATGCGTACGTCCTGGCCGCCCGCAGCCTCGCGGGCCGTCGCGAGCGCCTCGGCCGGTGAAGCATCTATGAAGTGGAACGTCGTGCCGCCCTCCATCTCGATCGACGGGCGCGGGTGATGGGTGAGGATGAACGTCGGGGTGTGGAACGGCGGGTTGGGACCCCACCAGCCCTTCCACTCCGGGTCCTCGTGCCATCCGGGGGGGCCGAACTTTCCGGCACCCATGATCTCAGCGCCGATTCCCGGACCGTGCCGCTGGGCGAAGGCGTCGTCGACGCCGCTCGTGCCGCCGGGCTGGCCGACCATCTCGCCCCAAAACCGGGTGGCGAACATCCACTCGTGCAGCCGTTCGCCGGCGTGGCCGAACGGTGCGTCGAGGCTCAGACCTTCGCCCGTAGCAAAACCGTCGAGCGAGATCGCGAAGTTGTGGATTCGGGCGAGTGACATGGCTGGTGCTCCTTTGGTGATCGTGGGATTCGTCGCGGTCACCGGGCCCCCAGCAGGTACCAAGTCTCCATCTCGCCCTTGCCCTTGACCGCGATCGTGCCGCGCGGCACTAGCTCGAACTCGTCCTTCAGCAGCTCGTACGTGGGCTGGGTGACCTGGACCCGACCCGGCGTGCCACCAGACTCCATCCGTGAAGCGGTGTTC
>DATHWB010000224.1:0-6910 GCA_035460965.1 Acidimicrobiia bacterium
AATAGTTGACGAACTGACCGCAAGTAGTGAGGAAACGCATCTGGTAGAAGGGATCCTCGCCCCACGAGAACCAGTCGTGGATGAAGAGCGGCATCTCACCGGCGTTGAGGCGCTGGCTGAAGTCGGCGCTGGGGAGCACCGACACCTCGACGTTGATCCCGATCTGGCGCAGGTTGTCCTGGATCAAGACCGCCGCTTGTTGGTCGGAGGCGTTGGTCGCCCGCACGAACAACTCGAGGTTCACCTCGTCGACTCCGGAATCCGCCAGATACTCAGCAGCGGCTTCCAGATCGGTGGCGTACTGGGCGCCGATCTCGGGATCGTGGGTCTCCATGGTCGAGGTCACGACACCCGCCGCCGGAGTGGCGTAGCCGAACATGACCTGATCGAGCAGCGCCTGATATGGCACGGCATGCATGATCGCCCGGCGAACGTCGACGTTGTCGAGGGGTGCGATGGTCTGGTTCATCCCCAGGTATTGGACACCGGTGGTCGGCGCCGAGTAGATCTTGACATTCTCGTCACCTTCCAGCTCCGCCAGCAGCTGGGGTGGGATCCCCGTTGCGATGTCGATGTCACCCGACTGGACCAGCAACGCCCGCTGGTTGGCGTCGGGAACCGTCCGAAGCGTCACCCCGCTGTTGGCGACGCCCCCGAGATCCCAGTAGTTGGGGTTGGGGACCAGGACCACTTCGCTGTCCGGATTGAAGCGCTCCAGCATGTAGACGCCGGCGCCCGCACCCTTGTCCGCCAGGTACTCGAACGTCCACTCGTCATCGGCGGTGGCGTTCTCCTCCAGAAGCGCCTTGTTCATCGCTCCGAACACCTGGAAGGTCATGAAGCGCTCGAACAGGGGACTCTGGACCTTCGCCTCGATCTCCAAGGTGTGGTCGTCGATCACACGGATCTGGTCGGGGGAGTCGATGCCGATGAACGGCAGCAGCAGACCGATGTATCCCGGTCCGAGAATCGTGCGGTCGAACGTGTACTTGAAGTCCTCCGCCGTCACCGGGGTGCCGTCTGCGAACGCCGCATCCTGGCGGAGCCTGAAGGTTGCCAAAAGGCCGCCGGCGTCCGTCTCGACGATCTCGTAGGACTCGGCCGCGGCGCCCACATGCTCCTCGCGGCTGCCGAGCAAGAGCCCGTCGGCCTGCTCCGCGAAGACCTGCTCGAGAAGCGGCTCGTAGAGGGCATCCGTCACGGCGTAGGCGGCCGTGGATCGGAACGTGTGGAGTTCGATGATGTTGACGGTGTCGCCGAGGGCCGCCACGATCACCGGCTTCTCGGCCGCGGGCTCCGGTGCGCTGGTGGTATCGGGAGTGGTCGCCGACGTGGTCGTCGTGGTGTCCTCACTGCTACATGCTGCGAGAACCATCGCCATGACGACCGCCAGCGCCAGAAGGCGGGCCGACTTGGGCCTGTGTTGCATTGTCTTCCTCCTCGGGTGACCGGAACTCTCCGGCGTCGGCGAATCTTATAACATTCCGGACGGCGGCGCGTTCTTCCGGAGCAGGTGATCGGGTATCTCCCCCGGCTCGATCGCCATCGACTCGAACCCGCGCCGAAACAGGACCGCCGGGTGCGGGCCCCGCAGGACGGTGCTCGCTCCCACGTCCAGCCAGGATCCCTCTCGCAGACCCACGACCGCGATGTCGTTCTCCTCGTGGAACTCTGCCAGGCGCTGTCTTCTGGTCTCCCCGCCGTGCGGAGTGTCGGGATCCCTCTCGACGTAATGCGGATTGATCTGGAACGGCACCAGGCCTAGCCCGTCGAACGATGGCGGCTGGACGATGGGCATGTCGTTGGTCGTTCCGATTGTGGGACATGCGACGTTGGACCCCGCACTGGTGCCCATATAGGGAGCGCCTCCTGCGACCAGGTCCCGGATCGGTTCGACGAGGCCAAGGCGGATCAGCCTGTCCAGGAGCCGGAACGTGTTGCCGCCGCCGACGAAGACCCCGTCGGCTGCCGCCAGTACGCGGGCCGGCTCAGGGTGGCGATGAACCGACTCCAGGGAGACTCCCAAGCTCTCGAATCGTCCTTCCGCCGTGGCGCTGTAGCCATCCAGGTCGGCCAGCGCGTACGGGACGAAGGCCACCGTGGTGGAGTCCGAGAAGTGGTGCCGGATCGCCTCCTCGAGATGACCGAGGTACTCGCCGCCCGGATTGCTCGAGTTGGAGGCCAGGATGAGCCGCCCGGTCATGGTGTGACACTCACCGCCGTCGATGCCAGATGCCCGACCGGTCGAGCAGAACGGGCTCGATCGATCCTCTTCGTCGCCAGTTCCGTCGCCGCCTCACTGGGGGTCAGGCCGCGGGCGTCCGCCTCCGTCAGAATGGACGCCAGCTGGCTCTCGATCGCATCGACACGCGCCCCGGCGACCTCCGGCTCGTAGCCGTTCACTCCGAATTCGACCGAGATGTTGATCACCCCGCCCGCGTTCACGACGAAATCGGGGGCATACAGGATCCCTCGTTCCGCCAGCAAGAGCGCATGCCGATCCTCGGCCAGTTGGTTGTTGGCGGAACCGACGATCGCCGCACATCTCAGCATAGGAATGGTGTGGTCGTCGAGGACTCCGCCCAAGGCACAGGGCGCCAGGACATCACACTCGGCGCTCATCACCTCGTCCGGGTCCAGTGACGAGCCGCCCGTCTCGGCGGCCACCCGCCGGGCAATCTCACCATCGAGGTCGGAGACCAGAACTCGCGCTCCGACCCTGGCCAGCATGTGGGCCAGTGCGAGCCCCACCTTGCCCACCCCCTGAACGGCCACCCGACGATCCGCCAGGTCGGCTGAGCCCCACAGATGGGTGGCCACCGCCCGCATCGCGGCCAGCACACCGCGTGCCGTCAGCGGGGACGGGTCGCCCGACCCTCCCGCAGCCTGCGGGAGGCCGCTCACCCAACGGGTCGTGTCGGCGATTGCGAGCATGTCCTCGACCGTGGTGCCGACATCCTCGGCGGTGATGTAGGCGCCACCCAGCCGGTCCACCAGTCTCCCGTAGGCTCGAAGCAGGGCCGGCGTCTTGTGGCGAGCCGGGTCGCCGATGATCACTGCCTTCCCTCCTCCCAGTGCCAGTCCTGCCGCCGCCGACTTGAGGGTCATCCCCTCGGCCAGACGCAGCGCGTCGTCCAGGGCCGCTTCATCGTGCGGGTAGGGATACATTCGCGTCCCGCCGAGAGCCGGACCAAGCGCGGTGGAGTGGATGGCGACGATCGCCCGCAAGCCTGTGTCGGAGTCGGTGCCGAGAGCGACGAGTTCGTGGCCCATGGATTGCATCGCTTCCATGACTTCAAAGCCCATCGCTCAGATCTTATAATCTTGGTGGACGGTCCGTCCATTCATCCGAGGAGCCGCGTGAGAGAGCCGTCCAGTGCGATACAGCAGATGGGTAGGTCGGGGATTCGCGAGATCTTCGACCTCGCCAACACCATCCCCGACGCCCTCCACCTCGAAATGGCGGAACCGGACTTTCCCACTCCTGCGCACATCGTCGAGGCGGCTCACCGGGCCGCCGTGGCAGGTGTGACGACCTACACCCCCAATGCCGGGATCCCCGAACTGCGCGAGGCGCTGGCGGACAAAATCGCCACACGGAACGGAGTGGAAGCGGCCGCCGACCGGGTCGTGGTCACACCGGGTGCGATCGCGGCGCTCTTCAGCAGTTTCCTGGCGCTCTGCGATCCCGGTGACCAGGTTCTCATCCCCGACCCGGGATGGCCCAACTACGCCATGATCGCCACGATGCAGCGGCTCGACGCCGTCCGCTATCCGCTCCGCTTCGATCAGGGCTTCACGCCGGACCCTGAGACGATCGAGCGTCTGATCACCCCCAAGACGAAGGCGATCCTGCTCAACTCGCCGAGCAACCCCACCGGCGCGATCCTCGAGGGCTCCGAACTGGCGACGCTGCTCGAGCTGGCAGCCGACCACGACCTGTGGGTCATCTCGGACGAGGTGTACGACGAGATCGTCTTCGACAGGTCAGTGGCGCCCGCCGCTGCCGCCCACGATCCCGACAGGGTGGTCACCGTGTGGAGCTTCTCCAAGACCTACTCGATGACGGGTTGGAGGGTCGGCTACGCCCTCGCTCCACGATCCTTGTCGTCGTTGCTCGTCAAGACGCAGGAGCCGACGACCGCCTGCGTGAACGGACCTGCACAGATGGCCGCTCTCGAGGCGGTAACCGGACCCCAGTCGGTGGTGGCCGGGATGGTGTCGGAGTATCGGACGAGACGGGACGCAGCAGTGGGCATCCTGACCGGGGCCGGCATCCCGCATTCGGTTCCCTCCGGCGCCTTCTATCTCTGGATCGATGTTTCGGGAACGGGGATCTCGTCGGCAGACTTCTGCCGACGGCTCCTCCACAGCTGCCAGGTGGCGGTCACGCCGGGGTCGGCTTTCGGGCGGTCCGGGGAGGGGTTCGTCAGGGTCTCGCTCGCCTCCGAGACCGGACTGCTGACCGAGGGTATCGGCCGACTGGCGACGTCCGTGGAAGCCTGGTCCACCGCGGACCGCTAACGGTCGAGCCTGCGGCCGCCTGAACCGAGAAGCCGGTTCAGTTCCGATCGCGTCACCCACACCTGATCGCCTCGCGTCGCCAGTGCCACGGCAGCAAGGACGGAGCCTCGCCTCAGCCCGTCATCGATGTCGCCGTCGAGAAGCCCGTCGACGACCCCGGCGGTGAAGGCGTCACCCGCTCCCAGCCGGTCGACGATCCCGGTGGGGGTGGCGTCGACCCGGCTCGCAACGCCGTGGTGCCAGCAGACGGCGCCATCGGCGCCGTCGGTGACCACCGTGTAGGTGCTCCCGAGCCTGTCCCCCAGGCCGGCGGCCACATCTGCCGCGTCGCCCTTCAGACCGAACACGTCCCTGGCGTCCTCCGCCGTGCACACGGCGAGGTCGGCGCCGGCGGCGATTCGTTCGAGGCACCTACGGGCGTCCCCGACGGACCACAGTTTCGCCCGGTAGTTGATGTCGACCGAGAGCAGGGTGTCCGACCCCCGAGCCCATGTGGCCGCCGTCTCGGTCGCCTCCTGGCAAGACCGGGACAGGGCGGGCGTGATACCGGTGAGGTGGACGAGGCGGGCCCGGGCGACCTCCCGAGCGGGGAGATCCTCTGAAGTCATGGCGGTGGCGGCCGATCCCTGACGGTCGTAGATCACCGACACTCCCCTCGGCCCGGTCCCGAGCTCCACGAAGTAGGTACCGAGCCGACCGGCGCTCTCCCATCCGACATGGGACAGGTCGACACCTGCGGCGGCGAGGTCGCGGGACACCCTGCGTCCGAGATCGTTGTCGGGCAATCGCGAGATCCACGTGACCGATCGGCCCAACCCGGCGAGCGCCACGGCCACGTTCGCTTCCGCCCCGGCGACGTGCAGATCGAAGTGGGCTGCCCGGGCGAGCGGCTCGCCGGTCGGGGGCGACAGGCGCAGCATGGCCTCGCCGAAGGTGAGCACGTCGAGGGTCACGACAGCGCCTTCCGCCACTGGGCGGTACGGGCCGCGACCGTTCCGATCCCGTCCTCGGCGATCGCCGCGGCGGAGAACAGCGCGGTGCCAGCACCGAGAGCCACGGCCCCGGCCCGCAGGTACTCGGCGGCGTTGGCCGGGGTCACTCCCCCGGTGGGTATGAGTGGCGGGTCCCCCAAAGGCGACAGGATCGCCCTGACGTACCCCGGTCCTCCCAGTTGCTCAGCAGGGAACACCTTGACAGCAGTGGCCCCACTCCTGAGGGCGAGGTCGATCTCGGTGGGTGTCGCGGCGCCCGGAAATGCGGCCATGCCGCTCTCCACCGCAGCCTGGATGAGCTCGACTCTCGTGATCGGCATCACCACGAACTCGGCGCCCGCTTCCCGCGCATGAGTCACCTGCTCGACGCGAGTCACACTCCCGACACCGACGCCGCTGTGATGCCGGGTCACCGCTCGGATGACGCCGAGCGCATCGTCGGAATCCATCGTGACCTCCAGGTATCGAAGCCCCGCGTCGAAGGCCGCCCGCGCCGCCTCGGGGACCACATCGGGAGGGAGGCGTCGGACGATTCCGATGACCGGAAACTCGGCCAGGCCGGGGAGGACCGTCCCCCTGTTCGGGGAGGTGGAGTTCACGGATCGGGAGCGTAGCCTCCGGATCGACCCGCGCAACGCCGCCTCAGATGGGCTTGCGCGGTTATCGTGGCGGGCCTGTGAACTCACCAGCTGCGGACGACGCAGTCCGTTCTTCCACCCGCGTCGAGCACGTCTACGAGAAGCTCCGCGCCAACATCGTCCTCGGCCACTACGAGCCCGGCAGCCCCCTCCGTCTGAGCGACCTGGTGGACGAGTACGGCGTGAGCCTCATTCCGATTCGAGAGGCGCTTCGGCGGCTGGAGGTCGAGAGACTCGTCGAGAACTCACCCAATCGGGGGGCGCGTGTGGCGACCGCCTCGATCGCAGAGGTCGAGGACGCGTACGAGACCCGTTGGATACTCGAGTCCGAGGCCCTCAGGCGCGCCTGGCCCCACCTCGACGACGGAGACATCGAGGAATCGCACGAGCTGCTGCTGACGATGTTCGATGCATTCGCCGAGGGAGATGTGCGCCGTGGAACCGAAGTCCATCGCCGCCTTCACTTCGGACTGTGGCAGCGGGGCAACTCGACCTGGCTGGATCACCTCATCCGGATTCTCTGGAGCCACACGGAGCGCTACCGCAATCTCGCCCTGATCCTGCATGCACCGGCTCCGAGCGACGACGAGTACCACGCTCTGCTGCTGGCCGCCGCCCGTAGAGGCGATCTCGTGGCGGCGTTGCGCCACACCCGGGATGAGCTGGAGGAGTCCAGGTCACTCGTGATCGACCATCTGATGAGCCTCGATCAGCGAGACGAGACGGAACAGACGGCGTAGCGTCCCTCGGTGGTGG
>DATHWB010000225.1:0-6136 GCA_035460965.1 Acidimicrobiia bacterium
GGCCGATCGGGAACCTTCGTGCTCGACTCGCCACCACTCGGCGGGCACCGTTCCCCGCCGGTTCCCCCTGGATCAGTCGACCTGGCCTCCGGCGGTCCCGATCCACGTCTGCTTCCTGATCTCGGCCGCTACCTGGTTCACGAGGGCCCGTCTTCGTCGTACGACGATCCACCGATGCTGGACGCGCTCGAAACTGCGGGACGAGCCTGGCTGGCGCGCCAGGGCACGGACGCGGCACGACTGATCGCGACCTCCGGTGCCCTCGACGCGATCGAGCGGGTCCTCGCCGCACACCTCCGACCCGGCGACGCCGTCGCCGTGGAGCGACCCGGCTGGTCGGCTGTCTCGGACCTGGTTCGGGCCCTCGGTCTCCGACCCGTGGAGGTGGACATCGACGATCGCGGGGTCCTACCCGCCGCGCTCGAGGCGGCACTCCCGACGATCGATGCGATCGTCATCACACCACGCGCCCAGAACCCGGTGGGGGCGGCGCTCGACGAGGAACGGCAGGGTCGTCTCGACGAGTTGTTGGGAGGGCGGCCGGACATCCTCACGATCGTCGACGACCACGCCGGCCTGATCGCCGGTTCCCCTCTGTGTCCGCTCGGGGTGGGTGGACGGCGGTGGGCGCTCGTGCAGTCGATGGCGAAGACCCTGGGTCCGGACCTGCGACTGGCGCTCGTGACAGGTGACGACCTGACCCTCGACCGGGTATCGGGTCGGTTCGGTTTGGGACCGGGGTGGGTCAGCCGCATCCTGCAACAGACGGTCGCGAGCCTGCTGGCCGACGACGGCGTGGAGAACCTCCTCCTGGCGGCGGAGAGCGAGTACACACGCCGACGGCAGGCCTTGGTGGAGGCGCTGGCGGAGGCGGGAACGGTCGACGCCACCGGGCGATCGGGCCTCAATGTCTGGGTGCCCGTTCACTCCGAGGAGGCCGCGGTGGCAGCGGCGGCGACGGCGGGATTCGTCATCCGGGGCGGCGCCGCATTCGGTGCCGTCAGGCCGTCGGTGCGGATCACCGTGTCGAATCTCGACACGAACGACATCCCGCGACTCGTGTCGGCCCTGGGTACCACCGAGCGGCCGGGGCGAAGGCTGGTGTAGCGTCGCAGGCATGGCAGCAAGCACATTCTCGACGGTCGACGAGCTCAAGGCGGCGGTGGGTTCGCATCTCGGATACTCGGAATGGTGGGAGATCACCCAAGAGCGCGTGAACCGGTTCGCCGACGCCACGGACGATCATCAGTTCATCCACGTCGATCCTGACCGTGCCGCCCAGTCGCCCTTCGGCGGCCCTATCGCCCACGGATACCTCACCCTGTCGATGGCGGTACCCCTCGCCCAACAGATCGTCTCGGTCGAAGGTGTCCGCATGGCCGTGAACTACGGGACGAACAAGGTGCGGTTCCCCGCTCCGGTTCCGGTCGGATCGAAGCTCCGGGCCGGAGCCGTGCTCCGGTCCGTGGAGGACGTACCGGGAGGGGTGCAGGTCGTGTACGAGCTGACCTTCGAGGTGGAGGGCGGGGAGAAACCGGTCTGTGTGGCGGAGACCGTCAGCCGCTACTACCTCTGAGCGCGCTCACTCCGAGCGGGCTTCCCGGGTCATGAGGGCGAGAACGGCCTCCCGCGGGTGTGCGCCCCCGTAGAGCACCCGTTCCACCTGCGACGCGATCGGCATGTCGACCCCATGGCGGGCCGCCAGCTCCAGCACGGGGCGCACGGTCTTGACGCCCTCGGCCACCATCTGCATCTCCGACACGATCTCGTCGAGGCTGCGGCCCTGTGCCAACCACGTTCCGACTCGGTTGTTGCGGCTGGCGTCGGACTCGCAGGTGGCGATGAGGTCTCCCATGCCGGCGAGGCCGGCGAAGGTCTCGGCCCTTCCTCCCATCGCCACCCCGAGCCGTGTGATCTCGGCGAGCGCCCGAGTGATGAGGGCCGCCAGGGTGTTCTGACCGAATCCGAGGCCCTTGGCCATGCCGGCCGCGATCGCCATGACGTTCTTGAGCGCGCCGGCCAGCTCGCAGCCGGTGACGTCGGTGTTGGTGTACACACGGAATGTCGGATCCATGAGGACCGACTGGAGGAGTGCCGCCGTCTCCTCGTCCTGCATCCCGATCACGGCAGCGGCGGGTGCCCCGCCCATGATCTCACTGGCCAGGTTCGGACCCGTGAGTACCCCCGTCCGTCTTCTGTCGTGTTCGGGCAGCACCGCAGCCACGACCTCGGTCATCCTCTGGAGACTCCGCTCTTCGATTCCCTTGGTCAGGCTGAGGATGGGGATGCCGTCCCCCACGCCCGGCGCGAGATTCGTGAGGACCTCCCGGAATCCGTGCGAGGGGACCGCCATGACCACGGCGTCGGCGCCTGCGACCGCCTCGGCGGGATCCGCGGTCGCCCGCAGGCCGTAGGGGAGCCTGCGTCCGGGGAGGTAGTCGGGGTTCTCGGCGGTCGTGTTGATCGCTTCTGCCAACTCGGCTCGTCGCGCCCACAGCACGACCGGGTTCGTACGAGCTGCCAGGGCGGCGAGGGTGGTTCCCCACGATCCGGCCCCGATGACGGCGATGCGCATGGCCGCCGACCATACCGGCCGACTTGGACCCCTCGCCGTCGCAGCTACCTTTTCCGCCGTTCCCTTCCCCGGAGACCCGCCATGGCGCTGCAAGCAGGCATCGTCGGCCTTCCCAACGTCGGAAAGTCGACGCTGTTCAATGCCCTGACCGCTGCCGGCGCCGAGGCGGCCAACTACCCGTTCGCGACGATCGAGCCCAACGTGGGGGTCGTGGCGGTGCCGGACGAACGGCTCGCGCAGATCAACTCGGTGATCGCCACCAAGCGAGTCGTGCCGACCAGCGTCGAGATCCTCGACATCGCCGGCCTGGTGAAGGGCGCCTCTCGGGGCGAGGGCCTCGGTAACCAGTTCCTGGGGCACATCCGGTCGGTCGATGCGGTGATCCACCTGGTGCGTTGCTTCGAAGGTGACGTGACGCATGTCGAGGGTTCGGTCGACCCGGCCCGGGACATCGACACGATCGACCTCGAACTGATCCTCGCCGACCTGGCGGTGATCGAGAAGCGTCTCGATCGGCTCCGCCGCGCCGTCAAGACCGGAGACAAGGCGCTGGTGACGGCGCTGGATGTCACGGAGCGCCTGCAGCGTTGGCTGTCCGACGGCAACCCGGCTCGCACCCTCGTGCTCACAACCGACGAGCGCGAGACGTTGCGGGACGCGCAGTTGATCACGGCCAAGCCGGTCCTGTTCGTCTGCAACGTCGACGAGGGTGGGCTGGCGGGCAACCGGCACGTCGACGTGGTTCGGAAGGTGGCGGAGGAGGCGGGAGCCGGACTGGTCGTGATATGCGCCCAGGCCGAGGCCGACATCGCCGAACTGGAAGGAGACGACCGCTCGGCCTTCCTGGCCGACCTGGGCCTCGAAGAGCCCGGGCTGGCAGCGCTGTCGCGAGAGGCCTACGCACTCCTCGATCTCGACACCTTCTTCACGGCCGGCCCGAACGAGATTCGCGCCTGGACCATCAGACACGGAACCCGAGCCCCGCAGGCCGCCGGGGTGATCCACACCGACTTCGAGAAGGGCTTCATCCGGGCCGAGGTCTACACGATCCCCGACCTGCTCGAACACGGTTCGGAGGCCGCCCTCAAGGTCGCCGGCAAGATCCGGGTCGAGGGCAAGGACTACGTCGTCCGGGACGGGGACGTCGTGTATTTCCGTTTCAACGTCTGACGGGGGACCTCCCGGCCGGAGAATGACGAAACCCCGGTAAGGGGGGACCGGGGCTTCGTCATTCTCTCTCCCTCCAGGGGAGGCTCCGCACGGAGTTTCAGGAGGGCATGCCAGGGGTGTGCCCACTCCGCTGCGGTCGACGGCGCAGGGGTGTGGGGGTCACCTCCCGCCCGCCGTCCGGACCATAGGACGGTTCGGGGTCCGCGTGCAACCATTCCGCAGGCGCACCAGGATATGCGCGCGTGTCGCGACCCGATCGGGAGTCGGTACGATGGTCGCTGCCGACGAACCTGGCGGGAGAGACCCTCGCAGCGAGGGCGCCGAAGGGGCAATCCATCCCCGGACACTCTCAGGCATCAGGACCGCTCAGGGAAGGCAGCGCTGTGTCGGATGGGCCGACCGAGGCGGGGGACGGACGACAGCTGGAGGCACCATGCACCCCTTCCACGAGCGACACATCGGGCCGCGTCAGTCGGACATCTCCGAGATGTTGGAAGTCATCGGCTGCGACTCGCTGGCGTCGATGGTGGACGAGACGGTTCCGGCCGGGATCAGGGACGACGCCCTCGACCTGCCCGCGGCCCTCACCGAAACCGCCGCGATCGAACGCCTCGAGGACCTCGCCCGCCGCAACGTCGTCGCTCGCTCCCTGATCGGCATGGGATACCACGGGACCATCACTCCACCTGTCGTGAAGAGGAACGTGCTGGAGAATCCGGCCTGGTACACCGCCTACACGCCCTACCAGGCGGAGATCTCCCAGGGGCGACTGGAGGCTCTGCTCAACTTCCAGACGATGGTCGCCGACCTGACCGGGCTCCCCATCGCCAACGCCTCCCTGCTCGACGAGGGCACGGCTGCCGCCGAGGCGATGGCGATGGCCCACCGGGCGTCGCGCGGCGAGCGGGACGTGTTCCTGGTCGATTCGGGCTGTCATCCCCAGACGATCGCCGTGGTACGCACTCGGGCACTGCCGATGGGCATCGACGTGGTGGTGGCGGACCCGGACGACTTCGACCTGGATGGTGCCTGTGGCCTACTCGTCCAATACCCGTCGTCCACCGGTTCCCTACGAGATCACACCGCTCTCGCGGCACGGGCGGCTGACGCCGGGGTCGTGGTGGTGGCGGCGGCCGATCTGCTGGCGCTGACACTGCTGACCCCGCCGGGAGAGTGGGGGGCACGCATCGCAGTGGGCTCCACACAGCGCTTCGGGGTCCCGATGGGCTTCGGCGGACCGCATGCCGCGTACATCGCGACGGGGGACGATCTCGTGCGGTCGCTGCCGGGACGATTGGTGGGGGTGTCCCACGATGCGGCGGGACGGGTGGCGCATCGACTGGCGCTGCAGACCCGGGAACAGCACATCAGGCGGGAGCGAGCGACGTCCAACGTCTGTACCGCCCAGGTGTTGCTGGCCGTGATCGCCGGGTTCTACGCCGCCTGGCACGGTCCCGAGGGCCTGGTGGCGATCGCCCGCCATGTGCACGGCAGTGCGTCGGTGCTGGCCGACGGTCTGCGTCGCGCCGGTTGGGAACTGGTCCACGACACCTGGTTCGACACCGTGACCGTGGTGACCGGCGACCGCACCGAGGAGGTGATCGAGGAGGCGCGCCAACGCGGGCGAAATCTCCGCCGCGTCGACGATGCGCATGTCGGCATCACCTGCGACGAGACCACCGACGACGAGGACCTCGCCGCCGTCTTGGCCGCGTTCGGAGCAGAACGAAGTGGCGGGGACGTCGCGTCCGGCATCCCGGCCACGCTCGCCAGGACGACCGAGTTCCTCACCCACCCCGTGTTCCATCGCTACCGGTCCGAAACCGAGATGCTCCGCTACATCCGCTTGCTGTCGGACAAGGACCTGGCGCTCGACCGCACCATGATTCCGCTGGGATCGTGCACCATGAAGCTGAACGCCACGACGGAGATGATCCCGATCACGTGGCCGGGATTCGCCGACATTCATCCCTTCGTGCCGGCTGACCAGGTCCGGGGATATCACCGGCTCATCGAGGATCTCGAGGAGTGGCTGGCGGAGATCACGGGCTACGACGCCGTCTCGCTCCAGCCCAACGCCGGGTCGCAAGGCGAATTGGCAGGTCTGCTGGCGATCCGCGCCTATCACGAGGCGAACGGCGACGCCCACCGGACGGTGTGCCTGATCCCTTCGTCGGCCCACGGCACGAATGCCGCTTCGGCCGTGATGGCAGGCTTTCGGGTGGTGGTCGTGGCGTGCGATGAGGACGGGAACGTCGATCTGGACGACCTCGACGCCAAGCTCGACGAACACGGTGAGCGGGTGGGCGCCCTGATGGTGACGTATCCGTCGACGCATGGCGTGTTCGAGGAAGCGATCTCGGACATCTGTTCCCGAGTGCACGACGCCGG
>DATHWB010000226.1:0-4688 GCA_035460965.1 Acidimicrobiia bacterium
CGCCAAGGGGATCGCTCGTGTCGGATCGTCGGAGATGCGCCGCCGCGCCGGGCAGCGATCGGAGCATGGCGAGGTGGCGATCCATCGCGACGACATGATCGTCTACGCCTCCGGGCCCTAGGACCTCCGCTGCCGAGGGAACAGGTCGCGGCGGTGGGCGAAGGCGGCGAGACCGGCCAGCGTGAGGACGGCCCCGACGACCAGGGCAGGCGTGTCGATTCCATCGGTCGACAGTCGCCGGGCCGGCTCGACGAGGTCGACCGAGGTGGCGTCGATGAAGGTCAGGCCCCCCAGACTCGGATCCAGGTCCCGGAAGACCCCTGTCACCTGGACGATCGGCCCGCGAACTCCGTGGCCGCCGGGATCGCCGAACTCGTCCGGGACGGCACCGGTCCATCGCACGGAGATCCCGGTGTTCGTTCCAGCCAACCGGCCCCCATCGGCCAGCGGCGAGCTGACGTACGGGTCGTCGTTGACCTGGACCCACACGATGTCACCCCGTTCCCCGTAGTCACCGACGATCTCGCCGCGAATCGTCACCACCTGCCGATCGTGGGCGTCCGGCGACTCCAGCAGTTGCGCGATCGGGGTGATGTCCTGGGCGGCTGCCGTGAGTGGCAGCACCATCAGCAGAGCTGCGGCGAGGAGGATCCGGCTCATCGTCCGAACACCGTCGAGGCGGCGAAGCCGAGCAGGGCGGCGATCGCGATGAACTCGAGGCGACCGACCCACATCTGAAGGATGTACACCACCTGGAGCAGAATGGGCATGTCCGGCGCCACCACTCCCACCGACAGCCCGACGGCGGCGGATGCGCTGATCGACTCGAACAACGCCGGAGCGAGGTCGTAGCCGAGGCCCAGGGCGACCGCGGCGCCGGAGAGGTAGAGCGCGACGTAGAGCAGGGAGATGGCGAACACGGAGCGGACGAGGTTGGCGCTGAGCCTCTGAGTCCCGAATTGCTCGAACGTGCGGGGCACGACCGCTCCGTCCGGAAGCAGTGCCTCGCGGACGGTGTCCCGCATCGCTCGGAGGGCCAACCCGATGCGGAGCGACTTCACCCCGCCGGCGGTGGACGAACTCATGCCGCCCAGCGCCATCCCGATGGCGATCGACGCGAATGCCAGGCCCGACCAACTGGACAGCTCTGCGACGGACACCGTGGCGAATCCGGTCCCCGTGTGCGCAGAGAGGGCGTGGAAGAGTCCTACCCGTACCAGCGGGTACACCTCGTCGACGGCGCCGATGAGCGCCAGCCCGACGATCGTCACGGTGATCGTCACGCCCACGGTGAACGCGAACGTCCGCACCTCGATGTTCCGGCCGATCCGTCGCCGATTCCAGATCGCATGGTGGAGGCCGAAGCTCATGGCGCCGGCGACCATGAGGACGGCGACGATCGCCTCGAAGATAGGGGAGTTGTAATAGGCGATGCTGGTACTCATCGGCGTGAACCCGCCGGTGTCGAACGCCGCCATGAAGATGGTGGATGCGTGGAAGAACGCCCGGCGGAGCCCGAATCCCTGGACGAGCACTCCGTCGAATGTCAGGATGCCGATGCCGATCACGGCATGGGCTGCACTGACCAGCCAGATGAACCGAGCGGTGGAGCGGACGTTCGGGAACATCCGGTGTTCCCGGCCCTCCCCTTCGAAGAGGGAGAGGGCCCCGCTGCCTGCCAGGAACAGGAGTGCCGCCAGCACGATGCCCTGGCCCCCGAGGAACTGGAGGATGTGCCGCCAGAGGTTCACCGACTCGGGCAGGTGGTCGAGGTCCTGGATCACGGTGAGGCCGGTCGTGGTGAGTCCGCTCATGGCGTCGAAGTACGAGTCGATCCATCGCCCGTAGTGGCCGGAGCCCCACAGCGGCACGGTGGCGAAGATCGGGACCACGAGCCATGTGAGGGCGGCCACGACCATCCCGTGGCTCCAGTCGACGGCGCGGCCAGGATCGGGGCGGAGGCGGTCGGCGGCGGCCGAGACGGCGGTCGCCAGACCGATCAGCAGCGTGAAGTGGCTCGCCGCCTGCCATTCTCCCCGAGCGATGGCCCATGCCAGGGGGACCAGGCACGCCACCGCCACCACTCCGATGATCCGGCCGAGATCGTGGGCGATCGAGCGGTGATCTTCGAGCGAAGGTCGTAGCAGCACGATCAGAGGGTGGCGAGCACGACGACGGCGACGATGGTCCCGAGCAGGATGGCCGCGGCCACGGCCATCGTCTCGACGATCATCCCGCGGACCCCGTCCCGAAGGTCCCGGATCAACAGCCGCATCAGCCGCCCGCCCTCTCGAAGATCCTGTGGAGGGCGTCGGTCGAGGTGCTCTGTGTGACGAACAGCAGCCGGTCGTCCTCGACGACCTCGGTCGTGCCGTCCGGGACCGCCACCTGGTCGCCGCGGGTGACACTCACGACGATGGTGGATGGGGGAAGGCCCAGTCCGGTGACGGAGGTGGGTGGGAATCCTTGCGGGGCGGTGATCTCGACGGTGACGAGGTCTCCCCGTTCAGGGAGTGCGCGCGCCACATGATCGGACAGGTCCAGGCTCCGTTCGATCATGTCCGTCATCTCGTCGGTGACGTTGACGGTCGGAACGTGCAGGGCCCGGAACGCCGCACGGTTGCGGGGGTCGTTCATGCGGGCGAGGACCCGTCGCACGCCGAAGGCCGCGCTGGCCAGCTGGCAGGCCACGAGGTTGTCCTCGTCCACCCCGGTGACCGCCACGAACACGTCGGTCGGTCGCAGGTCGAGGCTCTGGAGGCGGCGCATGTCGGTGCCGTCCCCGACCAGGATCAGCGCCTCGCTCAGATCGGACAGCCGGTGGGCACGTTCCTCGTGCTCCTCGATGACGATGACCGCCGCACCCTTCTCCAGCAGCCGTGTGGCGAGTTCGGTCCCCAGCTTGCCGCCCCCGACGATGACGACTCTCACCTCGCCTCCTCCACGAAGAAGGCGATCCGCTTCCGCACGCCCTCACGCGCCGCGGCGACGACGAGGTCACCTTCTTCGAGGAGGAAACGGGTGCCCGGGATGAAGACCTCCCGACCCCTGCGGACCGCGGCGATCCGCAGACGATCCTTCACTTCGAACCTGCCGACGGTGCGCCCCGCCGCCTCCTGGTTGATCACGAACTCGACCATCTCGACGTCGCTTCCCGCTTCGAACGTCAGGTGATGCTGGAACTCGACATCCACGACGTCCTGGTAGACGAGATTCGCGATCAGCGTCGTGCCCGCCACGTACTCGATGCCCAGGGCGGTATACGCCGACTCACGTGCCGGATCCGACAGGCGGGCGATCGATCGCTCCACCCCGAAGGTGGCCTTCACCACTTCGACGGCGACCAGGTTGGCGTTGTCGGAGTCGGTCACCGCCAGGAACACATCCGCATCGGCGGTGCCGGCCCGGGTGAGGGTGCCGACGTCGAACGCCTCCCCCAACTCGGTGCTTCCGTTGAATCCCCGTCCGAGCGACGCCAACGCGTCCTCGTCGTGATCGATGACGACGACGTCGTTCCCGTCGGCGGCGAACCGATGGGCGAGCGCAGTTCCGACCCGTCCCGCACCAGCGATCACGATGAGCATCGTCGCCGAGGTTATCGCCCGCCACCGACCGGTGTCACCGCCGCCACAGATCCCTGGTGAAGAGGAGGAGCACGGGGAAGATCTCGAGTCGTCCCACGATCATGAGCCCCGACAAGAGCCACTTTCCCGTTCCCGGAATCCCGGCGTAATGCGCAGTCGGTCCGACCTCCCCGAGTCCTGGGCCGATGTTCCCGAGTGATGCGGCCACCGCGCTGGCGGTGGTCACCAGGTCGAGGCGCTCGGTCGTGTTGGCGTCGATGAACGACAGGAGGAACGTCCCCGTCATGAACAGGAACATGTAGAAGAGGAAGAAAGACTGCACGCTCTCGACGATCTCGTCGCGAACCCGATCCTTGCCGAACCGGGTGATGAACACGCCTCGAGGGTGAACGAGCCGACGGAGGTCGGCAGCTGCCGCCTTCGCCAGGATTCCGACGCGGAACGTCTTCACGCCTCCGGCGGTCGAACCGGCCATGCCCCCGAGAAACATCAGGCCGACGACGAAGATCTGGAGGGCGGGCCGCCATTCCCCGAAGTCGGCGGTGGCGTAGCCGGTGGTCGTGACGATGCTGACCGTCGTGAACGTGGCGTCGCGAATCGTCTGTGCCGGGTCGGTCCCCGGCCCGAAGAGACCACCGAAGACGACCACGATCGCCGCCAGCACGATGAATCCGTACAGCCTGAACTCGGCGCTCCGAAGGTATTCGGCGGGTCGCCGCAGCGCTCGGAAGTGGAGCGCGAAGCTGGCGCCGGCCAGGAACATGAAGACGGTGATCACCCACTGCGAGTACGGGCTGAACCCGCTGATCGAGGTGTGCTCGGTCCCGAATCCCCCCGTGGATAACGTCGTGAAGGCGTGATTCACGGCCTGGAACACGTCCATGTCGCCGAGGCTGAGCAGGAGCGCCTCCACGGCCGTGAATCCGACGTAGAGAATCCAGAGCCGTTTGGCGGTCTCCTGGAAGCGCGGGGTGAGGCGATCTGGGGTCGGGCCGGGCGACTCCGCTCGCGCCAATTGCACACCCCCCACACCCAGCAGCGGGAGCACTGCGATGGACAGCACGATGATGCCCATTCCGCCGATCCACTGAGTGGTCGATCGCC
>DATHWB010000227.1:0-5088 GCA_035460965.1 Acidimicrobiia bacterium
GGCGGGAGCGGAACGCCGATCAATCTGCTGGTGCTCGACAGGTTCGGCTGCCAAGGATTCCTGGTGCGAGGCCAGGCGGTCGTCGTCGTCGATGCAGTGTTCAATCCCACCACAGGGGCACTCGAAGCAGGGGTGGCGGCAGCCGACTCGATCGGCACCAACCCTGCCTGCACCCAGGGCACGGGTGGCGTGATCTCCATCGAGGGCAACAACGCCGCCTTCCGGGCGGACGGCCCGGTGGGATGCCCCGCCCAGACCGGCACGCATGCCCAGGGAGCCTTGTCGGTCGGCGAGGGGTGCGGATTCATCCAGACTCCGGCAGCCGGAACTCCCGGCTGCGCCGGTGGAGGAGCCAATGCACCCGCCTGCACTCCGGGAGGAGGCGGCAGCAACCGACCGAATCCCGTACCCACCGCCCTACCTGCCCCGCTCACCCGCGCCCCGGTGGATCACAGGTACAACTGCAAGCTCGACTACACCACCATCCCGGCATCGGTCGCCTGGGCGACCGATCCACTCACGATCGCCAACGAGCAGAACATCCCGGCGTGTTCGGGTACAGGCGCTCCGCACATCCAGAACTGGATCGCCAACGTTGGACAGATGAATACACCCGTCGGCTACAGCCGCTACGGGTCGCCCCAATCATGCAGCGTGGGGTCCCTGACATTCGGGAGCGGCAACTGGTACGTCGACTGCGACACCTTCAGCGTCACCGGCACCGTGACCTTCGGTACCGGCGGCGCCACCCCGACAAACGTGGTGTTCAAGGGCCATGTCTCGATCACGTCGAACGGATCGGGGCTGGTGGTGAACAACAGTCTCGCCGCCCCGGGCACGGTCTTCTTCCGCGGCCAGGGACCCACCAGTTCCGGGTCGAAAGGCACGCTCACCAAGGGAGGCGGAGCCAATCTCGTGTTCAACCACACGACCGTCTACATGGCGAAGGCCACCCGGGTGGCGCTGGCCGGCAACGGCAGCGGACAGCTCACCTGGATCGCGCCGGACAGCGGCCCGTTCGACGACCTCGCCCTCTGGTCGGACTCGTCGCTCATCCAGGATTGGGCCGGAAATGCCGCGCTGACGATGGAAGGGGTCTTCTTCACACCGCTCGCCGTCGGGCAGTACACCGGCAACGGAGGACTGGCGCAGGTCAACGCGCAGTGGATCGCCGACAAGCTGTGGCTGGGCGGTAACGGCACGCTGGTCGTCAGACCCCAGTACGGACGGGCCGTCCAGCCTCCCGGCGTCCCGGGCACGACGCTGATCCGGTGATCGGGTCGCCGGAAGAGCTGATCAGGCGCCACCGAACCTGATCGACCGAGCCATGACGGAGTCGCCACTGGTGTCACGTCCAGGGCGCCGAAGCGCTGGCAGTCCGCTGTCGCCGGCGACGCCACCAGACTGGGCTCACCGGCGGGTCTTCGCCGCGAGCCGAATCCATACACTGACCATCGTGTCTTCACAGTCTGAGGGGCCGGAAGGTCAGAGTGCCCGAAACCTGAGGTTTCGACGTGACCAGCCCGAGTTCGGTCGAGTGGTCAACCTGTCGGACGCCGTGTTCGCCATCGCGATGACGCTCCTGGTCTTCACACTCGACCTGGGACAGCTGCAGGGCGAACCGGCCAGGTTCGTGCGAGAACAGACCCCCAACATCCTCGTGTTCATGCTCGCGTTCGCGTTGGTCGCCAATGTCTGGTGGCAGCATCACAAGCTCTTCGCGATGCTCGGATCCATCGAGACGGGGATGGTCGTCATCAACCTCGCTCTGCTCGGAGCAGTCGCGCTGGTGCCCTACCCCACCACCCTGGTCGGCAACTTCCCGACCTCCGCTGCCGCCGTCGTCACGTTCATCGGGCTCTTCGTGATCCTCAACCTGCTCTACATGATGTTCGTCATGCGAGCCCAGCACGTCGGCGCATGGGAGCCGGCGCTGCCTCAGCGCTTCTATTACTGGTTGGTCGTCCAACCGATCACGGGGGCGGTCGTCCTCGTGATCGCTGCCTTGCTGACCCTGTGGCGCCCGCTCTTGGGGCTCGCGATTCTGGGAATCAGCATCGTGTTCGGGCCGTTCGCCGCTCGCCTGTCATACACCGACGAGAACTAGGACCACCCTCGATGTCGAAGGGCCGGTCCCCCGGTTTTAGCGAACCAGCGCGTCATTACTGACGCGTCTAGACATACAAAACAGCTCGCCCGCCTCTTGCGGGGAGGCTGGGCCGCCGTCTCCCGGTCGAAGCCGATCAGTCGATGACAGGTACCCGCGCCATCGCCGCGGCGACCTTCTCCTCCGGGTACTCGTAGTCCTCCAACTGTCCGGCGAAGTACGCCTCGTACGAAGCGAGATCGAAGTGGCCGTGGCCGCACAGGGCGGTCAGGATCACCTTCTCCTCGCCGCTCTCCCGGCAGGCGATCGCCTCACGCACGGCGGCGGCGATGGCATGGGTCGGTTCCGGAGCGGGGATGATCCCCTCGGTGCGGGCGAACTGGACGGCGGCGTCGAAGCACTCGGTCTGATGGATCGCCTCGGCCTCGACCAGCCCCAACTCGTAGAGATGACTGACCAGCGGCGCCATGCCGTGATAGCGGAGCCCGCCGGCGTGGATCGGGTCAGGGATGAAATCGTGACCCAGCGTGTGCATCTTGACGAGCGGGGTCATGCCCAGGGTGTCACCGAAGTCGTAGCGGTACTCGCCCTTGGTGAGGGACGGGCAGGCGGCCGGCTCGACGCAGCGGATCGTCGGGTTCATCCGCCCCGCCAGCTTCTCGCGCAGGAACGGGAACGACAGCCCCCCGAAGTTGGAACCGCCGCCGGTGCAGCCGACGAGCAGGTCGGGGGTCTCGCCCACCTTCGCCAGCTGCAGTAGCGCCTCTTCGCCGATGATCGTCTGATGGAGCAGGACGTGGTTGAGGACCGACCCGAGCGCGTACTTCGTGTCTGGGTCGGCGGCAGCCATCTCCACCGCCTCCGAGATCGCCACTCCCAGCGAGCCGGGAGAGTCCGGGTCACGTGCGAGGATCGTGCGACCGGCCTGCGTGAGCTCCGACGGCGACGGGTGCACCTGGGCGCCCCACACCTGCATCATCGCCCGGCGGTACGGCTTGAGGTCGTAGCTGGCCCGAACCTGCCAGACCTCACACTCCAGCCCGTACTGGGCGGTGGCGAACGCCAGCGCCGAACCCCACTGGCCTGCTCCCGTCTCGGTGGTCAGCTTCTTCGTGCCCTCGGCGGCGTTGTAGAACGCCTGGGGCACGGCGGTGTTCGGCTTGTGCGATCCGGCCGGCGAGACGCCTTCGTACTTGTAGTAGATCCGGGCGGGGGTCCCGAGCAGCTTCTCGAGGCGATGGGCGCGGAAGAGGGGGGAGGGTCGCCACAGCCGATAGACGTCGAGCACCTCACCGGGGATGTCGACTCGTGACTTATGCGTGACCTCCTGTCCGATCAGGGCCATCGGGAACAGAGGGGCGAGGTCGTCGGGCCCGATCGGCTCGTGGGTTCCCGGATGGAGCGGAGGGGGCGGCGGTGCCGGAAGATCGGGGACGATGTTGTACCAGGTGGTCGGCATCTCGTCTTCGTCGAGCAGGATCTTGGTCGGCACGTCCATCGGCAGGCTCCTCGAGTGCGGGTCCCGGCACGCTAGCCGTCGTGCGTCGCCTCGAAGAGCGCCGACTGGGACCACCGGTCCGCGGGCGGTCGCAATGACCCGCGCGGGCGACGGAGGGCAGTCCGAACGAGGACTCTCCCCGCACATCGGCCCTCGAGTCCGTACGCTGCGCCGATGTCTCCTCCGTCGCACATGCGGGCGATGGTCTACGACCGGTACGGGCCGCCCGAAGTGCTCCGACTGGCCGAAGTGCCCACCCCCCGTCCCGGTCCCAACCAGGTGTTGGTGCAGGTGGAGGCGACCTCGCTCAACCTGTCGGACTGGGAGTGTCTGGTCGGCTCTCCGCTCTACGCCCGGATCGGCGGACTGCGCACGCCGGCGCGGTCGATCCTCGGATTCGACATCGCCGGGCACGCGGTGGCGATCGGGTCCGAGGTGACCAGGTTCGCGCCGGGCGACGCCGTGTACGGGCATGCTCCCGGCGGTGGCCTCGCCGAGTATGCCCTGGTGTCCGAGAACGCCCTCTCCCCCAAGCCCGAGACGCTGAGTTTCGTGGAGGCATCCACCCTCCCCGAAGCGGGGACGATCGCCCTGCAGGGGACCGCCGGTCTCGAACCCGGGCAGCGCCTTCTCGTCAACGGAGCGGGCGGCGGTTCCGGATCCTTCGCCATCCAAGTCGCCAAGCGCGCCGGTGCCCACGTCACGGGGGTCGACAACGCCGCCAAGCTCGAGTTCATGCGGTTGGTCGGAGCGGACGAGGTCGTGGACTACCGGTCGACCGACTTCACTCGCCTTCCACCGTTCGACCGGATCCTCGACCTGGTGGCGGGTCGCTCGGTGTTCGCGCTCCGTCGGGCCCTGTCCCCCGGCGGCCGGTACCAGTGCGTCGGCGGCACCACACGGGCCCTCCTTCGTGTCCTGACCGTGGGGACGGTCGTCGGGCGCCTCACCGGCCGCAGGATGGGAGTGCTCGCCGTCCGTCAGGGACCCGAGCACTTCCAACCGCTGGAGGCACTGTGCACCTCGGGAGAGGTGACGGTGCACCTCGACGGGGTCTTCCCACTGCACGAGACCCCGGAGGCCATCGCCCGGGTCGGATACGGTCAGGCGCTCGGCAAGGTCGTGGTGACCCCGACCTGAGACCGTGAAGCCAGTCGGCGCTCCGGCTATCCCTCGAAGGCGTCCTCCTGTCCGTGTTGCCGCAGGCGGTCGCCAGACCACGGACAGACGTGACAAGTCCTCGGCCCCGGCCATCCCACGATGGGAGACCGACGGCGTCAGGCGTACCGGTCGGGGCGTATCGTGAGTGGTGGGGACTAGAAACCCGCCGGAATGGGGATGATCTCGGAGTTCGGCCTGCAGGACGGTCGGCCGCAGCCTGATGTATGACCGGCGAGAAGCCGGCGGAAAGGACTCGGGATGAAGAACGTATGGAAAGGACTGACAGTCGGAGCGTTCGCGGGCGCCATCGTGGGAGTCCTGA
>DATHWB010000228.1:0-2022 GCA_035460965.1 Acidimicrobiia bacterium
TGGACGATCTCGTGGTAGCAGTAGACAGGCCCGTCGAAGATCCGCACCATCCAGGTGAGGGCCTTGATGGCCATCTCGACCCCGGCACAGAACCCGCGGGGTTCGGCGAGCAACACACGTTCGACCATCGTCACGAGGTTAGGTCGGGTGCCGGGTCATCGGGAACGGCCCCTACGCTGGCCACGCCATGAATCGTCTCCCTGTCGTCGCCGTGGTCGGTCGGCCGAACGTCGGCAAGTCCACTCTCGTCAACCGGATCGTCGGTGGGCGGCCCGCCGTCACCGAAGAGATGCCGGGGGTGACCCGCGACAGAAGGGAGTTCAAGGCCGATTGGGCGGGACGTGAGTTCGTCCTGGTCGACACCGGGGGCTGGGAGTTGACCCCCGGAGAACCGCTGTCGTCGTCCATTCGGGCGCAGGCCGAAGCCGCAATCCACGCCGCAGACGCCGTGATCTTCGTGGTGGACGCCACCACCGGCGTGTCCGACGACGACGAAGGCGTGGTCCGGCTGCTGCGCTCCGCCGACGTGCCGGTGATCCTCGCTGCCAACAAGGTCGACGAAGCGGGGCGCCACCCGATGCTCGACGACCTGTGGTCGCTCGGCCTGGGCACGCCACACGGGGTTTCGGCCTTCCACGGCAGGGGAGTCGGGGACCTGCTCGACGAGGTGGTCGGCCTCCTGCCGGACGAGGGTGATCTGACGGCAGGGGAGGACCTGCCCGCCATCGCGATCATCGGTCGGCCGAATGTGGGAAAGTCGACGCTGCTCAACCGCCTCGTGGGTGAGGACCGGGTCATCGTCTCGGATCGTCCGGGCACCACCCGGGACCCCATCGACGCCGTCGCCACCGTCGACGGCCACAGGTATCGCATCACCGACACGGCGGGCATCAGACGGAAACCGCAGATCACCGAGGACTCCGACTTCTACGCAGTCCTGAGGGCTCGGAAGGCGCTGGAGGAGTCGGATGCCGCCCTTCTGATCATCGATGCCCTCGACGGCGTGACCCACCAAGATCAGCGCATCGCCGCCGAGGTCGTGGAGGCGGGTGTTTCCCTGGTCATCCTGCTCAACAAGTGGGACGCCATCGACGAGGAGCAGCGGGAGCTGACCGAACGGTCGATCGCCGACAGGCTGGGGTTCGTGTCGTGGGCGCCGGTGCTCCGGATGTCCGCCCTGACGGGTGCCAGAACCCATCGCATCGGGGCGGCGATCGAAGTGGTCCTGGAGAATCGCATGAGTCGCATCGGGACCGGCCAGCTCAACAAGCTGGTCCGGGCATGGACCGGCTCGCATCCGCCTCCCGTCCGCAAGGGACGCCGGGCGAAGCTGCAGTACGCCGTGCAGGCCGCGGCCGCTCCGCCGACCTTCATCGTGTTCGTCAGCGGGGGTGAACTGGGGGACGACTACCTGCGAGTCATCGAGAACCGGATCCGGGAGGAACTCGAGCTGACGGGAACCCCGGTCAAGATCCTGGTTCGAACCAAGGCGAGGACCGAGTGACGGTGCCGGACTCTCCGTTCCTACCGGAGGAGGACACGGCTCCCCCGGAGCCCACCCCGTGGGGCTTCAGGCTCACCCTGATCGCGGCGGCGGCGTATCTCCTGTATCGGTTCGCACAAGGTGTCGCCTGGTTGTGGCAGGTGGTCACCGGCTAGTGTTGCGGATCGACTCGGGCTGTGGCGCAGCTTGGTAGCGCGCTTGACTGGGGGTCAAGAGGTCGGGAGTTCAAGTCTCCCCAGCCCGACCACCGGAAACCCCCGCTGCGGCGGGGGTTTCTTGCACTCCGATTCCATACGGCCCGGTCCACGCCGCCCCGGGCGGTCGAACTGGATCTCGGCCCGGACGGTGCGAGGACAACGCCCACGCGTTCTCTGTTCATCGCGGCAGCGGGTTCGGGCCAGTTGCCGTCACGAGCCGCTGGGGCACACAGTCGTCGACGTGATGGAACCCGTCGCGGAACGGGCCGGTCTCGAGCTCGACGGATTCCCTCAATGAGAGTCGATAGAACTTCACGTGGG
>DATHWB010000229.1:0-4862 GCA_035460965.1 Acidimicrobiia bacterium
CTGCTCTCGGTGACCATGTCGGAGATCGCAGAGAAGACGGGGATCGGTCGTGCCACCCTGTACAAGTACTTCCCCGAGGTCGAGGCGATCCTGTTCGCCTGGCACGAACGTCACATCACCTGCCACCTCCAATACCTGATCGCGGTCCGAGACCACGCCGACCCGGGAGAGAGGCTCAAAGCGGTTCTCGAGGCGTACGCCCTCCACTCGCACGAGGCCCGGGGCCACGACGGCACCGAGCTGGCCGCCTTCGTCCATGAGGGTGAACACGTCGCACGAGTCGAGCAGCAGCTCAACGACTTCGTCCGAGACCTGCTCACCGAGGCCGCCAAGGCGGGAAACATTCGGGACGATGTCGCCTCGGCCGAGCTCGCCTCCTACTGCCTCCACGCCCTCTCGGCAGCCCGCCGGATGCCGTCCACCGCCGCCGTCCGCCGACTCGTCGAAGTCACCCTCGCAGGGCTGCAGCCGCCGCGCTGACAACGGCGATCTGCAGCGGGATGGACCAACAGGGTCAACGCCAAAGTGGCCGCGACCGACGACCTGGAGATCGAGGTGGCGAGTCAGGTCGAGCACGACCCATAGGCCGAGGCGTTCCTATTCGGTGGACGAACCGCTCGAAGCGGAGCCGGAGGGGTTCACAGAGCCGAGACTCGCAAGTGGGCTGATTCGTCGAGCCTCGGGAGAGCCCAGGCTGTGGTGAGACACCCGCTGAGCCGGAGCCGCCCGGGTAGCGGCTGTAGCCGACGGTCCTGGGCTGCGAATGGTGCTGGCTGGCGGCGGGAGAAGAGTGGTGAGCCCTGCTGCGTGTGCTCGGCGCACGCACCGCCCGGGATGATTACCGCCGCCCTTGCGCTGGTGACGGCATGGCCGGGCGATACGGGGTGATGGAGGCCAACCCGAGCCGCCGGTGTGATCGCTTCCCGATTCGGCCTCAGCGACAGCCCGGGGATGGTGTCGTTCGCCGCCGCGACCCGCAGCACTTCGCGCATCGCCTGGCTGATCGGGCCCAGTGGCTCCCCTCCGCTCGTGCGTCTGTGGACAGCCACGGGGAGCCGGCAAGCGCCTTGCTGCCACACTAGTTGAATGTCAAGATAGTTGTTCCCGCAGACAGCTGTGGTACGAGTCGGTGAGCCAGCTCAAGGAGGTTGGGCGTAATGTCGACCGGGTTGCAGGGTGACTCACTCACCCAGGCGGTTCTCTCGACCCTCGACGAGGACGAGCTCGTCGGGATGGTCCAGGACCTCATCAACATCCCCAGCCTGACCGGACGCGAGGCAGAGGTCTCCGACTACCTGGCGCAGCGGTTCGGCGATCTCGGCCTCAAAGTGACCCAACAGGAGGTCGAGACCGGGCGCAACAATGTCATCGGCACCTGGCGGGGAGGCGACGAAGACGAAACCCTGATGTTCCTCGGCCACATGGACCACGCCCCCGGCATCGGCGTTCCCGAGGCGAGGTGGGTCGACGACGAGTGGATCTCCGGGATCGGCTCCTCCAACATGAAGTCGGCCTTCGCTGCCTACTACATGGCGACGAAGATGCTGATGACGGCAGGGTTCGAGCCCCGCGGCGACATCTACCTGGCAGGCGTCGTCGGCGAGATCGAAGGAGCCCCGATCGGGGATCATCAGGGAGCCAACTGCCGGGGCGGAGGCTATGGAGCGCGGTACCTAGCAAGCCACGGTTACATACCGGATTTCGTCCTCAATGGGGAGCCGACCGGTCTCCGGGTGCAGATCGCCAACGGCGGCTACATCTTCCTGCGGCTCACGACCCGGGGTGTCACCCAGCACGCCTCCTACCGCCAGTTCGGGGTGGACGCCATCGAGAAGATGGAGTCGGTGCTGCCTCGCATCCGGGAATGGGAGCCCGAGTACCAGGCCAAGTTCAAGCACGATCTGGTGGTGCCCCGGGTGAACATCGGAGCCATCGAAGGCGGGGTGCCCAACAACCCTCAGCTCGTCGCCAACTTCTGCCACGCGTACATGGACGTCATGTTGGTGCCGGGAACGAACGTTCTCGAGGTGAAGCACGAGATCCAGAGGCTCGTTCGTCGTCTGAATGAGGCGGACCCGGATCTGGGTCTGCAGATGGAGATCTACATGACGAGCCGTGGCTACGAGGTGCCCCACGATTCTTTGGTCGCCTCCACCGCCCGCAGGCTGCACCGGTTCGTGACGAACCGGGATCCCGACGAGCCGGAACCGGCACGCTTCGGCGTCTCGAGCGACAACTGGATCTTCACCGAGTTCGGAGCCGAGGGGATCACATACGGGCCTGCGGGAAGATCCAGGGTCCTTCCCGGGGAGTATGCCGCCTATGACCCAGATTACGGAGAGGTGATCAGCGTCAAGGACCTCATCATCTGCACGAAGGTCTACGCGCTCACGGTGCTCGAGCTGATGAAGCCCAGCGGGCAGCCGGCGCTGTGATGCGGCCTGTCGCGGACCGCCGGTGCCGCGACAGAGAGACGCCGCCGGCGTGAGCGAAGGTCGACGTGGACGTCGCGGTAGACAGTCCTCGTAACCAGAGTCCAGGTGCGGCACCGGAACCCGCGCCTCGAGCTAGAGCGTTGGACGATGAAGCAGGAGAGCCCTCCTGCGAGGAGGGCTGAGGGCAAACGAGGCGGCATGGACGGTGACCGACGACTCGATTTGGTGGACCAGGACCTCGACTCACTGGTCCAGATGACGTGTGAACTCGTCGACATTCCCAGCGAGACGGGCGCGGAAGTGGCGGCTGCCGAATACGTGGCGACGCGGTTCGCCGGGCTCGGCCTCGACGTCGAATTCCAGGAAGTCGAGCCAGGCCGCAACAACGTTCTGGCTCGCTGGAAGGGACCAGCGCTCGGACCACGGCTGATGTTCCTGGCTCACTTCGACACGTCGACCAGCCCGGGAAAGGACCTCCCACCGGGTTTCCAGGCGAGGGCGACGATGGAGGATGGATGGATCTACGGCCTCGGCGTGTCGAACATGAAGTCGGCGTTCGCCGCCTTCCATTCCGCGATTCAGCTGCTACAGGCCTCGGGGGGGCTGGCGAGAGGGGAGATCGTCGTGGCCGGCGTGGTTGGCGAGATCGAGAGGGCTCCCATCGACGAATGGCAGGGCCGGCGTTACCGGGGTGGCGGCATCGGCGCCCGCGTGATGCTCAACCGGGGGACGACGGCGGATGTCTGCATCAACGGCGAGCCGACCGGGCTGCGCCTGCAGACCGGGAACGCCGGCTACGTCTTCGCCCGGATCTCAGTGACGGGGTCCTCCCAGCACACCTTCTCCAAGAGCCTGGCGATCGATCCGATCGAAAAGGCGACACGGATTCGAAAGCGACTCGTCGACTTCGAGAACACGTATGTGGCCCGCCATCAGCACCCGGTGATGAAGCCGCTGATCAACGTCGGAGCGATCTACGGCGGGGAGCCCTTCAAGCCGTCGCTCACCGCCAGGTCCTGCAACCTGTATGTGCACATCAACACCATCCCCGGCCAGCACATCAGCGACGTGAGATCCGAATTCGAAGAGTTCCTCGCCGAGCAGCGGGCAGGAGACCGGGACCTCGACGTCACACTCGACTTCTACCTGGCCTCCAACGGTCACTATCTAGACCCGGAGCATCCCCTGCCGCAGGCGGTGGCCCGCGCACACCGAGCGGTGTTCGACGAAGAGGTGCAGTACCCCAACCCGGAGCGTTATTCCGTCTCCTCGGACAACTCCCCGCTGGCGGAGTTCGGCATCCCCGGCGTCACGTACGGAGCGGGAGGGATCAACCTCTCCGGTGAGTACTCGATGTACGAACCGGGGCTAGGTGAGGTCGTCGGGATCGACAACCTGGCAGCCGCGGCACGCGTCTACGCCACCGCTGCCCGTGCGCTCCTCTGACCTCTTGGCAGGGTGCTGAAGAACTCGGTCTCGCGAATCGGACGCACAACATGTTGGGGACAACGGCAGCTCGAAGGCGCATCGGGTTGTGGTCGCGCCGCCGACGGGGTCGATTTTCAGCACCCTGTCAGGGCGTCGATGCAGCCTTCGCCTCGTCGATCCATCTCTTGACACGGGCAGGGGTCACAGGGACGGCGTCGATCTGGAGGCGGAGCGGTTTCATCGCGTCGGCGATCGCATTGGCGAGCGCGGCGGGAGCCGACGTGGCGCCGCCCTCGCCCACGCCCTTGACCCCGAGCGGGTTGAGCGGCGTCCGATGATTCTCGTGGACCACCTCGATCGGCGGCACGTCGGCGGCGGTGGGTAGCAGGTAGTCCATGAACGTCGGGTTGAGGAGCTGGCCGGCGTCGTCGTAGATCACCTCTTCGAGGATCCCGTTGCCGATCCCGTGGGCCACGCCACCGTGCTGCTGACCGTCCACCACGGTGGGGTTCAGCTCCCGCCCGCAGTCGTCGACCACCACGTATCGCAGAACGGCGACACGCCCCGTTTCGGGATCCACGTCGACCACCGCCACATGGGTCGACGAGCCGAACGTGACGGCCGGGGGAACCCAGTAGGCGGAGGCATCGAGAGAAGGATCCATCCCCTCCGGTAACCTGGCGCCGGGCCCGGGGGCGGCCGCGGCGGCCACGTCGGCGAGGCTGACGCGGATCGAGGGCACCCCACGAGGCGAGATCACACCATCGTGGATCTCGAGATCCATCGGATCGACCTCCAGGAGATGCCCGGCGATCGCCAGGGCCTTTTCCCGGATCCGCTCGGCTCCCATCCGCACCGCCATCCCGGCGGTGACGGCGCTGCGGCTGGCGTTCGTCCCTCCGCCGTGTTCCACCAGCTCGGTGTCGCCTTGATGCACGGTGATCTGATCGATCGGCACTCCCAGAGCATCGGCGCACACCTGCGCCAGGACGGTCTCAT
>DATHWB010000230.1:0-11632 GCA_035460965.1 Acidimicrobiia bacterium
GGGGAGTGGTCACCCACGAACCGGGGGATCGCCCCCGCGCCGAGAGCCGACCCGGCTCGGAGGTCGAGCACTCCCGCCAGCGACACGGGCAGGTAGTCGTGGCTGACGAGCGGTCGTGCCATCACGGCGAGCTGGCCGCCCGCCGAGTGACCGACGACCGCCACCGACGTGGGTGCCTCGGCGGCGACGACGCTGTCGATGGCCTCTGCCACCCCCTGCGCCGACTGAGGCCATCCACCTCCGGTGCCGACCCGCCGGTACTCGATGTTGGCGGTGACGAACCCGCGCCTGGTGAGGTCGACGGCGACGCCGTCCATCAGGTCCCGGGTCCATTGGCGGCGCCAGAACCCGCCGTGGACCAGCACGACGAGTGGGTGCGGCCCATCCCCCTGTGGGCGTCGGATGTCGACCACCGCGTCGGCGTGATCGGCATAGGAGGTCGTCTCGAACGGCCATTCCGTCCTGTGGACGAGATGTCGAATACCCCACCGGTAGCCCTCGACCCCTCGTCCGTAGATGGTGGCGACACAGGCCGGCCGGACGACGGACACGCGTCGCCAAGGCTCCCGTTCCTCGACGTTGGAGATGTGCACCTCCACCGTCGGGAGTTCGATGGCCTCGATCGCGTCGTGGATCGCGTACGACGAGTGCGTGAAAGCCCCGGGATTGAAGACGATGCCGTCGACTCGGCCGCGGGCGGAGTGCAGGGTGTCGATCAGCGTCCCCTCGTGGTTCGACTGGAAGGCCTCGATCTCGACGTCGAGATCGGCGCCCCAGCCCCGGCACAGGTCTTCCAACTGGGAGAGGGTGGTGTGCCCGTAGGTGGCGGGGTCTCGTTGACCGAGCAGATTCAGGTTGGGTCCGTTGATGACGAGTTGGCGTTTCACACCGGCGACGTTACGTCGTCGGGGCCCGCCGTGGCCACGTGAGCGGGGGCCAGCCGGCGCCCCTCGTCCACCAGCCAGCCGGGCAACTCCTCGACCGACAGCGAGCAAGCCGCTGCCAGGCGAGCGATGACGGCTCGGGCCGTGGCGTCGATGGTGAGGTCGGGGAGGTGATCGCGCAGGTCGCCCGCGGTCGTCGGTTCCCACGGTATCCCTAGCTCCCGATAGACGGGCGAGAGCGCCTCGGCGATGCGTCGGCCACCGTCGACGACGATCACACCGCCCACGTGCGCGGCACCTCGTACCAACCGCTGGCCGACGCCCATGACCTTCGAAGCCCCTGCGATGTTCACGCTGTACGCGCCGGGGCAGTACTCGCCGGGTAGTTCCCCGACGCGGGCGTCGGCTCCGAGGTCGCGGAATGCGTCTGCGAGAAACCCGCTGATCGCGGTGAACCGTGCCGTGATCCCCGCCCGCGGATCGGATGCCGGCACGGCCCACGAGAAGGCCAATGTGCCCTCGTGGAACACCGCGGCGCGACCGCCTGCCATCCGTTCCAGCGGCAGATATCCCAGCTCCCGGGCGGCATCGACAGCGGCGGCATAGCCGGGGGACGCTCGATCCTGTCGTCCGAAGGCCACGATCCGCCGCGTCGTGTGGAGCCGGAACGACGGCGGCATGCGTCCTTCCCCGACCGCCAGGACGAGAGCATGGGAGATTCCGGTATCGAGACCGGCATCGTCGGGGTAGGAGTCACCGAAGAGTTGAAGCACGGGAACCAAACGCTATTGGCGTGACGTATGTATGGAAAGCACCCGCACTCATGAAGATCGTCCGACGCACACCCCTCGCCGTCCTGATTCTGCTCAGCGTCGCCTGCGGTCCCCGACCTCTCGAGGGTGTCGGTGAACGCTCCGGCGACTGGATCGGACCGGTGGTGAACGGCGTGGAGTTCCTCCCCAGCAGTCGACCCTCCGGCGCAGAGGTCTCTGCGGGCAGTCAGGGAAGCTAGGAGACGCCGCCGGGTAGTCTGCGCGGTCCTCCCCGGGAGACTCCATCTACCACGCAGGCGGCTGGTACAGCTATCTCCAATACGACGACGAGACCGAGCGGCCCGCGCTCGACCGGAGGCTGCTGAAACGCGTCTGGTCGTATGGCCGCCCTTACCGCAGAGCGCTCATCGGCGTGCTGGTGACCGTGGTCGCGATCTCCGGGCTGACGGTCGTGCCGCCCGTGATCACCCGGGAGCTCGTGGACGTGGCCTTGCCGCAGCGGGACCTCCGGCTGCTCACGATCCTCGGAGCGGGGATGGTGGCGGTGCCCCTGGTCAACTCGGCGATCGGGCTGGTCCAGCGCTATTGGTCTTCCCGGGCAGGCGAGGGGATCATCTTCGACCTCCGTCGCCAGCTCTACGAGCACTTGCAGTCGATGTCCCTGAGGTTCTTCACCGCCACGAAGACGGGGGAGCTGATCTCGCGACTCAACAGTGATGTCGTCGGAGCCCAGCAGGCCATAACCGGGACGTTCGTCTCGATCCTGTCGAACATCGTGTCGGTGCTCGTCATCCTCGCCGTGATGCTGCAGGCCGATGTCATGCTCACGCTGCTCGCCGTGTCGGCCCTTCCGCTCTTCATCCTGCCGGCTCGGCGGGTGGCGCGGGTGCTCCGCACCGTGACCGAGCGGCAGATGGAACACAACGCCGGGATGTCGGCGATCCTTCAGGAGACGTTCAACGTCAGCGGCGCACTCCTGGTGAAGCTCTTCAACCGGGGCAGCACCGAGTCCGACAAGTTCGCGGTCGAGGCGGCCGCCGTGCGGGACCTCGGGGTGCGCAGGGCGATGATCGGCCGATGGTTCTTCGCGGGCCTCGGTCTGGTGAGTGCGGTCGGCACGGCGGTCGTGTGGTGGGTGGGTGGATACCTCGTGATCACCGAGCCGGATCGGGTGACGATCGGGACCCTCGTCATGTTCGCCGGTCTTCTCGGCCAGTTGTACGGGCCGCTCTCTGCGATATCCAACAGCCGGGTCGAGTTCGCCACCTCGTTGGTGAGCTTCGAGCGAGTCTTCGAGGTGCTCGACCTCGGCTCCGACCTCCCCGAGGTGGAGGGAGCAGTCGACTTGGGGCGGGTTCATGGTCGGGTCGAGTTCGATCACGTCTACTTCACGTATCGCTCCGACGGGCCGGAGGGGCTGGAAGCGGTGAAGCGCATCCGGAGGTCCGGCCGTGGGGGGACGTTCGACGACACGCCGGTGGCCATGTCCTCGACCAGGGAATGGGCGATCGCGGACATGACGTTCCGGGTCGAACCGGGGCAGCTGGTGGCGCTGGTGGGTCCCTCCGGAGCCGGGAAGACGACGATCTCCTATCTCCTTCCTCGGCTCTACGACGTCACTCGCGGCCGGGTGCTCGTCGACGGTCACGACGTTCGTGACGTGACGCTCGGGTCGCTGGCAGAGGCCGTGGGGGTGGTCACACAGGAGACGTACCTCTTCCACGACACGATCGCCGCCAACCTCCGGTACGCCAGGCCCGACGCCACCCTCGAAGAGCTGCAGATGGCGGCCGAGGCGGCGAACATCCACGAGTTCGTGGCATCGCTGGAGGGCGGCTACGACACGGTGGTCGGGGAGCGCGGGTATCGCCTGTCGGGCGGTGAGAAGCAGCGAATCGCCATCGCCAGGGTGATTCTCAAGGACCCTCGCATCCTCGTGCTGGACGAGGCCACAAGCCACCTCGACACCCGGTCCGAAGCCCTGATCCAGGAGGCGCTGGAGCGGCTCATGGTCGATCGCACCTCGCTGGTGATCGCGCATCGCCTCTCGACGGTGCAGCGGGCAGACCGGATCCTCGTCATCGACGAGGGGAGGCTGGTCGAGTCGGGCACCCACGACGAGCTCCTGGAGCACGGTGGCCTCTATGCGACGCTGCACCGAACCCAGTTCCGTGGGACTGCCGCCCGATGAACCGGGAGATGATCGAAGCTGCAGCCGCCAGGATCTCGGGTCGGGTGCGGCGCACCCCGGTCTTCGCCACGGAGGTGGATGGTCGGCCCGTGCACCTGAAGCTGGAGCTGTTCCAGCACACGGGTTCGTTCAAGCCGCGCGGGGCGTTCAACCGGGTGCTGGGAGAACCGTCGATCCCCCCGGCCGGGGTGCTGGCCGCGTCGGGCGGCAACCACGGCGCGGCGCTGGCGTATGTGGCTCACCAGTTGGGGATCCCGTGTGAGATCTTCGTCGCCGAAGTGACACCGGAGATCAAGCGCCGCAACATCGCCCGGTACGGTGCGACCGTCACGGTGGGTGGACCCCAGTACTCGGACGCGCTCGCGGCGTCGTTGCGGCGGGCCGAGGAGACGGGCGCACTCGAGGTCCACGCCTACGACCATCCCGCCACGGTGGCGGGTCAGGGGACGATGACGTCCGAACTCGACGAGCAGGTACCGGGGATCGGGACCGTCTACATGGCGGCGGGTGGCGGCGGCTTCATCGCCGGTGCGGCCGGCTGGTGGGAGGGGACCGTCGATCTCGTGTCGGTCGAGCCTGGCGGGGCGCCGACGGTGCACGCTGCTCTGAGGGCGGGGGCACCGGTGCCGGTCGAAGTCGATTCGGTGGCGGCCGACAGCCTCGGGTCCCGGATCGTCGGCGAGGTGCCATTCGACGCCATTCGGCGGGGAGTCACCCACTCGGTCCTCGTCGACGACAGCGACATCCGGGCCGCCCAGCGCTACATGTGGGAGGAGTACCGCATGGTGGTGGAGCCGGGTGGGGCGGCGGCCCTGGCCGCGTTCCGGACCGGAGCGCATCGGCCCGAGCGCGACGGGAAAGTGGTCGTCGTGGTCTGCGGGGCGAATGCCGATCCGGCGACCGTCACCGGATGATCACGCCGGCGTGAGCCGGCTCGAGACGTCCTCCGCCGGGGAGACCAGGAGATGGCGGCGGTCGTGGCTGATGGCCAGACCCGGTGCGGCGTACAGCCACGCGAACGCCGGCAGCGCCTCCAGCATCTTCCGGGAGGCGACGCTCGGGGCGGAGTAGAGCAGCACCTCGACGCCAGGGGCGTTGATCGCCGGCAGCGTTCCGACGAGGTCGAAGGCCCCGAACACCTCTGCCACCGCCTCGAATGCCGGCATCGGCACTTCCTGGCGGGACCACTTCACCGCACCGCAGGCCCCGCAGGCTGCCACGTCGATCTGGCGGGTGATCGGACGGCGGAGACCGATGCAGGGCCCGACGAGGCACGAGTCGCCGGGGTCCTCTCGCCGGATCCGGTCATCGGCGTCGCGGTGTGACGTGAGGATCGGCGGAACGGTGCGCAGGGTGGTCGGACGGTCGAGCTGGTTCATGGCCCCAACGTACGGGCCGGGTATGACGGAATCCGCGCTCAGTCGTCGTTCCGCTCCGCATCCTCGGCCCGCGTCGCCGGGACGAGGACGAGCGGACAGTGGGTTCGTTCCATCACACGGGCCGACACGCTCGTCCAGGCCTGCTCTGTGAAGAGGCGGCGAGTCGCGCCCATCATCACGATGTCGGCGGCGAGATCGGCGGCGGTGGCGACGATGGCGTCGACGGGATCCGGGCCCTCGACGAAGGTGATGTGCGGTTCGATCCCCCGCGACCGGAGAGCGGCGACCACGGGTTCGACCGCACGGCGGCCCCGCTCCTCCAGGTAGTTGAGGGTCTTCATCTCCGCGGTGTCGGTCTGCCAGTCGCCCTGGTCGAGGAACGACCGCCGCTCGTCCTCGTCCATCGACTCGAGGAAGGTCCGGGGAACCTGGATCACGGTCATCACCGTGACGTTGCCGTCCTCGGGCAGCAGCAGCCGACACAGGTCGGCGCTCGGTCCCGGCGGGAGCACACCGGTCGTGGCGATGAGGATGTGCACGGCCGCGACAATAGGCCGACCTCGGCGGATCGCGCCGAGAGGCCTACGCTCCCACTATGGACGACGCGACTCTGAACAAGGTGACCTGGAAGATCCCGAATGCCCTCGCCCTCGTCGGCTCGCGGGCCGGTGACGAGTGGAACGCCATGACGACGTCGTGGATCACACAGGTGTCGATGGAGCCGGTCCTGATCGGAATAGGGGTCGACAACTCGGCAGTCACGCATCGGCTCATCGTCGAAGGCGGCTCGTTCACGGTGAACCTCTGGTCGTCGGCCGATACTCGACCGTTCGTCAAGTTCTCCAAACCGGCGGTCAAGGAGGGGATGACCCTCAACGAGCGCCCCATCCGGGAGGGCATCACCGGCGCTCCCATCTTCGAAGAGGCGATCGCCTGGATGGAGTGCGAGGTTCGATCCAGCCACGACTTCGGGACCCACACCTTCTTCGTCGGCGAGATCGTCGACGCCGCCGTGCTCGACGAGGAGACGCGGGCGGCAGCGGTCAGTGACACCCGGATGAAGTACGGGGGCGTGAAACGCGGCGGGCACTGACCCGCACGGTCGACGAGAAACGGAGCACGGATGGAGATCACCGTTCGGGACAAGGTGGCGATCGTCACCGGAGCCACCAGGGGTATCGGACTCGCCACCGCCCGGGCGCTGCTCGAGAGCGGCGCGGCGGGGGTGACGATCACCTCCCGTCGCACGGAGAACGTGGAGGCCGCCGCCGAGCAGTTGGCGGAGGCCGGATTCGGACCGGAGCGAGTCCTGGCCCTGGCGGCACGAGCGGATGACGACGGCGATGCCGAGCGGACCGTCCATGCCACGTTGGAGCGCTTCGACGCCCTCGACGTCCTCGTCAACAACGCCGGCACCAATCCTTCCGGTGGGAACATCATGGACGTCGACATGGGGGCCATCGACAAGACCTGGCAGGTGAACCAGCGGGCGCCGCTCGTGTGGTCTCGCCTGGTGTACCACGCGGCGATGAGGGAGCGGGGCGGGGTGATCGTCAACGTCGCCTCGGTCGGTGGCATCCGGCCGAGTCCGCTGATCGGTGCCTACAACATCTCGAAGGCGGCCCTGATCCACCTGACCCACCAATTGGCGTTCGAACTCGCTCCGAAGGTCAGGGTCAACGCAGTGGCGCCGGGAATCGTCAAGACCAGGCTCTCGGAACTGTTGTGGACGGCGGATGAGAAGGCTGCGGCAGAGACCCACCCGCTCGGGCGGCTCGGGGTGCCCGACGACGTGGCCAGCGCCATCACCTTCCTCGCCTCCGACCAGGCGACCTGGCTCACCGGCGTGATCCTGCCGGTGGACGGCGGGGTGTCGGGCGCGTCCGGTTCGCTGGGTTGAGCACGGACTTCCCGACCGCTGATAGCGTGCGCTGATGTCTCCGGATCGTGACAAGGCCATCGCCTTCCTGGACGGGCGCATCGATCCAGCGCCGCTGTTCGTCGAGGCACTTCGCCTCCGCCGTGCGGTGCACGGCGACGTCGTCACCTACAGCCGCAAGGTGTTCATTCCGCTCACGACACTGTGCCGGGACGTGTGCACCTACTGCACGTTCGCCAAGCCGCCGGGAGCAGGCGGCGCCTACCTCGAACCGGACGAGGTGCTGGCGGTGGCGCGGGCAGGGGACCGATGGGGCTGCACCGAGGCTCTCTTCACTCTCGGGGACCGTCCCGAGGCCCGCTGGAGCCAGGCGAGGGACTTCCTGGCCCGTCACGGTCACTCGACGACGTTGGAGTACGTCGCGGCGATGTCGCGAGCGGTGGTCGACGAGACTGGACTGTTCCCCCATGCCAACCCGGGGGTGATGTCGGCATCCGAGATGAGGATGCTTCGGCCGACCAATGTCTCCATGGGGCTGATGCTCGAGAACGTCTCGGCCCGCCTCACCGATCCGGGAATGCCGCACCACGGCAGTCCCGACAAGGACCCAGCCGTCAGGCTGGCGACGATCGCCGCCGCCGGCGAGGTTCGGGTTCCGTTCACGACCGGGATCCTCGTGGGGATCGGGGAGACCAACGAGGAGATCGTCGACTCCCTGCTGACGATCGCGGACCTCCAGGCGACCGGCAGACACATCCAGGAGGTGATCGTCCAGAACTTCCGGGCGAAGGCCGACACGCCGATGCGCCGACATGCCGAACCGATCCCGGCCTGGTTCGCCCGAGTCGTGGCGGTGGCGCGGTGGCTGCTCGGCCCGGAGATGAACATCCAGGTGCCTCCCAATCTGACCGAGCGATTCGAGACCTATCTGGGCGCCGGGATCAACGACTGGGGCGGCGTGTCGCCGCTCACCATCGACTTCGTCAATCCCGAGGCCCCCTGGCCGCACCTGGATCAGTTGGAGGAGCGCACGAAGGCGGCGGGCTACCGACTGCTGCCACGACTGCCGGTCTATCCGGAGTACCGCGGCGACGAGTGGATCGATCCCGGACTGCGTCCCCGTGTGGCCGCGGCGGTGGAGGAAGGCGGCTACGCCCGTATGCCTCGACTGGAAGGAGCTGGCAGATGAGTCGCAGAGTCACGTTCGTCCGGTCGCGCCCGGCCGAGGCCGTCAACCAGATCGCGGCCACCACGCGGCGGCGAGAGGGGACGACCGTGCTCGAGATGGCGGCACCGTCGGGTGAGGCGGTCGTCACGGCGGCACGAGAGGGCGTGCTGGTGGCCTCTTCGTCTCCCGAGCATCCGGCACCGGCTTTCGTCGTGGGTCCTGATCGTGCCGCACCTCTGGAACGGCTCGGCGTGGCCGGCTGGCGGATCACCGTCGCTGCCTCCGCGAGTTGGGAATCGACCCTCGACGCGCTGGCTCGACTCCGGGCGCCTTATCTTCGCGTCGGCCGTTCGTCGGTCACGGACTGGGTTCACCGAACGAGCCTCCCTGGTCTCGACGTCACCGTGTCCGTGTTCGTCGACGACGTAGACCAGGCCGTGGCAGCCGTCGAGTCGGGTGCCGGGGATCTGGTGTTGCGGGATTGGAGCGGGGAGCGAATCGGCGAGTTGCGCGATGCTCTCGGCGCCGTGGCGCTGATCGAACGCAGCGCCTTCCCGTTGGGGGTCGAGATCGACGAGGTCCGGCAGGACCTCGACCCGACCTCGTTCACGGCGTGGCTGGGACAGGTCGACGGTTCGGGCGCGGCCCGTCCTCGCTGGACCTGGGCTCCCGGGAAGGACGAACGGCCCCCGGTCCCCGACCATCGGTTCTCGGCGGAGTGGTCGGATGCGGTGTGGGTGACGGGACGGGCACCCGAACAGCTCGACGGCGCCGGTCGGATGCGGCCGATGCTCGAACGGAGCCTGGCAGGATCACCTCCCTCGCTCGACGAGTTGGAGTTGCTCTTCACCGCCCGCGGTGACGAGGTGGACGCGGTGGCATGGGCGGCGGACGCCCTCAGGCAGCGGACTTCGGGCGACGAGGTCAGCTACGTGGTCAACCGCAACATCAACTACACCAACATGTGCTATTTCCGTTGCGGGTTCTGCGCGTTCTCGAAAGGCCCGCGCAGCCTCAATCTGCGGGGCGACCCGTACTTGATGGGGGTGCCGGAGATCGTCGAACGTGCCAGGGAGGCGTGGGCGCGGGGAGCCACCGAGGTGACCTTGCAGGGTGGGATCCACCCGGAGTTCACGGGCGAGTTCTACGTTGGCGTGGTCGAGGCGATCAAGGCCGAACTGCCCGAGATGCACATCCACGGATTCACACCGCTCGAGGTGTGGCAGGGTGCCGAGACCCTCGACGTGACCGTGCGCGACTTCCTCGCCAGGCTGGCGGATGCCGGACTCGGATCCCTGCCGGGCACCGCTGCGGAGATCCTCGACGACGACGTCCGACTCCATCTGTGTCCGGACAAGATCCGCACAGCGCAATGGGCGGAGGTGATGCTCACCGCCCACGACCTCGGCCTCCGGGCCACCGCCACGATCATGTTCGGCCACATCGACCATCCGCGTTCGTGGGCCCGCCACTACGAGGTGATTCGCGAGATCCAGCGCCGGACCGGCGGTTTCACGGAGTTCGTCCCCCTCCCGTTCGTACACATGGGTTCGCCCATCTTCCTGCGCGGGTCGTCCCGGCCAGGGCCGACGTGGGACGAGACAGTGCTGGTCCACGCCATCGCGAGGCTGGCGTTCGACGGGCTGATCGACAACATCCAGGCCTCGTGGGTCAAGCTCGGACTCGATGGTGGAAGCCGTCTCCTCGATGCCGGCTGCAACGACCTGGGCGGAACACTGATGGGCGAGATCATCACCCGGGCGGCCGGTGCCGCTCACGGTCAGGAGATGACCCCCGGCGAGTTCGAGGATGCCATCCGGGCGGCAGGACGGCGTCCGGTCCGCCGCAACACCGTGTACGCCCGGATCGGCTGAACACACATACCCAGGGTCGCATCCCGCGTATGCGCGGGATTTTCGAAACAGATCGTCAGGTACTCCGACCCCTGCCGATTTTCTGCGCAAAATCCCGCGCCGGCGCGGGATACGACCCAGGGTACGCGACTCCCGCGTTCCGGGGCTCAGCCGTGCGGCAGCGGGTAACCCGGTCGACCGCGATCCACCCAGTCCGACCACGCCGGCTCGAGCCCGACGTCGTGCCCTGCGTGTTCCGACATCAGGTAGCGGTGCACCAGGAGGTCGCAGTACGCCTGCACCGGGTCGCTCACGCCAGGCACGAGGCGAAGCCGTTCCACCATCGGCTCGAACTGGGACACCCGCCACTGGACGGCGCTCACGTTCTTGCCGGTGGGCGAAGGCACACCTTCCTTGGCCTGGAAGTAGTAGAGATCCGTCAGTAGCTGCTTGGCCTGCTGCTCCAGCGCCTCGATCCCGGTCAGCTCCTTCAGCCGCGTCTGGTGGAAGGTGCGGCCGCCGACCCGCAGTTTCAGCTTCAACCTGGAGCCCCCGGCATCCTGGGGGACGAGGTCGATCTCTTCGACGTTGAAGCCGAGGTCGTTGAGTCGTTCGATCCGACTCCCTATCTGATAGCGCTCGTCCGTGCTGATGGTCGGCTCCGCGGTCAACTCCGCCCACAGGGCGTGGTACCTCTCGGCGATGTCCTCCCCGAGGGTGAGGTCGGCGTCGTCGAGATCGATCCCGCTGGCGGCGGCGATGTCTGCCATCCCCCCAGCCACGTTCACGATCATGATCTCGATGTCCTCGAGCCGCCGCCCGTCCGTGATTCTCCCCTCCCCGAACACCTCGGCCGTCTCGGCATCGACCATCACCGTCTCGATCGCCTCCGCGTCGTAGCGGTAGAGGACGTTCGAGAGCGAACAGTCACCCCAGAAAACGCCCGCGAGGTGGAGTTCGACCAGCAGCCCGGCGAAGGCGTCGAGCATCTGGGTGCGGCGGGGGCCGAAGCCGGGACCTTGGAGGAGTTCCCGATAGCTGAACGAGAACGGCTCGTAGGCCGTGATGAGGGCGGCGGAGAGCTCGGAATGCGGGTCTTCCTGGCGACGCTCCACCAGTCCCACCGGGCGCACGGCAGGACCGCCCACCGCCTCGAGGGTCCTCAGCACTCCGTAGTCCTGACGCGCGGCGCGGGTCGGGAGCTCCTTGATCGCGTACAGCCCCTCCGGATACTGGATGAACCGGACCTCGTGGCGCGAGATGCCCTTCGGAAGCTCGACCAGGTTGGGGAGTTCCCATCCCGCCAACGAGCGTTCCCACGGGAGGTCGAGGAAGTCGGGGTGTCCTGGGCGGATCGTCAGTTCCGGCGGCATGCGCGCCGAACGGTACCGGTGGTCACGGTCCCGGGACGAGGGAGCGGTAGGCGGAGTCGCTGGTGAGGCGCCATCCCGCTGCCGATGCGGCGGTCGCCATCGGGTCGCGCCAGTCCGGCGCCACCACGAGTG
>DATHWB010000231.1:0-3517 GCA_035460965.1 Acidimicrobiia bacterium
AACTCGTGGCCGAACACGCCCGACATCCTCACCGAGTTCCTCCAGTACGGCGGCCGCGCGGCCTTCGTGCAGCGGCTCGTGCTGGCGGCCACGCTCACGGCCAACTACGGCATCTACGGCCCCGCCTTCGAACTGCAGGAGCACGTGGCCCGCGAACCGGGCAGCGAGGAGTACCGCGACTCCGAGAAGTACCAGCTCCGCGACTGGGACCTGACCCGGACGGACTCGCTCGCCGAGGTCGTCGCGCGGATGAACCGGATCCGTCGCGCGAACCCGGCGTTGCACTCGGACCGGTCCCTGCGGTTCCACCACGTGGACAACGACGAGATCGTCGCCTACTCGAAGTCGTCCGAGGACGGCGAGAACGTCGTCCTCGTCGTCGTGAACCTCGACCCACACTGGCGCCAGGCCGGATGGATCCACCTGGACGTCGAGGCACTCGGCCTGGCCCACGATCAGGGCTTCCAGGTCCACGATCTCCTCGGCGACGGGCACTTCCGGTGGCACGGCGCGCACAACTACGTCGAACTCGACCCGCACGTGCTCCCGGCCCATGTGTTCCTCGTGCGGCGCCTCGACCGCACCGAACGCGACTACGCCCACTTCGTCTGAGCGGCGGACCCCCGCCGAGAAAGGTCAGCCGTGTCGGACGACACCCAGTGGTACAGGGATGCCGTCATCTACGAGCTGCACGTGCGCTCGTTCGCGGACAGCGACGGCGACGGCATCGGTGACTTCCGCGGGCTGACGGGCAGGCTCGACTACCTGCAGGATCTCGGCGTCACCGCGATCTGGATGCTGCCCTTCTATCCCTCGCCGTTGCGGGACGACGGGTACGACATCGCGGACTACCAGGCCGTGAACCCGATGTACGGGACCCTCCGGGACTTCAAGCGGTTCGTCAAGGAGGCCCACGCCCGGGACATCCAGGTCATCACCGAGCTGGTGATCAACCACACGAGCGACCAGCATCCGTGGTTCCGGCGGGCCGTTCGTGCTGCACCCGGCTCCCGTTACCGCGACTGGTACGTCTGGTCCGACGACCCGACCCGGTACGGCGAGACCCGAATCATCTTCCAGGACTTCGAACAGTCGAACTGGACCTGGCACCCCGAGGCCGGCCAGTACTACTGGCACCGGTTCTACTCCCATCAGCCCGACCTGAACTTCGACAACCCCGAGGTCCGGGAGGCCGTCACGAAGGCGCTCGACCACTGGATGGCGATGGGGGTCGACGGGATGCGTCTCGACGCGATCCCCTACCTGTTCGAACGTGACGGGACGAACAACGAGAACCTGCCCGAGACCCACGCCTATCTGAAGGACCTTCGCGGCCACCTCGACCGGAACTGGCCGAACCGGATGTTCCTCGCGGAGGCGAACCAGTGGCCAGAAGACGCCGCCGCCTACTTCGGCGACGGCGACGAGTGCCACATGAACTTCCACTTCCCGTTGATGCCCCGCCTGTACATGGCGGTGGCGATGGAGGACCGCTTCCCGATCATCGACATCCTCCAGCAGACGCCGGAGCTCCCGGACAACGCGCAGTGGGCGCTGTTCCTGCGGAACCACGACGAGCTCACGCTCGAGATGGTGACCGACGAGGAACGCGACTACATGCGGCGTGTCTACGCCCACGACCCCAACATGCGGATCAATCTCGGCATCCGCCGGCGCCTCGCCCCGTTGCTGAACAACGATCGGCGCCTGATCGAGCTGATGAACGCGCTGCTGTTCTCCTTGCCCGGCACCCCGGTCCTGTACTACGGCGACGAGATCGGGATGGGCGACAACCACTACCTCGGTGACCGCGACGGCGTCCGCACCCCGATGCAGTGGAACGGCGACCGCAACGCGGGGTTCTCCACCGCGAACCCCCAGCAGCTGTTCCTGCCGGTGATCATCGACCCCGAGTACCACTACGAGACCGTCAACGTCGAAGCCCAACGCAACAACCCGCGCTCGTTGTGGTGGTGGATGAAGCGGACGATCGGCCTGCGGAAGCGCTACGAGCTCTTCGGTCGCGGCACGATCGAGTTCCTCCACCCGGACAACCCGAAGGTGCTGGCGTTCCGCCGGGAGTACGGCGACCAGCAGGTTCTCGTCGTCGCGAACCTCTCACGTCACGCCCAGGCCTGCGAACTGGATCTGTCTGCAGCCGCGGGGCTCCGACCGGTGGAGATGTTCGGATCGACGCCCTTCCCGGCGGTCACGGAGCAGCCCTACCCCGTGACGCTCGGACCCTACGGTTACTACTGGTTCCTGCTCGAGCCGTCCAGCGAACGCCTCAGCGTGAAGTACCCGGGCGCGACCCTGCCGGACCAGCCCGACCACCCCGAGGACCTGCCGCGGATCGCCACGAGCGTCTCGTGGCCGCGCCTCGGACAGACCGGTGGGGCGTTGACCCGCAGCCTCCCCGACATCCTCAAACGGCAGCGCTGGTTCGGTGGGAAGGCGCGAACGATCCGGCGAACCAGCCTCGTGGACACCGTCCGGCTGACCGGTGCACACGGCGAGGTGAGCCTGGCCCTGATCGAGCTCGAGTACGCCGACGGCGACCCCGAGCAGTACGTCGTTCCCCTGGCATTCGCTGCCGGTGAGGCCGCGGAGCACGTGCGACAGGATCTGCCTGCGGCGATCCTCGCCGAGGTGGAGGGTCGCGGGGATGCCACCGACGGCGTGCTCTACGACGCGCTGTGGGATGCGCCCGCGATCCGCAACCTCGTCGACGCGGTCCGGCGTGGCCGCAGCGTGTCGGGGCGGGTCGGCACCCTCGAGGTGTGGAAGGCCCGGGGGGAGAAGATCGCGCGACCAGCCGATGACGTCGACCTGCGACCGATCGCTGCCGAGCAGTCGAACACCTCCATCGTCGTCGGGACCGACCACATCCTGAAGATCGTGCGGCGCCCCGACGAGGGCACCAACCCGGACCTCGAGGTCGGCCGGTTCCTCACCGAACGTGCGCGGTTCCCCCACACGCCGGCGGTGGTCGGGGCGGTCGAGTACCGCGCCGGGCGGCGCCCCGCCCGCACCGTCGCGATCCTTCAGCGTTACGTACCGAACGAGGGTGATGCCTGGCGCCAGGCACTCGGGTCGGTCGACCACTGGGTGGAGGAGCGCCTCACCCGGACGGACCCGCTGCCCCCGGCCGGCGCCCCGCAGAGCGTCCTCGCCCGGGCACAGGTCCCTGACGAGGTCACACAGGCGATCGGGTCCTACACCGACCACGTGCGGCTCCTCGGGCAGCGCACGGCCGAACTCCACGCTGCGCTGGCCTCCGACCTCGAGGATCCCGACTTCGCCCCGGAGCCGTTCACCTCGCTGTACCAGCGGTCCGTCTACCAGCACATGCGCACCCGTTCGAAGCGAACGCTGGCCCGGGTCCGGCGGCGCCTCAGCACCCTCGACGACGAGGTCGCCGCGCAGGCCCAGGAGCTCGCGGACCGCGAGGACGAGCTGCTCGCCCGGTTCGACCACCTGAAGACCGACAAGCTCACGGGCAGCCGCACGCGCACCC
>DATHWB010000232.1:0-2635 GCA_035460965.1 Acidimicrobiia bacterium
GACCGTATCAGTCCGCGGGTTTCGCACCATCCCTATCACAAATGTTATAAGATCACGGTCGATGGCGATCTCCACCGACCTCCCAGTATCCAGCTTCATCTCGCCCACCACCACCGGCGAAGCCCTGGCAGCACTGCAAGAACTCGGAAGCTCGGCCACGATCCTGGCGGGCGGAACCGACATCATGGTCCAGCTGCAGGCGGGCCAGATCCACCCCGAGACCATCCTCCACATCGGCAACCTCGACGACCTCCGAGGGATCGATCGAACCGACACGGCCGTTGGCCTCGGTTCGCTCGTCACCCATCACCAGGTCGGCATCGATGCCTACCTCTCCCGTCGGTTGCGAGCCCTGGCCGAGGCATGCTCCACCGTCGGTGGATGGCAGACCCAAGAAGTCGGCACCCTCGGCGGAAATGTCTGCAACGCATCACCCGCCGCCGACACCATCGCTCCCCTCTTGGTGGCGGACGCCTCGGTCACCCTCGCCTCCACCGGCGGCACCCGATCCATGCCGCTGGTCGATTTCATCCTCGGACGAAGGTCGACCGCTGCCCGACCTGAGGAACTCCTCACCCGCCTCGATGTCACACCATGTGAGGCGGGCACAGGCGAGGTCTACGTGAAGGTCGCACCCCGGACGGCCATGGAGGTGGCGGTCGTCGGCCTGGCGGTCAGGCTCTCGATGACGGACGGCACGGTTACCGACGCCCGGATCGCCGCCACCGCCGTCGCCCCGGTCCCTTTCCGATCGTCCGCCGCCGAACAGGCCCTGATCGGATCGAGACTGGAGGTGGAGGCCGTGGAAGAAGCATCCCGGCTGCTGGCCGCAGAGGCGCGGCCGATCGACGACGCCAGAGCTAGCGCCTCGTACCGAAAGATGGTGCTGCAACGCCTGGTAGGGCGTGCCGTCGACACCGCCAAGAGTCGAGCCCTGGAGGAGTGAAGGACGTGCAACTCTCACTGAACGTCAACGGACGCACGCGGACACTGAACGCGAGTCCGGCGGCGACCCTGCTCGACGTACTTCGCGACGAGCTGGGACTCATCGGCACCAAAGAGGGATGTGTCGAAGGTGAATGCGGTGCATGCACCGTGCTCGTGGACGGTCGTCCTGTCGATTCCTGCATCTACGCTGCCCACTCGGTCGGAACCCGAGAGGTGACCACGATCGAGGGGGTGGGGGCGGTCGAGGCCACCGCACTCCAGCAGGCAATGATCAAGGCCGGAGCCGTGCAGTGCGGATTCTGCACACCCGGATTCGTGATGACCCTCACGGCGCTACTCGCCGAGAACCCCTCTCCCGACGAGGCGACGATACGACGCTCGCTCGTCGGGAACATATGCAGATGCACCGGTTACAGCCAGATCGTCGACGCCGTACTGGAAGCATCCGGAGGAGAACGATGAGCGAGCTCGGAGCCGCCACCCCACGCAAAGACGCCGACCCCCAGGTCCGCGGCACAGCCGCATACGGCGTGGACGTGTCCCTTCCCGGGATGATCCACGGAGCCATCCTGCGGTCTCCCGTCGCCAAGGGCCGAATCCGCCGACTCGACACCAGCAAAGCCGAAGCCATGCCGGGCGTGTGGGCGGTCGTAACCGCCACAGACGCTCCCTCGCACAGAACCGGCCTGAAGATCCGAGACGAGCGGGTGTTCGCCGCAGGCTCGGTCTCCTTCGAGGGTGAGCCGCTCGCAGCGGTGGCGGCCGAGAGCAGAGATCTGGCCAGGCGTGCCGTAGCCGCGATCGAAGTCGACATCGAAGAAGAGCAACCCGTCGTCGACATGGATTACGCCCTCACCGACGACGCACCCCTCGTACATCCCGAGTGGCAGGCATACGAACCGGTCGGAGACGACTTCCCGCGTGGCGGCAACGTCTGCGCCGACATGAGCTCCGACCCGGGAGGCGTGGAAGAGGCATTCGCCGGCGCCGACCACATCATCGAAGACGAATACCGAAGCCAGCGCCAGTACCAGGCCTATCTCGAACCCAAGGGTGTGGTGGCGGTGTATGAGGGCGGGCGCTACACCGTCCACATCGCCCACCAGTATCCCTTCCGGGTCAGGGATCGCCTCGCCGAGATCCTGGGAATCAGCTCATCGGACGTGCGGATCGTCGGACACCACATCGGCGGCGGCTTCGGAGCCAAGCTCGACGTCTCGCTCGAGCCCTACGCGGCTCTACTCGCCCGGGCCACGGGCCGACCCGTCAAGATCGTCAATGAGCGCAGCGAAGACTTGATCACCTGCCAGTCCCGGGAGGACGCCATCTTCCGGGTGCGATCGGCAGTCTCCTCCGACGGCCGCATACTCGGCCGGGAGATCGACGTCCTCATCGGTGCCGGCGCCGCCGGGACCGACGGTCCCTATCTGGCCTCGATCGCCTTCATCCTCGCCGGCGCCCCATACCGGGTGGGACCGACTCGAGTCCGCTGCCGCTCCGTCTACACCAACACCGCCCCGACCGGCGCCTACCGCGGAGTGAGCGGAACCCACATCATCTTCGGACTCGAGCGCCACACCGATCACATCGCCCAGGCCCTCGGGATGGATCGCAGAGAGTTCCGCCTGAAGAATCTGATCACCGACGGAGACACCCTCCTCAACGGACAGGAACTGCCCGACGCCGG
>DATHWB010000233.1:0-3739 GCA_035460965.1 Acidimicrobiia bacterium
CTGCTGGCCGCCGCCGGCTTGTCCGCTCACGACGCCCTGGCCGCCGGGTCGTGGGAGGCCCGCCGCTATCTGGGCCTGCCGCTGATCGAGGAGGGCGGTCTGGCGGATCTGGTCGTCTACCCCGACGACCCCACCGAGGACCTGTCGGTCCTCGACCACCCGTCGCTGGTCATGCTGGCCGGGACGGTCGTCCGGCGAGCCTGATCCGGCGTCCTACGCTCTCGCCGTCGTGGACGAAGTGCGTATCGCCGTCGTCGGGGTCGGTCTGATCGGGCGGCGGCATGTCGCCGCGATCGGTGCCGCCTCCGGTGTCCGCCTGGCGGCTTTGGTCGACCCTGCATCTCCCGCCCGCTCGCTGGGCGACGAGCTGGGTGTCCCCTGGTTCCCGGACCTGGGGGAGCTTCCCGAAGGTCTGGCCGACGGGGTGATCCTCGCCACTCCCAATGCCATGCACGTCGACGGTGGGCTGGCCTGCATCGCCCGGGGGCTGCCCGTGCTGATCGAGAAGCCGCTCGCCATCGACGTCTCCGGGGCTCGGCGGTTGGTGGAGGCGGCCGCCGCTGCCGGGGTCCAGTTGCTGGTCGGTCACCACCGGCGACACAACCCGATCGTCGCCACGGCGAAGGAGGTCATCGAGTCGGGGGAGATCGGCCGGGTCGTGTCGGTGCAGGGGATGTTCTGGTTGCGCAAGCCCGACGACTACTTCGAGGTGGCCTGGCGCCGGGAGCCGGGGGCGGGTCCGGTGCTGTTGAACCTGATCCACGACATCGACCTGCTTCGGCACCTGGTGGGCGAGATCGTGTCGGTCCAGGCCGTGGCGTCGAACGGGGTGCGTGGCAACTCGGTGGAGGACGCGGCGGCGGCGATCTTCGAGTTCGAGTCGGGGGCGATCGGAGCATTCAACGTCTCGGATGCGATCCCCTCGCCGTGGAGTTGGGAGCTGACCAGCGGTGAGAACCAGGCGTACCCCCACACCGACCAGTCGTGCTACCTGATCGGCGGTACCGAAGGCTCGCTGGAGCTGCCGAGGCTGCGGGTGTGGACGCATGCGGGAGGCGGAGGCTGGTACGACCCGATCGTCACTCGTGAGGTCCCGTACGCCCCGGCCGAGCCCCTGGTCCGCCAGGTGGAGCACTTCGCGGCGGTGATCCGCGGCGAGCGCGAGCCGTTGGTGTCCGGCGACGAGGGGATGCGGACACTGGCGGTGATCGACCGACTCAGATCAGCGTTCGGTCGCTCCGGTTTCGGGCTCTCTTCCACGGAGTGAGCGAACGGCCGCCCTCGGCGAGGTGCGGCCATTCGATCCCGGTTCTTGGCCCGTCGGCCGTGGGCGATTCACTATCCTCGCCCCGCTTTGAAACGGCGCCCCGTTCTTCTCTTCTTTGCGCTGGCGTTCGCCATCACCTGGGTCGTCTGGGTGCCGCGCGCTCTGGATGCGGATTGGGCGGTGGAGGTTGGCTACGCCTGGTCCTACGGCCCCGCTTTGGCGGCGGTGGCGGCCGCCGCGATCGTCGGAGGTCGGGCGGAGCTGTCACGACTCGGCCGAAGGCTCACGATCTGGCGGATCGGGTGGCAGTGGTACGCAGTGATCCTGTTCGGTCCCATGGCTCTGGCGCTCGTGGAATCAGCCCTGATCACCCTGTTCTCGGACGCCGCCTTCTCCGAGAGCCTGCCGTCCCCGTTCAGCGAGTCCGTGATCGCCACGATCGTCCTGCTGCTGATTCTCACGATCACCGATGGCCTGGGTGAGGAGGTGGGTTGGCGCGGTTTCGCCATTCCCCACATGCTGCTCCGGAGCACCGCGGTGGGTGCCAGTCTCCTGCTCGGTGTCCTGTGGGCAGCGTGGCACCTGCCGCTCTTCTGGACCGACGGCGCACCCCTGGAGGGGAGTTCGGTTCTCGTGCTGTTCGCACGCCTGCCGGTTGTTGCGATCGTCTACACCTGGCTGCTCAACCACACGAGGGGCAGCGTCGCCGCTGCGGCACTCTTCCACGGTGCGCTGAACCTCTTCACGCGTCCGCCTGTCCCTGCCGGATCGGACGTGACGGCCGGCATCGTCTCGACCGGTCTGTGGTGGCTGATCGCCCTCGGCTTGGTCCTCGCTGCCGGGGCGCAGCGTCTCGACAGGTGGCCCGGGGTTCGCCATGCAGCCGACTACGAGCCGGTGTGACCTGAGAGGAGCACATGAAGGAACCCGCCTCACGAGGAGGCGGGTTCCTTCATGACCCACGTGGCGACGAGCCAGTGTGGGTTCGGGCTTCGGAGCCGAGTCGGGTCAGCCGTCGAGTGACCCGAGCCAGTCGTCGACGGTCATGTCACCGAGGAGTGCAGGGGGGTTCTTGCCGCCGGTGGCGGCGAAGCTCACGCAGTCTCCCTGGTTCTTGAACACGCCGAACTCCTGCCAGCCACCCTTCTTGCAGTCCGACTTGTCGAAGGGGATCACGAACGCGGGCGGTGGCTGCGGCCTGTTGTCCTCCTCGTCGTTGTCGATGATCGTCACCGTCGCCTGGATGTCGTCACCCAGGCTGTAGGTGGCGCCGGCATCCAGCGTCAGGATCACCGTCTCGTTGCCCTCGACGAGTGCGTCGTCGATCGGGGTCACGAGAACCACGGCGGTGGCGGCACCGACGGCGAACGTGGCGGTGCCCGACAGGGCGACGTAGTCGGCGCCTGCGGTGGCGGTGCCGGTCACGGTGTAGTCGACCGTGAGCGTGCCGGAGACGTCGCCCGTCCGGGTGAGGGTGAACGCACCGGTGGTGGTGCCCTCCTCGGTGGCGGTGTCGTCCGTGGCCGTCACCTCCACGGTCGGCAGCACGTCGTTATCGATGATCGTCACCGTCGCCTGGTCGTCGTCACCCACGGTGTAGGCGGCGCCGGCGGCGATCGTCACGATCACCGTCTCGTTGCCCTCGACGAGTGCGTCGTCGATCGGCGTCACGAGAACCACAGTGGTGGCGGCACCGGCGGCGAACGTGGCGGTGCCCGACAGGGCGACGTAGTCGGCGCCTGCGGTGGCGGTGCCGGTCACGGTGTAGTCGACCTCGAGTGCGTCGGTGACGTCGCCCGTCCGGGTGAACGTGAAGGCGCCGGTGGTCTGCCCTTCCTCGGTCGCCGTCGCATCGGAGGCCACCACCTCGATCTCGGGCAGGACCACCGTGTCGTTGTCGACGATCGTGATCGTCGCCTCGGTGTCGTCACCCAGGTCGTAGGCGGCGTTGGCTTCGATCGTGACGATCACCGTCTCGTCGCCTTCCACCTCGGCGTCGTCGATCGGCGTCACGATGATGACCGTGGTCGCGGCACCGGCGGCGAACGTGGCGGTGCCTGACAGGGCGATGTAGTCGGCGCCCGGGGTGGCGGTCCCGGTCACGGTGTAGTCGACCTCGAGTTCGCTGGTGACCTCACCGGTCCGGGTGAGAGTGAACACACCGGTGGTGGTTCCTTCCTCGGTGGCCGTGTCGTCCGTCGCGAAGACGTCGACGGTCGGATCCCCTGTCTGTCCCAGTACGGGAAGTACCAGAGCGTTGACGAGGGCGATTGCTGCGATCAGCGCCAGCAGGCGCCAAGTACGCGTCGAGAACATGAGTTCCCCCTTCCTCCCGGCACTGTGCCGGGTCCCAGCCGCATCTACCACGCAGAGTGGCAGGCTATACCCGAAATCTCACGTAGCGTCACGGGAGTATCCGTATAGGCCCGTCGCGGCAGGCGCGATCGGCCGCGAAGAAATCGGAAGACGGCC
>DATHWB010000234.1:0-4543 GCA_035460965.1 Acidimicrobiia bacterium
TACTTCTTCGACATCATCGCCGTGGAACTGCCCGAGGGCGCCGATCTCAACGAGATCATCGTCAACGACTTCGTCGAGGCAGCCAACGACTTCTGAGCAGGCATGGGACCGCCAGACACGGCGGTCCCACCGCCTCGGTCGACTGGGAAGTGTGGCCGCGTCCCGGTTATCGGGACACGTGAGGGGTAACCTCTGCGGTTCGATCGACTGAGAGCACGGCTTGCGCGGATCAGAACGACTCTTCTCCATCGTCGAGAAGCTAAGCCGTAAACCGATGAATCTCACCCAGGGGGCAGAGGCGGTCGGCCTGCCCAAATCGACCGCCCTGCGCTTCCTCCGTGACCTGGAAGAGGCGGGCTGGGTGGCTCGGGACAACACCGGGATCTACTCGCTGGGGGCGACGGTTGTCGGTCTGGCCGCGCAGTACATCGCCCACAACGAGCTGGTCGCCGCGGCGACTCCCGCCATGCGCGACCTGAGAGACAAACTCGACGAGACCGTTTCGCTCAGCCGCCGGGTCGGTCTGATCAGGGTTTGTGTCCAGGAGTTCCCCTCGAAGAAGAACCTCCGGCTGGTCCTCGGTGTCGGTGAGCGTGGGCCCCTCCACGCCGGGGCCAGCGGGATCCTGCTCTACGCCCACATGCCCGACGAGGAGCGGAGACGTCTCGTCGAGGCCGGCTTCGAGCGATACACCAAGAGGACGCTGGTCGACTTCGACGCCCTCGAGGAGGAAGCCGACAAGGTGCGCCGACAGGGTTGGGCGATCACCAGGGGCAGCAGGACGGAAGGCGGTGTCGCCATCGCCGTCCCACTCTCCGATCCCGGCGCCGACGGGGAGGTAGCGGCATTGGGGCTGTTCGGGCCCGAGCTCCGTTGTGCCACCAAGGCAGACCGGGAGCGTTGGCTCAGGGCCTTGCTGCAGACCGCCGAATCGATCCAGGCGGCGATGACATCGTTCCGCTGACCCACCCGCGACGACCAGACGCTCTTGACCAGGACTCGGCGCGGTAGTTTCATCCGTTTCAGTGGACAGAAACTCGGTTCTACGGAGCGATACAACCCGACCGGCGCAAAAGGGCGGATTGGGAAAAGGAGCTTCGATGTGACCCAACACCGATCGAATGGCAAGCCGCTCGAGGGGGTGGTGATCGCCGACTTCACCCGGATCCTCGCCGGGCCACTGTGCACCATGGTCCTCGCCGATCTCGGAGCAGAGGTGATCAAGATCGAACGTCCCGGGACCGGTGACGACACCCGAACCTGGGGACCACCCTTCGTCGGCGACGACGCGGCCTATTTCCTCTCCATCAACCGGAACAAGAAGTCGATCGAGCTCGACCTCGCCGATCCCGACGACTTCGAGACGGTCCTGCAGATCGTCGAACGCTCAGACGTCCTTGTCGAGAACTTCCGCTCCGGGGTCATGACCAAATTCGGCTTGGGATACGAGGACTTGAAGGAGGAGCACCCCGAGCTGATCTACTGCTCAATGCGGGCGTTTCTCCACGAGCATCAGCGTGACCTCCCCGGATACGACCTGCTGATGCAGGCCATCTCCGGGTTCATGTCAGTCACCGGCGAAGCGGGTGGTGAGCCGATGAAGATGGGGGTGGCGATCCTGGACGTGGTCGCTGGTCTCTATGGTGCCATCGCCATCATGGCCGCCCTCAGGGACCGGTCGAGAGGCGGTAGCGGCAGTCAGATCGAAGTCGGCCTGTTCGAGGCGAGCGTGGCATCTCTCGTGAATCAGGCGGCGAACTACCTCGCAAGCAACGAGGTGCCGGTCGCCGCCGGCAACGCCCACCCCAACATCGTCCCCTATCAAGCCTTCCCCGCGGCTGACGGCCGCTTCGTGCTGGCCGCAGCCAACGACAAGTTGTTCCGGGCAGCGTGCATCGCGATGGACCGTGACGACCTGCTCCAGGACCCACACTTCGCCTCCAACTCGGCCCGGGTCGAGCATCGGGACGAGTTGATCGCCGAGATGGCTCGAGTCTTCCGCTCCGGAAAGGTGGACGACTGGGTGGACGTCTTCGTCAGGGCGGGTGTTCCCGCGGCACCGGTGAGGGCCATCGACGAGGTGTTCGCCTCGCTTGAAGGTGCCAGCATGCTGGTCGAGGTCGACGACGCCCAGCGTGGCGACCTCAAACTGGTGCGCCCCCCGATCAGGTTCGCGGGCTCGGACGCCGAACGTCCGACTTCGCCGCCGATCCTTGGAGAGCACAACAACGAGGTCCGCCGCTGGATCGCCGACACGGCCCCTCTGAGCCGCGAACCCGAAGAGCCGAGCAGGTAGGGATCACCTCAGCCCGGGGACGGAGATGACCAGCACCTCGGCCTCGTCGTCGCCCCTGTTCTCAATGAAGTGGACCGTCCCTTTGGGGAAGATGGCAGTCGCCAGGGGGGCCAGCGTCTCCTCCCGGTGGTCGTCGCCGACCACCATCTCTCCGGAGATCCCGACGTAGATCTGGAGACTGCCAGGATGGGTGTGGGCTTCGGAGTGCCCGCCCGGGGCGAGACGCCCATGCCAGACGCTCACCTCACCTTCACCGCCGAGGCCCTCCCCGACCAGGAGCCGGTTGACCACGCCTTCGTGTCCTCCCGGCAGATACTGCTCCAGCTCGTCGAACCGGTGGAACTTCACACCGGGTCCTTTCCGGTCAGCCACCGCACTGGGCTCACCGTCTCGATCACCTCGATGTGCTCCTCGGTGAGCCTGGGGGCTCTGCGAACGTGGCCCCGTGGGTCGTGGTCCTCGACGTCGAAGGGGAGATCGGTCCCGATCACCACATTCCTCTCCCCCATCACCTCGACGAGATAGGACAAGGCCTCAGGCAAGTGGGTCAGCGTGTCGCAGTAGATGTTCTGCAGGTAGTCGGTGGGTTTCCGGGAGATGTCGACCTTGGCCTCAGGACGGACCTCCCAGCCCTTGTCCCAGCGCCCGAAGACGTAAGGAGCCATTCCTCCCCCGTGCATGAAGCAAACTCTGAGCTCGGGGAACCGGTCGAAGAGCCCGGAGAAGATCATGTTCGCCATCGTGATCGCCGACTCCACCGGCATCCCGATCACATTGATCAGGTAGTAGGCACCGGTCCGCGGGTTGGGGACGAAGTCGGGGTGGATCAGAATGGGCATCCCGCTCTCGGCTACTTCGGCGAGAAACGGCAGCCGGACCTCGTCGCTGACATTACCTCCGGCCACGTTGGTGCCCAAGGTGACGCCGACCAGGCCCAGGTCATCACGGGCGCGCTTCAACTCCGCTATCGCCGCCTCCGTGTTCTGGAGTGGCACCGTCGCCAATCCGACGAAGCGGTCCGGACGGACCCCCACGGCGCTTGCCGTGGCGTCGTTGACGAGGCGGGCCAGATCGGCCGAGTTGTCCGGCTCGTCCCAATACCGGTAGGTGAACGGCGGTGGCGAGAGAACCCGACGGTCTATCCCCTCTCGGTCCGTGGTGGCAACGATCGAGTCGATATCGGAGAGCTGCTGAATGGTGGCGCCGACCGCGATCCCGTTGACCGTGATCGAATCGGGGATGCCATTCACCGTATCGGACTTCACCTGGACCTGGCCATGTCCCATAAGAGATACCGCAGATTCGGGGAGGTAGTGGGCGTGGACGTCCCACACGACACCCGATGCGTTGAGATCTGGACCTGTGCTCATGTTCGACACCCTAGATGTCGCGATCTTCTGGGACACTTAGGCAGTGTGTTCCACTGGCTAGAACCGTCGAGTCATCAGTCAAAACAGAGCGTATAGTCCTGCCCACGCCGGGCAAAGCGCGATACCGAATATTCGGCGTCGGTCCGGAGGTCTCGACGAGGAGGAACTCACAATGCGTGGACGCCAATGGAGATCGTGGCTCTCTCTTTCCCTGGTGATCGCAATCTCCCTGGCCGCCTGTGGCGATGGAGAAGATGGCGGCGCCGACCAGACCACCGTTGTCGGTGGCGACACGACCGCTCCAGGAGAGGAGCCGACCACCACGGCCGGTGGCGAGACCACCAATTTCCGGGTCATGTTCCCGGTGAACAGCCCAATCCTCCACGGCTTCCGGGTCGCAGAGCACGTCGGCTACTACGCCGACGAGGGGCTCGAGGTCGAGTTCCAGTTCCTCGATGGCGGCGGCGAGGTGGTGACTCAGCTTCTCGGAGGCAATGGCGAGATCGCCAACATCCCGGTCGGTCCTGTGGTCGAGGCCATAGAACAGGGCAACACCGATCTGCGGGCAGTTTGGAACTACGTGTACGGCAGCATCTTCTATATCGCCGTCCCGGCGGACAGCGACATGGAGACGGCGGCAGACCTTGAGGGCAAGACCATCGGCATCACCGACCTGGCCGGTGGCGAGGTCCCCATCGTGCGAGGCGTGATCCAGTCGGCCGGGCTCGATCCCGACACCGACGTGGACCTGGTTCCCATCGGTGAAGGGACGGCGCTCACGTTGAGAGCGTTGGAGGAGGGCCAGGTCGATGCCTTCGGCGGCTCGATCAACGACGTCATCGCTCTACAGGTCCAGGGCATCGACCTTCGTTACATA
>DATHWB010000235.1:0-3279 GCA_035460965.1 Acidimicrobiia bacterium
CCCGGACCATCCCGTCCGACGAGCCGGTGACCAGCTTCGATCCCTCCGGGTCCAGGGCCATCGATGTGATAGAACCGTCGTGCACGTTGATCTTCGACCGTGACGGCTGAAGTGTCTCGGCGTCGAACCAGTGCAATGCTCCCGCGGTGTTGCCCCGAAAGGCGCCGACTGCCAGCACGGAGCTTCCATCTGGTGTGAATCCGGCCAGACCCAGTTGATAGCCACCGTCGGCTATGACTTCATGCTCGATCAGCGTCGTCCAGGTTTCCGTGGAGACCGAACGGATGGTCCATCCTGTGGTCGTCTCCACGAGGAACGACGAGTCCGGCGAAAACATGATGTCGACCGGGTCCGGCCCATCTCGAGTGCCAGCCTCGGAGTAAAGAACATCTCCCGTCGGTGCGTTCCACACGGTGATCCCCCCGTCGACGACGCCGGCGATCATCGTGGCGTCTGGAGACCAGCGCACGCCGGTCACCTGATTCCCTGAGGGGCCATCCAACCGGGTGGCTACCTCATCGTCGGCCACGTTACGCACCAGCAGGGCCCCTGAGCCATTGCTATCGACGGTGACGTATCGCTCACCGTCGGGGGAAAGCGCGAGGGAGATACCGGTACGAGGGGAGGCGACCATTCTGTCGACATCGAGTAGGTAAGTCTTTGCAGCGGCCCCCTTATCGCACACCAAGGAGAACGAACCGGTTCCACCACTACCGGCGAGGCCATTGGCGGGGACGACACCCGGGCACGTCTCGATCGTCCCCAGCTCTCCTCGAACCTCGGTATCGAGAAGGGTCACGGTGTCCCGATCAGGACGAGCCACCATGACAAGTCCGTCACCGGTGAACGAGGGACGACCGTTGCCGACTCCCGGATAGGCGAAGATTTCGGTCCCCGTTGTGGACTCCCAACGCCGTAATGCCCCGTCGTCACCGGTCGACAGCACAGTTTCGTCGGGTCCGAACCGGGCAAACAGGCTCCTTCCCTGATGGCCGTCGAACCGGGCGAGCACTTCGCCGGTGGCAACGCTCCAGACCTGGATCGGAGCATCGCCGACCAGCAGTTGAGAGCCATCCTGGTTCATGTCGCGCACGCCGAGACCTTCGACGCGCAGGATCTCTTCACGGCTGACGACGTCGATGACGACGACTTCTCCGCCATCGTCGTAAGCGACCCGGCGGCCGTCGCCGCTCATGGCCGCCCCGGTGAGTGGGCTGTCCGTGGAGGATGTGAGCAGCGTGGTCTCGCGTGTTCGCCGGTCGACCAGCTGCACGCCCACCTGACCCGCTCCCCACCGGCACTCGTCGAGCACCACGGGGTCACCAGAAAGGGTTTTGGCGAGCAGGAAGTCCTCGGAAATCCCGACCACGATCCCACCGCAGCGCCCCAGGTCGTACCGGTCGATCAGTCGACCAGTTTTCGCCTCCCATATGTGGGCCCCCAGGATCTCAGGGTCGGGGGGGTCCACGCCCTCGAACGGGATCGGCAGCCGGAGCCGTCCGTAGGGATCCCAGAAGGTCCCGGACACGAGGAGGCGTCCGTCGTCAGTGAAGAAGGGGGAGCCAACGAAAGCCGATGCGTGGCTGGGTAGGTTCTGACTGAGATCCAGAGACCACTGCACGCCTCCGGTGTCGGTGTCGACGATCTCGAAGACTTGACCGGCGCCAATGACCGGTCCGGTTCCGGACAGTACGAACAGGTCTCCCGACGGATCGAGGTCTGCCCACACCATCCCTACATCGAACGTGGAGCCGTACCTGAACGTGACGTGGTCGGAGATGAGCGCCTGATGCAGGGCGGCCATGGCCTCGACAGTGGGGGTGTCGCCCGCGGTGACCGCCGTCAAGGCGAGCAGTTTGGCCAAACTCGGATCGTCTTCCATGACGCTGATCGCAGAGGCGGCCAGCTCGTTGGATCGAGCAAGGACTGCTTGAAGGTCGGCCCGCGTCGCCTGGCCACGCGCCACGATCAAAGCGCCGATTGCCACTACCACCAGCAGGGCAACACCTCCTAGAGAGAAGCGAAGTCGGCGGTTGACGCGAGTCTGACGACGCATCTGATCTTCCAACGCGCTTCGCTCTGTTGTTGCAAGCTGCTTGCCGTCTTGGAGGAACTCTCGCTCAAGGCTGTTCACATCGGGGCTGGTGGTCCGGAACCACTCGACCGCCTGCGCCAATCGAGCACCTCGATAGAGCTCGCTCTCGGGCCGGCCCATCGCGTCCCAGTTGTCGGCGGCGACCGCAAGATGCCTCCATATGCGCTGCCCCTCGAGGTCGTCGTCGAGCCAGCTTCGCAATCTCGGCCAGGCTCTCGCCACAGCCTCGTGGGAGAGCTCGACGGCATCCTCGTCCCTTGTCACCAAGCGAGCCTCGACCAGCCTCTCCACCAGCGCCTCGTGCTCTTCGTCGGGGGCGATGAGCCGCCGGGGAACCCGGGCGCGGACCGGCTCACCGTCGGGGCTGGGGGCCACCAGTCGGAGCAACAGGTCCCGGAGCAACGGGCGCTGTCCTGCAGGTGCCTGTTCATAGACCCGCTCGGCCGTCTGGGCGACTGCCTCCCGGATCCCACCGGAGGCGTTGTAACCGGCGACGGTGAGTGTGTTGCCTTCGCGTCGCTCCCAGATTTCGCGAAGTGCGTCCGATAGCAAGGGCAGATATCCGGGTTCCCCCTCGACGTCCCGAACCAGCACGTCGACCAACCCGGGCTCCAGCAGCAACCCGGCCTGGCGGGCAGGAGCCTCGATCGCAGTCCGGAGGTTGCTCTCCACCATCGGTTTGAGCAGATAGAGCCCGCGTTCGACGAGTCGCGCCATGATCGGATAGGTGCTCACTTCCCCGAGGCGGTCTGCACGTAGCGCGATGATCAATCGGCTCCGCTCGGCGTGGGCTACCAGTGCGTCGAAGAATCGGGCCCGTTCGTCAGGGTCCTTGCACAGCATCATCGCCTCTTCGCATTGGTCGACGACGAGCACAAAGCCGGTGCCGGCACCGGGGAGTCCCGTGATGACATCCATAGGATGAGCGCCAGGCGTGACCACCACGACCGGCACACCCTCCTGCTCGATGGCGGCTCCCACCCCCGCCCGCACCAGCGACGACTTTCCGGAGCCGGAGGGCCCGAGCACGGCAAGAACACCGGCGGCCGCCAGGACCTCGAGGCACTCGGCAACTTCGCATTCACGTCCGAAGAAGGTGTCGTGGTCGTCGCCGCCATAGGATCGGAGCCCCGGGTAAGGACACACCGGGGACGGATCTGGGAGCCGGGCTGCGATCAGCGCCG
>DATHWB010000236.1:0-4872 GCA_035460965.1 Acidimicrobiia bacterium
CGGACCGCCGCCACCCGCTCCGTGTCGAGCGCCTCGTCGTCTCCGGGTTCGGCGACCTTCACCTTGGCGGTGGTGCACCCGGACTCGGTCACGATGCGGGCGGCGTCGTCCGGCTGCACGGCGGGCACCGTGACATTGACGGGGATGGACCCCCGGATGGCCGCCGGCCACTCGCGCACCGCTCCCTCCAATGCCGCAGCCAGCCATCGGACCGTCGTGGTGGCGGGGTACTCCGGGAACGGGCTGAACTCGCCCCACCCCGCAGAGCCCTCGATCAAGATCGCCTCCCGCCAGGTCACACGCCTGAACCGCATGCGCATGGGAATCCGAACGGGATGGAGGGCAACGTCGGCGAGGGTCATGTCGACTGCTGCTCCCTGATGAACCCGATCAACCGGTCGATCTGGGCATCCGACAGGGTCCGAGAGAATGCCGGCATCCGGCTGCCCTTGCCCTGCCGGATGGTCGCCGACAGCAGATCGTCGGAGAGGTCGACGGCAGGTGAACCGGCTCCGAGCGGCGGCCCGATTCCTCCTGACAGGTCGCGGTCATGACAGCTGGCGCAGAGCTGACCGAAGATCTCGCGTCCGGTGGCGTCCTCCGCCGGCGCCCCCGAACAGGCGGCGAGGAACACCAGGAGGCACCACACGAGGGCTCGACGCATGCTCGACGATGCTAGGACCGGGCGGCCGGGAGTCCTCATTCACGGCGGGTCACGTGAGTTCCGGACGCTCCCGATCGAGGCGTTCAACCAAGTCCCTGACGTCCTGCGCGTGGCGCATCGACGACACGAACACCACGTCACCTGCGTCGACGACCGCCACGTCTTCGAGACCGAGGAGCACGACCGGACGGCCGTCGCTTCGAACGTACGACCGCCGGGTGTCGTGGGCGACAACGTCGCCGACGACGACGTTGTCGTCGTCGTCCCTGCGGCCGATCTCCCACAGCGATCGCCACGAGCCGACGTCGTCCCACCCCGCAGCGAGCGGCACCATCACCCCACGATCGGTCTTCTCCATGACGGCCACGTCGAAAGGCACGGCGGGAGCCTCGGCGAACTCGGGGCCCACTTCCACCCGCCCGCCCGACGGGGGTCGCAAGGAGAGCCGCACGGCCTCCAGGATCTCCGGAGCGTGCCGTGCGAACTCGGAGAGCACAGCCTCTGATCGGAACACGAACATGCCTGAGTTCCAGAAGTGGGCGCCACCCTCGACGAATGCCAGGGCGGTCTCGGCGTCGGGCTTCTCCACGAACGCCCGGATCGGACGCAGATCGCCATCGCCGTCCGCAGCGATGTATCCGTAGCCCGTCTCGGCCCGGGTCGGCACGACCCCGAACGTCACCAGCGACCCGGCGGCCGCGGCGTCGACCGCGCGGCCCATCGCCAGTCGAAAAGCCTGGTGATCGGAAACGACGTGGTCCGCGGGGAGGATCACCAGAGTCGCCTCCGGCGGAGCCACCAATGCTGCCGCGGCGATGGCGGCGGCAGTGTTGCGCCCGACCGGTTCAGCGACCATGAGCTGTGAGGTCGTTCCGATCTCGGCGAGCTGGGCGGCGATCTCGTCCACCTGCGCCGCCCCGCACACGACGATGGGAGCGGCGATGTCCTCGACGCCGGACATGCGGAGCAGGGTGGATTGCAGCATCGTTCGGTCCCCCAAGAGTCGCTGGAGCTGCTTGGGCGAATCGCGGCGGGACAACGGCCACAGGCGGGTACCTCGGCCGCCAGACATGATGACGGGCACGACTGGCATGGCCGGCAGGGTACCGGGCGCGGGTATGGTCCCCCGGACGTCACGACCGGGAGGCTCGGCCTTGTACCAGCTGTACTTGTTCCTGCACATCGCCGCGGCGGCGGCCTGGATCGGCGCGGCCCTGATCGAGGTGCTGCAGAAACCGGCGATCGGGTCCGGCAGTCCGGAGACGCGAGCCCACGTGCTGCGGGTCCAGGCCTCCATGGGCCCGAGGTTCTATGCGCCGGCGGCGGTGGTCGTCCTGGCCTCGGGCATTCTGCTGGTGCTGAACAACGACGCCGTGGGGTTCGGCACGACGTTCGTGTCGATCGGCTTCCTCGCCATCGTCTTCGGTGCGGTCGTCGGAGGGGGCCTGCTCGGCAAGCGCGCCGAACAGGTGGCTGCCAGGCTCGACTCGGGCGACGTCTCGGGAGCACATGCCATCGAGTCCAAGACGCGTCCGATCGAGTTCCTCGACATCGCCGTGCTGCTCGTGACGCTGGCGGCGATGGTGTGGAAGTGGGGGCTGTGACCTCGACGCCGCGATGATCGCCGTCGAGGTCGTCGGACTCGAGAAGCGCTACGGCGACACGGTGGCGGTGGCCGGCATCGACTTCCGGGTCGAGCAGGGAGAGGTCTTCGCACTGCTCGGACCCAACGGTGCAGGCAAGACGACGACCGTCGAGATCCTCGAGGGCTATCGGGTGCCGGACCGCGGAACGGTGCGAGTGCTGGATCGGGAACCGGGCTCGGCCCCGCCGAGCTGGCGCGACCGGATAGGCATCGTGCTCCAGCAGTCCGGTATCGAGAAGGAACTCACGGTGCGCGAGGCGCTCACGCGACTCGCCCGGCTGTACACCCGACCCGCCGCCGTGGACCACACGATCGAACGCGTCGGGCTGGCCGAGAAGGCCGAGGCGCGGATCAAGACCCTGTCCGGCGGCCAGCGCCGCCGGGTGGACATGGCCGCCGCGATCATCGGCCAGCCGGATCTCATCTTTCTCGACGAACCGACCACCGGGTTCGATCCCGCCGCCCGGCGCGAGGCGTGGAGGCTGGTTCAGGACCTCACCGCGGACGGAGCCACCGTCATCCTCACGACCCACTACCTCGACGAAGCCCAGCACCTGGCCGACCGTGTGGCCGTGATCGCCCGCGGACGCATCGTGACCGAGGGCGATCCTTCGACCCTGGGTGGAAGGGATCGTGGCCTGGCGCGGGTGCGGTTCCGGACACCGTCCGAACCGCTTCCGAGCCGGCTCGGGACGGGTACGAACCACAACGGCTGGACGGAACTCACCACTCCGACTGCCGTCGAACTGCTCCATGCCCTGACGAGTTGGGCGCTGGACCGAGGGATCGAACTCGACGGTCTCGAGGTGAGAAGGCCGTCTCTCGAGGACGTCTACCTGGAGCTGATCGGTGCAGACCGGGCAGCGGAGGAGGCGGCCGGGCCATGAGAGGTCTGTGGTGGGAGTTCCTGCACCACACCCGAGTGTTCTGGCGAGTGCCGGTGGCCGCCTTCTTCACGGTCGCATTCCCGCTCATGTTCCTGGTTCTCTTCAACCTCCTCAACAGTGACGCCTCCGTCGAGTCCCTCGGGGGACTGGCGTTCTCGCAGTTCTTCACGCCGGCCATCGCCGTGTTCTCGATCGTCACGGCCTGCTACACGAACCTGGTCATCACGACCTCGATGGATCGGGACGAGGGAATTCTCAAGCGGGTCCTGGGCACGCCCCTACCCCCCGCCACCTACATCGGAGGCCGGGTCCTCGCCGCCAGCGGGGTCGGCCTGACCAGCGTGGCCGTCATGCTCGTGGTCGGGGTGATTGCATTCGACGTCCGGGTGATCTGGTCCCGCTTGCCACTCGCCATCCTCATTCTCTTCGTGGGGGCGGCGTGCTGGGCGGCCCTGGCACTGGCCGTCGCCAGCGTTGCCACCAACGGACAAGCGGCCCCGGCGGTGGCCAATGCCACGATCCTCCCTCTCGCCTTCATCTCCGGCATCTTCTTCCCGGTGGAGTCCGGTCCCGCCTGGCTGGCGACCGTGGCAGGGGTGTTCCCCCTCCGCCCATTCGTGGCGGCGTTCTCCGACCAATGGAATCCGCTCATCGACCCGTCGTTCCCCGCGACGGAACTCGGAATCCTGCTGGTCTGGGGCGCGGTCGGGGCCGCGATCACGGCTCGACGATTCAGCTGGGAGCCGGGACGCAGGGTCAGGGAGTGAACCGGCGTCGATACTCCTCCGCCACCGCCAGGTAGTCGTCGACGCCACGAACCTGTCGGGCGATCTCGTCGTCGGTCAGCCGGCGGATCGGTCGGGCCGGAATTCCGAGAGCCAGCGTCCATGCAGGGATCTCGGTCCCCTCGGTGAGCACCGCCCCCGCCCCCAGCCAGGCACCCTCCCCGAGTACGGAACCGTTCAGCGCCCTACTACCGATTCCGACCAGACAGTGGTCACCGATCGTGGCGCCGTGTACCACAGCAGCATGCCCGATGGTGGCGCGGGTACCGATCTCGGTCGGCACGCCGGCGTCGCAGTGAACCACCGTGCCGTCCTGCACGTTGGTCTCGGCCCCGATGCGGATCCGGTCGAACTCGGCCCGCATGACGACCCCGAACATGAGCACCACCCGCTCCCCGATGACGACGTCACCGTGGATCTGGGCATCGGGCGCCACGAAGGCGGAAGGGTGGATCGTCGGGTCTCTCACCAACCGTGGTACACGTCTTCCCCGCTGAACGTGACATGCCCGCAGATCTCGCACACCCGACGGGTGAGGCCGCCGATCGTCTTCGGTTCGCCGTACTCGTGGTCGTGCTCGGGGATCTTCTTGTCCTTCGACCGGGTGAGGAACGACGGCCGCAACGATCGCTTCTCCGGCTTCGCCAGATGTCGGGTGCGACCGTGGCCGTTGGCGGCGGACGGTGTCGCCTCCTCGACGGGAGGGCCGACCGTCTCCGCCTCGGCCACCACTTCCTCCACCGGCGGCGCCGACGCAGCCGGTCCGAAGGAGACGGGCTGCTCGGGCTCGGCGCCGACTTCGACGTCGGCGACCTCGGGGGTCGCGGCAGGCTCGGCGGTCTCGGCAGGCTCGGCGATCTCATCGATCGGCCGATAGGTGTCTGCGCCGCC
>DATHWB010000237.1:0-9401 GCA_035460965.1 Acidimicrobiia bacterium
GACACCGGACCCGCGCGAGAGGTCTTCGATGGCGTGGCGATACCGACTGCGGGTGCCGGGACTCATCTCGCGGTGTGCACCCGCCGCCGCCAGGGCTTGATCGACCAGGCTGAGTTCCTCGACGAACTGCGCCCACTCGAACGAGCTGATCGCCCGGAGGCTGGTGATGATGTTGCGCACGGTCAGGTTGGTGGCCACCTGCCGATGCTGGGTCTGCTCCACGATGTCGTCCGGTGCGGTGCCCTCGCCGGCGAGGCGATCCAGCAGCCAGCTGAACCCGGGCACGGTCTCCGGGTCCTGGTCCCTGAGGCGCTGGATCAGCTGCACGGTGAAGGGTTGGGGGAGCCCTCCCGAGGCGATGCGTTCGAGAGTCGCCTGCGCCTCGGCGGCGCTGCCCGCACCCACCCCGAGCAAGCCGTCGGCCACGTCGTCGGCACTTCGTCTCAGCCGCCGCGCCCAGACGATGTCGTCGGCCATCCTCCGCAGGTTCTCCACCAGGACCAGCCGGAGCGTGACCGGGAGGGCCCAGAGCTCTCCGATCGTGAGGGGTTGGACCTCCTGGTAGGCGTCGATGAACCGTCGGAGGGCATCGGGGTCGAAGCGGCTGTCGAGGTGGGCGACGAATGCCCAGGCGATTCCGAACACGCGCGGATAGCCCGCCAGGTGTCCGCTCTCCAGCTTCGGCAGCTGCTTGTAATAGGAGGACGGGAGGCTCTCGCGGATCTCCCGCAACTGACGCTCCACCAGATGGAAATTGTCCACCAGCCACTCCGCCGCCGGGGTGAGGAGCGCCTCCTCGCGGATGGCGGGAGCCAGTTCCCGGTACGAGGCGAGCAGCACCGAGCCGTTGTCCGAGAGTCGGCCCGTGAGAAGTCCCAGTCGACCGCCGCGTTGTGTCGTCTCCTGGGCTTCGGCGAGGCTCCTGGCGTGCTGTTCCAGCCGTTCCACGCTGAACAGCTCCGCCCGGATGGGCTCACGGCCCAGCGCCACGGTCGACGAGAAGATCACTTCCGAACACTACGGTCGCCGCACGCGTTGCGGACGGGGCACGCGGAAAGCGCCAGCGCGAGTGAGATCAGCAGCCGATCCCGAAGCGCCTGTTCAGGTGGCGGCATCCTGTCTGCGACCTTCAGTCAGTCGCTTCCCGCCGGCACCACACCGGCTTCACCGGCGAGGTACGACCAGGCCCTCTCTGCTGCGTCATTCGGGCTCAGACGGGCGCCCGCCTCGTGCGCGGACTCTGCTGCTGACTCGCCCAGATTCGCCCGCACGTCGGCGAGGATCGTCGCCGAGTCGGTGTGACCGCGCGCGGGAGGAACCGCGGACCCAGTGGAGGCAGCCCCGAGCATCGTCGCCGCCGCCTCCCAGTCGCCGATGGCGTGGAACGTCGAGGCCAGACCCCGAAGGGCCAGGGAGACGCCGCGGCGGTCGTCGGCCGAGGCGGAAAGGGTGAGGCTCTCGATGAGCGCCTCACAGGCCCGGTCGAACTGCCGCTGGGAGAACGCCGTCGACCCGATGTGATAGACGTACTCACCGAGGGCGGTCCGTGCCCCCCGATCCCCGGACAGTTCCGCCCGCTCCCGATTCGACTGCACCACGGCCTGGAGTTCGGAAGCGCTCAGGTTGCCCTGAATCATGGTCTTCAACTCGAAGAGGTTGTTCGCCACTTCCTCGGAGAGTCTGAAGCCCTCCAACACCGAGAGGAACAGCGCGATGGCGTGCTCGTGATTCCCCCCCAGCCACGCCATCGCTCCCAGCCCCGCGTCGGCGTGAGACACACCGAGCATGTCTCCGGCATCCGCCAGGAGGGCCCTGCCCTCCGAGTAGTGGAAGGTTGCGAGCTCGTAGCGACCTTCGTCGCGGGCGAGGGCACCCAGTCGCAGATGCGACCAACCCTGGTCCAGGATCCCGGTGTGGCGCACGAACACCTCGTGGCTCTCGTCCATGAGACGGCGAGCCTTGCCGAGGTCACCATGCAGACGGGCCATGGTGCCTCCCATGGCCAGGATCCATGCCAGGCTCCAGTGGTCCCCCGAGTTTCGACTCATCTCCTCAGCCGTGGCGGCGAGCTCATCCGCCTCGTCCGGTTCGTCCCGGAACCAGGCGAGAGTGGCCAGGTGATAGGCCTGATGGGCTTCGCTGCGGCTGTCGCCGCTGCGTCGGTAGATGTCCCTCGCTTCGGTCAGGGCACGATGGGCGGTCGCGAAGTCGAGTCGGCGGATGGCGAGCAGGCCCAGTCCGCTCAGCGCGCGAGCGACGTGCTCCGGCAGTGAGTCCGTCCGGTCTTCGAGGCCACGCTCCAGCCACCACCAGCCCTCGCCCACGTCGCGGCGGATCACCCAGAACCACCGGAGGGCACCGGCCAGACGGAGCACCCCTCCGGCGTTGCCCGACTCGTCGAGGTGCCGGAGTGCTGCCCTCAGATTGTCTCGCGCCCGGTCGAGGCGAACGATCCAACGCATCTGGTCGAGCCCGTGGAGCTCGAGATCCGCCTGCTCCGCCAGGGCCGTGTAGAACTCGGCGTGTCGCGATCGAACGAGCTGGGAGTCCTCGTGCAACTCCAGCCGAGTGCTGGCGTAGTAGCGAATGGGTTCGAGCAGCCGGTACCGGACGGGGTCAGAGCCGACCGTCTCCACCAGGGACGTCTCGACGAGTCGCTCCAAGAGATCCAACACACGGTGCCGATCCACCTTCCCTCCGCTGCAGACCTCCTCGGCCGCCTCGATCGAGAAGCTGCCCGCGAACACCGAGAGCCGGGCGAAGACGACCTGTTCGAGGGGAGACAGGGCGTCGTGACTCCAGTCGAGGGTCGTTTCGAGCGTCTGCTGATGCGGAGGGACGTCGCGATGCCGACCCGCCAGCAGTGCGAACTGGTGGTCGAGTCGTTCGACCAGCTGCCAGGGGGAGAGCATCTTGAGACGGGCGGCAGCCAGCTCCAGGGCCAAAGGGATGCCGTCGAGCCTGCGGCAGATCTCGGCTATCGCAGGGGCATTCTGTTCCGTCAGCTTGAAATCGGGCTGTACGGCCTCTGCCCGGGCGACGAAGAGTGCCACCGACTCGTACGAGGCGAGCTCGGCGGTGCTCAGCAGATCGGGCTCGTCGGGGACCGCCAGAGGGACGACGTGAACGACGACCTCGCCCCGGATGGACAATCGCTCACGGCTAGTGACGAGGACGTGCACTTCCCGCGTCGATCCGAGGATGGTCTCCGCCAGGTGAGCGACCGCACCGATGAGATGCTCGCACCCGTCGAGGACGAGCAACGCCCTCGCCCGCATCAGCCGGGCGGCAACGGTCTCCACGAGATCCTGTTCGGCGTTCCCCGTGATCCGAAGTTGATGGGCCACGGCCATCGCCAGCGCCGCCTCGTCGTCGACCCTCGTGGCCTCGACGAACCAGACCCCGTCAGGGAACTGGGCCGACATCTGGGGGGCGACGGCGAGGGCGAGAGCGGTCTTGCCCACCCCGGCCGGACCGGTGAGCGTCACCAGGCGGTCCTGGGCCACCGCCTCGGCCACTCGGTTGATCTCGTCCCGTCGACCCACGAACGACACGGTGCGATTGGGGAGGTTGCCTTTGATCCCGGTCGACGTGGCCAGCGGCGGGAACTCCCGGGGTAGGCCTGCGATGCTGAGCTGATAGAGGTGCTCCTCGTGGACGAGGTCCTTGAGCGAGTGAGTGCCGAGATCCTCGAGGTAAGTCCCGTCAGGCAGGTCGTACTCGGCGAGGCGGGCGGTCGCCTCCGACATCACGACCTGGCCGCCGTGGCCGCTGGCGGCGATCCGGGCAGCCCGGTGGACGTCGAGTCCGACATAGCCCGAAGCCCCCTGGCGTCCTTCCCCCGTATGGACACCCATCCGCGCCCTGACCGAGGCGTCGGAGGGCCACTGCTCGGCGGCGAGCGTCCGTTGGATCTCGGTGACGCAGGACAGCGCCGCCAACGCCGACCCGAACGCCAGGAAGGCCCCGTCACCTTCGAAGTCGACCACGACTCCACCGGCCGCCGTCACGGCCGTCTCGACGATGGCGTGGTGGCGCTCCAGCACTGATCGGTAGGCGTCCCCCAGTTGCTGGATGAGTCGGGTCGATCCTTCGATGTCGGAGAACACGAAGGTCACAGTCCCGGTCGGAAGAGCCCGAAGTGCGGTCATCTTCGCCGAAGGTACAGCACCTGGCCGACCGGCGGGTCGCGCGGGCGCAGCCTCGATTCTCAGAACCTGAAGGGTTACCCGGCGTAGTCCTTCTCGCCGGCCTCGATCGGAACCCGCAGCCAGTTCTCGGACGGTGGGAGCGGACACGAATATGCCTCGTCATAGGCGCAGGTCGGGTTGTAGGCGTAGTTGAAGTCGAGGGTGACGGTTCCGTCGGCGTTGGGTTCCAAGTCGAGATACCTGCCCGCTCCGTAGGTCTCACGGCCCGACGTGGAGTCCCGAAACGGAAGGAAATACCCCTCGTGGCCGGTGGAATACAGCGTCAAGGAGACGTCTTCGCCGTCCACTTCGAAGTGCAGCACGCCGGCCCTCCGATAGGTGCGTTCCGCACCGTCCGAGGTGCCGACCCTGACTTCGGCCTGATCACCTTCCTCGACGGAGAGTCGGAAGACCAGCGCCGGATTGGGGTCGTAGTACCGGAGTCCGTCGAAGTCATGGCGTGCCTCATGACTCAGGGGCGATTCGTGGGCGTGGGCGAAGAACCGGTCCTTGGCGTCCCGGAACTCCAACAGCGCGACCGTGTCCATGGTCCCGTCCAACGCCCACTCCCCGCCGACGATTCCCGACTACCCCGAGCTCGCAACGGGGATCGCCGGTGCGTCTGCCTCATCGTCCGCCCGAGCCGCGCCACGGACCGATCGGTAGTGTCGCGACGATGAACCTTCCAACGGGCGTCGTCACGTTCGTGTTCTCGGACATCGAGGGCAGCACCCGCCTGTGGGAGGAAGACCCGACGGGAATGGCTCAGTCGCTCGCCCGCCACGACGAGATCGTTGGCAGCGTGATCGACGCCGCGGGAGGGACCGTGTTCAAGCACACCGGTGACGGGTTCGGTGCGGCCTTCGAGTCGGTCACGGCCGGGGTGGAGGCTGCGGCGCAGATCACCGCCTCGTTCGCATCCGAGCCGTGGCGAGGGCCGCCGTTGCGGTCCCGCATCGGTGTCCACTCCGGCGAGGCGGAACCGCGCGACGGAGACTACTTCGGAGCGACGGTGACCCGGACCGCCCGCCTCATGGATGCCGGAAACGGCGGCCAGATCCTCATCTCCGAGGCCAGCCGCCAGTTGCTGGGCGGCCGCGTGCCGGATGGCATGTCCCTCACCGATGAAGGTGAACACCGCCTGAAGGACCTCGGCGAACCCTTGAGGATCTACCGCCTGCTCTCGTCGGGGGGCGACGATCCGCGCCAGCTCCGCACCCTGGAACGCGCCCCCCACAACCTGCCAATCCAGCTCAGCACTTTCGTCGGGAGACAGACCGACATCAAGGAGGTGGCCGACCTGGTGCGGCAGTCTCGACTCGTGACTCTCACCGGGATCGGTGGCGTGGGAAAGACCCGTTTATCCCTGCAGGTCGCCGCCGAGGTACTCGCCGACTTCGCCGACGGTGCCTGGTTCGTGGAGTTGGCCCCCCTGGCCGAGCCGGGCCTGTTGGCGGATACGGTCGCCAACTCGATGCGGGTGCCTCCCGACTCGTCCCTGTCCGCCGAAGAGACCTTGATGCGTTTCCTCGCCCCTCGCCAAGCCCTGTTGGTGATCGACAACTGCGAGCACCTGATCGACGACGTCGCTTCCTTCGCCGACACCCTGCTGCGCCGATGCCCGGACGTCCACGTCCTGGCGACCAGCAGGGAAGGCTTGTCCGTGACTGGCGAGAGTCTGTGGCGAGTTCCTTCTCTCCGGGTCGACGACGACGCGGCCGCCGTCGAACTGTTCGCGGAGCGGGCGAGACTCGTCCAACCCGGCTTCACGGTCAACGAACACAACCGAACGACGGTTGCCGAGCTCTGCGTGCGGCTCGACGGGATCCCACTCGCCATCGAGTTGGCCACCGCCCGGCTGAAGATGTTGAGCGTGGAACAGATCGCCGAGCACCTCGGCGATCGCTTCAGGCTTCTCACCGGTGGAAGCCGGGTAGCGGTGGAACGACAACGGACATTGCGGGCGATGATGGACTGGTCCCATGACCTCTTGTCCCCGCGGGAGCAGGTCCTGCTTCGGCGGTTGTCCGTGTTCTCGGACGGCTTCGATTACGAGGCAGCCGAGCGGGTGTGCTCGGGGGACGGTATCGACACCTTCGACATCCTCGACGTCCTGGGACACCTCGTCGAGGCGTCCATGGTGGCCTTCGAGTCAGATCCCCGACCCCGCTACCGCCTGCTGGAGACGGTTCGCCAGTATGCACTCGACAAGCTCTTCGAGTCGGGCGAGTCGGACGACATCCGCCTCACCCACGCCGAGCATTTCCGCGCGGTGTCCCAGCTCATCAACGACTCCTTGGAGCACAACGACTACACGGTGTCGGACATCGCCACCGAGGAACTCGGAAACCTGCGAGCGGCGATGACCTGGACGATCGAATCCGGTCGCGGTGAGCTCGCCCTCCAGATCGCATGCAACCTCCGCATGTACTTCTGGGGACGGGTCATGTACCGGGAGTCGATCCGGTGGATCACCACCGCTCTCGCCCTGGTCGACGACGACACTTCTCCCCTCGTCGCCACCGGTGCGGCGTTCGCCATGATCGACGCCACCAACATCGAAGACAGCGCGACGATCGAGAGTCTGCGCGGGCGGGTCGAGGCGCTTCTCGACTCCGGCCTCCCGGACTCCGAGCGTGGCGAACTCGCCAACGCCCTCGCCGCGGTCACCATGGCGGAATCGGTCACCCGGGCGGATCAGCTCTTCAAACAGGCCCACGACCTCCTGAGAGCAGCGGGTAATCCGCGGTGGGGCGCGCCCGTACAGAACCGAATGCTCAGCGCCTGGTTCATGAACAGCCGCGAGCACGAGGCCGAAGTGCTGCGGCTGACCGAGGAGGCGACCGCTGAAGGCATCAACGTGCGCGCCACGGTGGTGCGGACCGCCTTCCTCGTCATCGCCGGAGAGTACGAAACGGTCATCCGGACCGTCGCATCCCACTCGCCGGACGCAGACTGGGAGAGAGGAATGATGCTTCTGTTCAGGGCACATTCGGAGAGGGCACTCGGGCTGTTCTCACAAGCCGCGACCTCGGTGGCAGCAGCAATGCAGGTCTTCGGATCCGACGTGTTGGGAGCCCAGCATTGGGAGACGGCGATGCTCCACCTGCAGGGGGGCGACATAGACGCCGCCATCGCCACGTACGAGATGATCGATCAGGACGCGCGATACCTGAGCGCCTTCTCCCGGTTGGAGGCGGTTCTCTTCTGGTCGCTCGTCGCTCAACGACGTGGGGAATTCGAGAGCGCGGCGATCCTCGCCGGCTTTGCAGATGCCCTGGCAGCGGCAGCGGGCCTCGCCCGCCTCGACGCCGACGTGCAGATCATCGAAGAGTCGCGCAGGGTGGTTCGGGCATCACTCGGGCAGGCGCTTTTCGAGGACCACTATCGACGGGGCTCGAAGATGGAGTGGGACGAACTGCCGATCACGAGAAGTGGCGCCAGGAGTGACCCGCCCACTCAGCGGTGAACACGGTAGGAACCGGCCGCTAGAACCGAGTTGCGGACGCAGTCGTCCGAACGCGATCAGGGGTCTCGACCCGAGGCGGTGTATGCAGTTCCGAGTGGACCCTTCCACAGGATGTCTCCGTCCGGCCGGCGTGTGTATGTCCAGCCGGTGGCGTGGCGTACACAGTGATCGTGCCGGCACAGCGGCGCCGAATCCCCGGTGTCGGTGATCCTTGCCTCGGCGTACGGCGTGGTGTGATCCAGGTCGCAATCGACCGTCGGCATCCGGCATCCCGGCGCGACGCAGGTCGGCTTCCAGCCCGCCAGCCGACGCCGCTGCGAGGCGGTGTGTCGACGCCGCCCGTGCCCGTCCGTCAGCGGCATCCCGGAGTCTCCGCTCACGGTCCATTCCCATCCGCCGACCTCGGTCACCTGGTCGATGATGTCGAGCAGGATCGGCCCGTAGCCGGCCAGGTCCGCGGCAGCTTGGATATCCGGATCGAACAAGTCGGTGAGCCCGATCGTGAAATGGACCCTCCCGATCTTCGAGGACGCAGTCCCACACAGCAGGTCGACGGCAACATCGGTGCGCAACTGGTCCATGGTCCGGGACTCCCCGTTACTGCGCAGACTGCGAGCGATGCGATTGATCCGATCAGACAGTTCCTGAGCCCGAACCGCATCCACCCCGTACATGTGGAGGCTCACCGTGCCGTCGGCCTCGGCTTGGGTCGTGAACGACCGCTGGGTCTTGGCCCTCTCGGTCTCCTGGCGAGCACTTTGCGGGTCGACCTCGAGGCACGCCCGTCTGACCCGAGCACGAAGCTGACCGGTCGTCAGCTGCGGCATCGACTCTCGTACCGCCTCGGCCACCAGTCGGGCGTGGGCGACGGTGAGATGAGCGGTGCCATCGACGATGACGTGGGCGCGACGTCGGTCGATCCGTCCGCAGCGCAGGTCTTCGAGCACCGACGGAAGCCGGTGCGTCAGGTCGGTCGCCAACTCCACCTCGGATTCTGCTGCCCTCCGGGTCCACCGCAATGCGCCGCGCAGTTCGAACACCGCACCGTCGAAGGCGTCCTCCTCTGCATCGATATCGAGGCCCCGGTAGGCGTCATGGATGGTGGTGATCGCCTCCAGGGTCCTCGCCTGGAACGCCGCCACCAGCCGTTCGGATGCCTTCACGTACCGGACGCGATCCGCCTCGGAGAGCTCGCCGGGGTCGAGGGCGCACAACAGCTCCGCCAACCTCCCGTCCACCGGTCGCGCTTCGAGGTCGCACGGGAGTGGCATGGGTTCGCTGAACCACTGGTCCATCAGGCGCAGTACGAAGGCGTCCTCAACATCGGGTCGCGTGTGTCGGTCGGCCTCGAGCGCGGCGGCCAACGCAAGCTCGAACTCGGTATCGAGCTCGGCGTCGATGGTGGCGACATCGTGGGTGAGAACATCGAACATCTGTTCGATCACAGTACCAGGCGAATGAGACAGAATCCAGAGCTTCGGATACCGGTTCGGTCTTCCACTCCCTGATCGATCGGGAGTCGATCAGGGCTCGCTGACGAGATCGAGTTCGTTGCCCTCAGGGTCCGCCAGCCGCGTCCGGCCGGGAGTCGTGTCCACGACCTCTCCACCGGCGGCGACGGCGGTGGAGATCCGGTGCTGGAGTTGGTCGTGCGGTACGTTCAACACCAGACGGATTCGGTCGCGTTGGCGTCGCCGGGCCCCATCCGAGCCGTCCATTCTCTGGAAGATGATCACCGGGTT
>DATHWB010000238.1:0-27368 GCA_035460965.1 Acidimicrobiia bacterium
TCCACGACGGGACGGCTGTCAGCGCGCTGAACTCGTCTGGGTGGGCCGGGTCCAACGCATCGGCGGCGGCGCTACGGGAGGACGGACTCACCGCCATCCCACAGCACCACCCGGCGGCGGTCACGATCCCCGGGTGTGTGGCCGGATGGTTCGAGCTGCACGATCGACACGGTCGGTTGCCGATGGGCGAACTTCTCGCTCCCGCCATCGCACTCGGCAGGGAGGGATTCCCGGCGTCCACGGAGTACAGCCGGGCGACGACTCGCATGGCCCGATTCCTCTCCGAGCACGAGCAGGGGGCGCAGCTCCTGGTCGACGGCCGACCGCCTCGCCGAGGCGACCGGGTCCGCCGCCCCAATCTGGCCGACACCCTCGAACGAGTCGCCGAGGAGGGACCGACGGCGATCTACGAGGGGAGCGTGGCGCAGGCGATCAGCGATGCAGTGAGCGGGATGATCACCGCCGAGGACGTCGCGGCATACTCCCCCGACTGGGTCACCCCTCTGTCGCTCGACGTGTTTGGGGTCACCGGCTGGACCATCCCGCCCAACAGTCAGGGCTACCTCACACTGGCCACACTCCACCTGTTCGAGTCGATGGGTCCCGGTGAAGACCCTGCGTCTCCTCACTGGGCACATCTCCTCATCGAGTCGTATCGAGCGATCGTGGCCGAAAGGGACGACGTCGTGTCCGATCCGGCCCACACGCCCCTCCCCGATCACGAACTCCTCTCCGCCGACCGGCTGGAACGATTCGCCCGCGACATCGACCTCGAGCGGGCGTCGGTTCGCAAGGCGCCCTCCGCCAGACCGGGAGGGACCTCCTATCTCTGCACCGTGGATGCGGAAGGAATGGGAGTCTCGTTCATCCAGTCCAACTTCCGCGGGATCGGATCCGGGTTCGGAGCCGGAGGCGCAGGCTTCGTGCTGCATGACCGGGGCGGCGGATTCGATCTCCGTCCGGGACATCCCAACGAGATCGCACCCGGGAAGCGCCCGCTGCACACCCTGTCTCCGTCTCTGTGGACGTCGGGAGGGCGGCTGCGGGCGGTGCTCGGAACCCGCGGCGGTCACCAACAACCCCAGTTGGTGGCACAGGTGGCAGCACTGGTCTTCGGGGCAGGGCGAACGCCCGGCATGGCCCAGCATGCCCCGCGCTGGACGATCTCGGAGATCGGCGCCGCCGAGTCGGTTGTCGAAGTGGAGTCGGGAACCTCGCCGCAGGTGGTGGAAGGCCTGGCCCGGCGAGGACACAGCGTCCGGGTGCAGGCCGAGAGGATGCCGGGCTGGGGTCCGGTGTCGCTGATCGAACTGGACGAGACCGGGCTGCGGACCGCGGCGGCCGACCCGCGCGTCGACACGACTGCCGCCGCGGTCTGGTGACCCTCCCGCCTCAGCGGGTCGCTGCCACCATCGACGCCAGCTCGTCGTCCGACAGCGTGGGGGCACCGTCGAGCGTGTAGTAGCCGACTCGCGCCAGCCGGTCGGCGTATCGCTCCCGGATCGCAGGTCCGACCCGCCCCGGCTCGGCGACGATGCCCACCTCGGCGACCACCGCGTCGGGGACGACGTCGGCCATGCGATCCCACTCGCCCCGCCGGCTCATCCGATTCAGCTCGTCCCCGAAATCCCACCCATGGGTGTCGAGCACGATCCGATAGCTCGGAGTCGACGCGTAGAACGCCATCTGCTGCTTGGCCGCAGCGAGAGAGTCGGCCATCTCGCGCTCATCCCGACCGGTGACGACGAACACCGTCGAGATGAGGTCGATCGACGCCGGATCCCTCCCCTCCTGGATCGCCCCGGCCCGCACCTGCGGGATGACCACCTCGTCGAGGTAGCGGACGGTGTGGAACGGGTGGACATGAAAACCCTGGCACCGCTCCCCGGCCAGCCGCGCCAACCCGGGCCCCACCCCGGCGATCGCCACCGGCACCTCCGGATGGTCGATCGGTCCGGGATCGAAGAACGGCGTCATGAGCGACAGCCGGTACTCGTCGCTGTCGTAGCGCAGGGGCTCGCCGGTCTGGAAGGAGGACCAGATCGCTCTCAGTGCGCCCAGGTAGTCGCGTAGACGAGCCGTGGCCGTGGTCCAGGGAACTCCGAATCGCCGGACGATGTGCGGTTTCACCTGGGTGCCCAGCCCGAGGATGAACCGCCCACCCGACATCGAGGCGAGGTCCCACGCCACCTGGGCGGTGATCATGGGTGAGCGGGGGAACGCCACCGCGATGGCGGTGCCGAGTGTGAGCTCCGGGACGGCGTTCGATGCCAACGCCAGGGGTATGAACGGATCATGGGCCGTCTCGGCACTGAAGAGCCCGTCGTAGCCGAGGGCGGCGATGCGCTGTGCCTCGCCGGGCACCGCCCGGGGCGGCGTGGACGGTGGGAGGTAGTAGTCGACCTGCATGGAACTCCTCGTCGGGGGTGCAACACGAAGCTACCGCTCGCCCTGCCCCGGGGTGGTCGCCGCTACGATGCGCCGGGTGAACAGAATCGGAAAGATCATCGGATTCGTCGGAGGGGCCCTCGCCATCCTCTGGGCGATGCGGGACCGCCTGGTGTCGATCGCCGCGCCACAGGACCCCGAGCCGCCCCGATTCAAGGTCGTGCCGGCCCCCCCGGCGCTCGAGACAGGCGACGACCTGACCGAGATCAGCGGCATCGGACCCGTGTTCGCCGGCCGGTTGCGTGATGCCGGAATCGCCACCTTCGCCGACGTGGCCGGCGCCACACCGGCGCGCCTCGCCGAGATCACCGGCGCACCGGAAGGGCGGGCAGCGGCATGGGTGGCGGCGGCTTCCGCCCACGCCTGAAGATCACCAGTCAGAACGGCACCGAGTTCCCCGCGTGCCCGGCGGCCCGGGAGGCGTCGATCAGGCCGAAGTGACGTGGAGACGGTTGCGGCGCGGTGCCTCCAGTGCGCGCAGTTGGCCGCACGCTGCATCGATGTCCGCTCCCCGAGTGTTGCGCACGGTCACGTTGGCGCCCTCGGACCTCAACAACTCGGCGAAGACGGTGATGCGGTCGGCAGGCGATGGGCGCATCGGTGACAGCGGGGTGGCGTTGAGGGCTATCAGGTTCACGTGCGCGTGCATGCGCCGCGCCAGCGCGCTCAGCTTGCGCGCCTGGTCCACGGTGTCGTTGACTCCGTCGATCATCGTCCACTCCAGCGACACCCGTCTCCCCTTGCGCTCGAAGTACTCCGAAGCAGCCGCCTCCACCTCGGCGAGGGGATAGCGCCGGTTGAGCGGCACCAGCTGGGAGCGAAGGTCGTCATCGGCGGCGTGGATGCTCACCGCCAGGTTGACCTGCCACGGCTCCGCCGCCAGGCGCCGCATCCCGGGGACCATGCCAACCGTCGAGACGGTGATCGAACGAGCACCGAGGTCCATCACCTCGATCATCCGCCGCAGTGCTTCGCGCACCCGGTCGAAGTTCGCGAGCGGCTCTCCCATCCCCATGAAGACCACGTTGGTCAGCGTGGAAGGAGACCCGGGGAGTCCGGACGCCGCCAGGAAGGCCCGGGCGTAGGCGACCTGGGCGACGATCTCACCCGCTTCGAGGTTCCGCTCGAATCCGTACTGGCCGGTGGCACAGAAGGTGCAAGCGAGCGCGCAACCCGCCTGACTGGACAGGCACAGGGTCGTGCGGTCCGGGTATCCCATGAGCACGGCTTCGATTCCCACCCCATCGTTGGCCCGGAACAGCCACTTGACCGTGCGGCCCTGATCGCCGGTCTGCTCGACGTCCACCGTGAACGGCCACAGCCCATCGGCCAACTGCCGACGCAGCGAGGCCGGGATATTCGTCATCTCCTCGGTGGTGAGGGCCGGATGGGCATAGAGCCACTCGCGGAGTTGATCCGCGCGGAACGACGGCTCCCCGTCGGGAAGCAGATCGCCGAGCTCGTCCGGATCGTGGAGGTACAGCACGGGGGAAGTGTACGGACCGCCGGGATCTGTCCTCCCGCTGAACCGGTTGCAGCCCCGTTCTGTGGGCTGAAAAGTACGCCGGCGTACCGAGGAACCCTGGGTACGGGCGCGCGCTGTCAGCCGGGGCGTTCCATTCCGAAGGTGTCCCGGGTGCGGGTGTAGTTGGGTCCTCCCATGCGCCCGATGAGATCGAGGCCGGCCTGATCGACCCTCGTCCCGTCCAGCAGATCCTCCCGGACGTGGAAGGCGACCACCTCACCGATCACCAGTGTGGCGTCCATCGGCGGCCGCCCCACCGGGACCAGCCGGGTGACCCGACACTCCAGGTTCGCCCTCGCCTCCGCCACCATCGGTGCCGCCACGACGACTCCCTCGACCGCGGTCAGGCCGGCTAGCGCGAACTCGTCCACTTCCGGCGGGTATCGGCCGGACGTGGCGTTCATGGCCTCGGCGAGGTCGTCTGACACCATGTTCACGGTGAACTCGCCAGTTGCCTTCACGTTCCGCAGGGTGTCCTTCTCCGCTCCCTGCGACGTGAGCGGAGAGAACATCACGGTGGGAGGGGTGGCGGCGACCGCGTTGAAGAAGGAAAAGGGAGCGAGATTCCTGGCTCCTTCCGCGTCCACGGTGCCGATCCAGCCGATCGGTCTGGGAACGACGAGTCCGATCAACAGCTTGTAGGCGTCGGTGGCTTCCACCGCCGTCGGATCGATCACGCGCTTTTCCGGCATCGATCGAGCGTACCGGGCACCCCGGGTACCCTCCCGCCTCGTGAGCGACCAGCCACTGCCGGAACACATCGAAGTACGACCGGACGAGCGGTTCGACGTGACCCGACTCCACGAGTACCTGCGGGGCCAGCTGCCGGGTGCCGAGGCCCCCCTCCACGTTCGCCAGTTCTCCCGGGGAAAGGCGAACCTCACGTACCTGCTCAGGTTCGGCGAGGGAGAGGACGCCAAAGAGTACGTCTTGCGCCGCCCGCCGCTGGGACCGGTGGCACCGGGAGCCCACGACATGGGCAGGGAGTATCGGGTGCTCTCCACGCTGTGGCGGGCATTCCCTCTGGCAGCCCGGGCACACGTGTTCTGTGACGACGAATCGGTGATCGGTGCCCCGTTCTTCGTGATGGAACGACTCCACGGCATCGTCGTCCAGGGAGTCGTGCCGCCCGAGTTCGGGTCAGGCGACGACCCGAGCGCCAACCGGGCGCTGTCCGAAGTCGTCGTCGACACCCTCGCCGAGTTCCACCACGTCGACCCGGCCGCCGCCGGGCTCGCCGATCTCGGTCACCCCGAGGGTTTCATGGAACGGCAGGTGACGGGGTGGACGGCTCGCTGGGACAAGGCGAAGCACGAGGACGTCCCACTCGCCACCGAGCTGTCCGGCTGGCTCATCGACCACCTGCCACCGCCGGGACCGACCACCCTCCTCCACAACGACTGGCGCCTCGACAACCTGGCGGTCGCCTTCGACGATCCGGGCACGTGTGTGGCGGTGTATGACTGGGACATGTGCACCAGGGGCGATGCCCTCGCCGACCTGGGAACGTTGATGTCGGTCTGGTACGACCCCGGGGAGGCACCCGCCTCGCTGAACACGATGCCGACGTTCACCGTGGGGTGGATGCGGAGGGCGGAGGCGATCGAACGCTACGCAGGCCGATCCGGCTTCGACCTCGACCGGGTCGACTGGTACGTCGTGTTCGGCACGTTCAAGCTCGCCGTGGTCCTCCAGCAGATCTACATCCGCTGGCTGCGGGGCCAGACGGCGGACGAGCGCTTCTCGGTGATGGGCGAGGGCGCCATGCGACTGCTCGAACTCGCCGCCGCCCGGAGGCCCTGACGTGCAGGGCCTGGAACACGAGCGCTTCATGAGCGTCCAGACCTTCCGCCGATCCGGTGAAGCAGTCGCCACACCGGTCTGGTTCGCCCTCCACGGCGGCGGTTTCGTCTTCGGAACCCACCGCGACTCCGGCAAGGTCCGTCGTATCCGGTCCAACCCGAGCGTGCGATACGCCGCCGCGAACTACCGGGGACTGGAGCGGGCCGAGTACCGGCACGGAAGTGCTCGCCTGCTCGACGAAGACGAGGCGATCGTCGCGGAGCGGGCGCTCGCCGACAAGTACGGCTGGCAGTGGAACCCCTTCTCGCGCCTGATCGACTGCTACGTGGGCGTGGAGTTCAGCGACCCCGGTGGCTGAACCGGGCGACGATGATGCCCGCCCCCATCGAGAGGATCGCCACCACCGGCACCAGGAACTCGAGGCGGATGCCCAGCCGGGTCATCATCTCGGCCACGGGACCGGCCGCGAGGGATCCGACGAGGAACATCGCCCCATCTTCCCCGTCCGGCGCCCCCCGTGTCAATGTTCGGCAAGAGCACCGGAACCCACCGGCCCCTCCCGGGGTCCGGGTTCGGCGAGAGGTCGCTCGCCGGACAGGTCGGCCGGCGAACCGGTCGCGTACCCCTAATCTTCAGCACGACATGCCCTACGTTCGCGCCATGGCACCGACCGACTGGCCGGCCATCCACCGGATCTACGAGGACGGGATCGCCACCGGTACCGCCACCCTCGACACCATCGCTCCCTCGTGGATGGCCTGGGACGCCGCCCACCTCGACGCCTGCCGCGTCGTGGCCGAAGAGGACGGCGAGGTCGTGGCGTGGGCGGCGCTGACTCCGGTGTCCGGCCGGTGCGCGTACGGCGGCGTGGCCGAACTCTCGATCTACGTGGCGGAGGACGCCCGCGGCAAGAAGGTGGGCAAGCGACTGCTCGAAGAACTGGTGGCGGCATCCGAGGAGGCGGGTTTCTGGACGCTGCAGGCGCAGGTGTTCGACACGAACCAGGTCAGCATCCACATCCACGAAGCGGCCGGGTTCCGGATCGTCGGCGTCCGCGAGCGGATCGGCCGGGTCAACGGCGAGTGGGTCGACGTCGTCCTTCTCGAACGCCGATCTCAGGTCGTCGGAGTCTGAACGTCCACGAGGAGCCGCCGAGACCAGTTGACCGTGTGGATCGCGGCGTGGTCAGGGAACGCACCGGGAGCGCCGCACAGGCGTGTCACCGCCCGGATGACGCCCCCATGAGTCACGACCAGGTGTGATCCTGCCGGCAGGCCGTCGAGGAAGCCCACGAGCCGCTCGACGAAGTGCTCCGTCGACTCCCCTCCGGGGGCGACGAAACCGTCGAAGGCGGCCAGTTCGTCTCGGAGTGCCGGCTCGAGCTGACTCCATACCAAGCCGTCCAGTGATCCGAAGTCGATCTCGCGGAGCCTGCCGTCGAGAGTCGGATCCCAGCCGGCCAATCGGGCGGTCTCCACTGCCCTGCGCAGATCCGACGCCCACACGGCGTCGTAGGCGGCCCGTTCTATGCGAGCACCGAGTTCGACCGCCTGACTTCTGCCGATCTCGTCCAGGGGGAGGTCGGTCCACCCCAGCAGTCGTCGTTCGGCGTTCCAGGCCGTCTGACCGTGGCGCACGAAAGAGATCAGGACCGTCATGCCGAGAGAGCCCCCAGCGCCCCGAGCAACCCGAACTGCTGACACGCTCCGAGGACGTCGCCGGTCACTCCCCCGATGCGCCGATGCGCCCACACCCAGATCGTCGAAGCACCGGTGACGGCGAGTATCGGCGCAATCCACCATCCGTCGACCCCGACGAACCAACCCGCGGCGGCCACAGCCGTTGCGACGGCGAGGGTGGCGGGTCGCGGCATCCGGTGGACGTGATCGGCACCGACGCCCGCCGCCACGGGCCTGGCGAACGCCATCACCACCACCACCGCGCCGCGGGAGAGCGCGTGCGCCCATGCCAGCGCCAGGACGGTGGGCGCACCCGGCGTGAATCCGGACACGAGCACGACCCTCGCCCCCAGCACGAGGACGAGTGAGGCCACGCCGAACGTACCGAGACGTGAGTCGCGCATGATCGCCAGCTGACGATCGACCGGTCGGATCGACGACAACCCGTCGAAGGTGTCCGCCAGGCCGTCCTCGTGGAACGCCCCGGTGACCGCCACTGCCGCGGCCACCGCCGCGACGGCTCCCAGCATCGGTCCGACCGCCGCCGCCACAGCCCAGTGAACGAGGCCTCCGATCGCGCCCACCAACAGTCCGACCACCGGGAACCACGGGACCGCGGCCGGACGCAGTTCGCTCGTTGCGGACGGTACGGGGAACCGGGTCAGGAACGCCATCGCGTCGAACAGCCCTCTCACGCCAGACCCCACTCCTCGAATGTGGCGACGTCGACGACTGCGGCCGCCGCCAAGCGGACGATCGGCAGCGCCACCAGCGCTCCCGACCCCTCTCCCAGCCCCATACCGAGGTCGAGCAGTGGCGTCATACCGAGTCGATCGAGCACCAGGCGGTGCCCTGGCTCGGTCGAGAGGTGTGCTGCCAGACAGTGTTCGGTGCTGCCGGCGACCACGGCATGCATGACGGCCGCCACCACCGATGTGACATACCCGTCGAGCAGAACCGGGATCGACCGGAGGCGGGCCTCGGCGACGACCCCCATCAACACGGCGTGTTCCGCACCCCCCAGACGGCGGAGGACCTCCAGCGGGGACGTCTGCCCCACCCGTGCCACCGCATCCCGCACCACCTGCCGTTTGACCTCCATGCCGCTGTCGTCGAGTCCCGCCCCCCGCCCGACATAGGCGTCCGTGTCACCTCCGTAGAGGGCGGCGGCCACCGCCGCGGTGGCGGTCGTGTTGCCGATTCCCATCTCGCCGACCGCCACCAGGTCGGCGTTCAGCTCTGCCACCGTGCGCCGGCCGATCGTCACCAGGTGCTCGAAACGTTCGAGCGACAGCGCGTCGGCCTCGACGATGTCGGCAGTCGGATGACCCACGCCGGCATCGACGAGCCTCAGCGTCACTCCGAGACGTTCGGCCAACACCGCCGAGGTCGCCACTCCCGCCCTGATGGCATCCACCATGGCGGCGGTCACGGTCGACGGGTACGACGTGACCCCGCGGGAGACCACTCCGTGATCGGAGGCGGCGAGGACCAGAGCAGGGTGGGCAACCGCAGGCACGTCGGTTCGCTGCCATGCGGCGAGCCAGGCCGCCAGCGGGTCGAGTCGACTGAAAGCGCCAGGCGGTCGCAGCGTTCGGGCAGCCCGCTGGACGACCGCCTGGCGGTGCAGTTCGTCGGGAGCCGGCGCTCGCTCCAGGTCGGCCACCAACGATGCGATCACCACGAAGGGACCTCCAATCGCAGCAGCCGCCCCGCCACCACCAGATAGGCCTCGTCCGCCGCCGCCGCCAGAGTCGTGTTGGTGCCCCCCAGCAGATCGCGGTACCGGCGCGTCAGCGGATCGATCGGGACGATTCCGTCCCCCACCTCGTTCGACACGACGACCGCGTCGCCCGGACGATCGAGCAAAGCCGTCACCAGCTCGTCGGTCGCCGCTGCGATCCGGTCGTCGTCCCAGTGCAGGATGTTCGCCAACCACAGGGTGAGGCAGTCGACGACGAGGAAGGCGGCCGGATCGGCGGCCCGGACTGCTTGCGCCAGCTCCATCGGCTCCTCCACCGTGCTCCACTCCGACGGGCGCTCCGCCCGATGTCGGCCGATTCGAGTGCGCATCTCCTCGTCCCGGGCCTCTGCGGGTGCGACGAACGTCACGGCCGGGGCGGTGGACGCTCGGCGGACCGCGGCGGCCGACTTGCCGCTGCGCGCCCCGCCCGTCAGGAACGTGTATCCCATCAGTAGTCGATACCGCGGCGGGACATCACGCCCTGGTCGTAGGGATGTTTCACCTTGACCATCTCGGTGACCGTGTCGGCGAGCGCGATCAGTTCGTCAGAGGCGTCGCGCCCGGTGACCACGACGTTCACCGACGGGGGGCGGTTGGCGATCACCTCGATCACCTCGGCCGGATCGATCCACCCCCAATTCATCGGGTACGTGAGCTCGTCGAGGATCACCATGCGGTACTCCCCCGAAGCGATGGTCTGCGCTGCGAACGCCCAAGCCTGCCGGGCGACCGCCTCCGACTCTGTCAGTTCCTCCGAATCCCAGGTGAAGCCGTCGCCGAGGGCCCACCAGTCGACTCCCAACCGGCGACCCACTTCCTCCTCCCCCACCTTCCAGTCCCCGGACTTGAGGAACTGGATGACGGCGACCTTCCACCCCCGAGCCACGGCTCGGATCATGATGCCGAACGCGGCCGTGCTCTTGCCCTTGCCGTCTCCGGTGTTGACGACGACGAGCGAGGGCTTGCGCACGCTGGCCTTGGCCGGCGGCGTCACCGGGGGTACATCACCTCGTTCGCTCATCGGACCTCCCGCAGACTCGTGCCGTGTTCCTCGGATGCCCGGATCGGGATGACGACGACGCGCCCGTCACCGTCGTCGAGCACACGTACCGTCGCTCCGTAGTGGTCGCGGATCGTGGACTCGGTGAGCACGCTCACCGGCCGCCCGTGCGCCACGACCGATCCGGCCGCCATCATCACCAGACGATCGCAGAACTGAGCGGCGAGCGTCAGGTCGTGGATGGCGGCCACGACAGTGAGCCCGCACGATCGCCGCATCTCGTCGACGAGACCCAACACCCGCTGGGCGTGTCCGACGTCGAGGGCTGCCGTCGGCTCGTCGAGCAGGAGCAGCGGCGATCCCTGCGCCAGCGCCCTGGCCAGCACCACCCGCTGCACCTCACCACCCGACAGCGACGAGAGCATCCGGTCTGCCATACCGGTCACGTCGAGGGTCTGCAGCGCGGTCTCGGCTGCCCGCAGATCCTCGACGGACTCGGACGCCAGCAAGCCGAGGTGCGGGGTGCGACCGAGCAGGACGTAGTCGGCCACGGTCATGCCTGGCGGCACGACCGGCCGTTGCGGTACCAGCGCCACCGCTCTGGCGCGTTCCGCCCTGCTCATGGCCTCGACCGGCCTCCCGCCGATCTCGATCCTGCCGAGCGACTCGACGACGCCGACCACCGCATGCAGCACCGTGGTCTTGCCGGCGCCGTTCGGGCCGACGATGCCCACGAAGGAACCCGGCTCGACGTCGAGTCCGACCTCGCGGGCGATCGGCCCGCCCCCCGCCATCACGGTGACACCCGTCAGGGACAGCGCGCTCATTCGAGTGCCCTTCGGGAACGACGAAGCACGAGCAGGAAGAAGGGTGCTCCCAGGAATGCGGTGACGACGCCGATGGGCAACTCCGCGGGGCTCATGATCGTGCGCGCTCCGAGGTCGGTCACGACCATGAATGCCGCTCCGAACATCATCGACAGCGGGATGACGACGCGGTAGCTCGATCCGGCGACGAGCCTCACCACGTGAGGAACGATGATGCCGACGAACCCGATCAGACCGCTCACCGACACTGCGGCGGACGTGGCAAGGGTGGCCGCGGTCACGAGGATCAGGCGGACCCGGGCCACCGGCATCCCCAACGCACCTGCCTCGTCTTCTCCCACCGACAGCACGTCGAGGTGACGCCGCAGGAGGAAGATCACCACTCCGCTCACCACCGCGTAGGGCAGGAGAGACAACACGTCCCCCCACCCGTTGGTGGACAAACGGCCGAGGATCCAGACGTAGACCTCTCGCAGGTTGTCGGTGTTGCGCTGCTGCAGATACGTCTGGGTCGCGGTCAGGAAGGCGGCGACGGCGACACCCGCAAGGATGATCGCCGCACCGGACCGACCACCGGCTGCCCGCCCCAATCCGTACGCCACGACGACGGCGAAGAGGGCTCCGGCGAAGGCGGCCAGCCCGATCGCCCCGCGGGCACCGTTGACGATGGCCACTGTGGCACCGAGACCGGCACCGGCGGCAGCCCCCAGCAGGTACGGATCGGCGAGGGGGTTGCGGAAGACGCCCTGATAGGCCGCACCCGACATGGCGAGGGATGCCCCCACCAGCGCGCCGAGCACCACCCTCGGCAGTCGCCATGAGAAGAGGATGCTGTGATGGGCCGCAGAGATCCCGGATCCGTCGATCCCTGGCACCCAGTCGAACAACGCTCGGACGGCGGTTCCCGCCGGAAGCCCCACCGGCCCCACGAGTACGCCGACGGCGACGGCCAGCAGCAACGCCAGCAGCGACCCCAGTCCCAATACCGGACGCACCCGGCTCGGACCGAACGGAGCGGTGGTCATCGGCGCAGCGCCTCCGCCACGATGCGGAAGAACTCGACGAGACGTGGCCCCCATCGCGACGAGAGGTCGTCGTCGAGTTCGTACAGCGCCCCGGACCGCACGGCCTCGATCGAATCCCATCCGGGTCTGGCGGAGATCGTCTCCGGAGTGTCGCCGCAGCAACTGGTGTAGAAGATCAGGTCAGGGTCGGCGTCGATGATGAACTCGACCGACAGGACCGGGTAGCCGAACCCGTCGACATCGGCCGGGTCGGCGACGTTCTCGAGTCCGAACGCACCGAAGACCTCGCCCACGAACGTCGATGACGTCACCGAGTAGAAGGATCCCCCACCGTCGCTCCCGAGCTCGTGGTAATAGGTCAGGGGGCCGGGCGACCCCGCCACACCGGCGACCAGGGCCTCGATCTCCGCCTGCATGTCGGATGCGAGTGTTTCGGCTTCCTCCACCCGGCCGGTGGCGCCTCCCAGCACCCGGATCTGCCGGTACGCGTCATCGACCATGGTCGCCGTCGGGAGCACGAGCACCGGGATGCCGACCTCGTCGAGTGCCGAGGCGATACCGTCGATGTCGTCGCTGACCACCACCAGGTCGGGTCCGTACGAGGCGATCGCCTCGAGGTTCGGGGTGAACCCGGAGAGGTCGGTGACCGGAGCCTCGGGCGGGTGATAGGAGTACTCGTCGACCGCCACCACCTGTGGGCCGGCCCCGATGGCGAACAGCATCTCGGTGGCGGTCGGTGAGAGCGACACGATGGCTACGGGCTGGGAAGCCACGACGGTGCGAACGCCTCCGGACTCGACCGTGTAGGGGAAGGAAGCGCTGGATGTTCCTGCCGCCGTGTCGGGTGGATCGGTCGAAGTCGTGGCCGTACCACCGCATGCGGCCGCCGCGAGGGCCACGACGAGTGTCGTCACCGACACGCGAGTCCTGAACATCCCATCCTCCTGGGTCGGAGGATGAAGAGAGTCGACGGCGGGGTCCCGCCGGCGGACCACACCTTCATCCGAGGCTTCGTCTGCGCCGTGGCACCAGGCGACCTGGCTCGGCCCCGGAAGGCCTCACAGTTGCGGGACAGCGCCGGTTGGTTCCGGACTTCGCTGTTGCCGACGGCACCGCCCACGAGGAGCGGTCGACCACCACGCTAGCGGTCTCGATCAGCCTTCGGGCGGACGGGATCCGAGCACGGCGGTGAGGACGAGCCGCTCGCCGTCGCGATCGACCTCGAGCTCGATCGTGTCGCCGGCGGCGTAGTTGCGAATCACGGCCGCCAGATCGGTGTAGTCGCCGATCGGATCGCCGTCGACGGCGACGACGATGTCCCCGACCTGAAGTCCGCCGGAGGCGGCGGCGGAACCGGGCGAGATCGATGTGATCACCGAACCGGCACGACCCGTGGCGGTCGCATCGATGGTGACACCGAGGAACCCGGGATCGAACTCCCCACCCTCCACGAGCGCTCGAGCCACGCGGTAGGCACGCTCGATGGGGACGGCGAAACCGACGCCGTCGTTCGCCCCGCTGGCGGTGTAGATGGAGACGTTGATGCCGACGATGCGCCCGTACCGATCGGCGAGCGGCCCGCCGCTGTTGCCGGGGTTGATCGACGCGTCGGTCTGGAGCATGAGGCGCAGCAACCGGTCGGGACCCTGGATGGCTTGATCGACCGCTGAGATGATGCCCGACGTCACCGTCGAATCCAGCCCCCATGGTGATCCGAGTGCGATGGCGAGTTGTCCGGGTCGCGGATCGTCGTCGAGCGCCAGCGGCGCCGCCGGCAACCCGGTGTGATCGACCTCGACGACAGCGATGTCGTTGGCATCGTCGCTCCCGAGGACCCTTCCGGGGACGCGGTCGCCGTTGGCGAAACGCACGAGGACCGCATCGACGCCGGTCACGACGTGGGCGGCGGTGAGGATCCGACCGTTGCTGTCGTAGATCACACCGCTGCCGAGCCCGCCCGAGGGCAGCATGATCTGAACGACCGAGGGCAGCAGAGCCTGCGCCACATCCGCCACCGGTTCGTCCGAGTTGCCGCTGACGAGCGCACCGGTGACCGGGTCGGCGGGTGGCGTGGTGTTGTCCGGCGGGAGGATGACCTCGTCTGTGGCGGTCTCCGTTTCGGGCACCGTGGTGGTGGTCGGTGAGGCGCTTGTGGTCGTCACCGGTGTCTCCTCCACCGGCGCCGGACCGGCGAGCCATCCGATGCCCCATCCCGCCGCGAAGACGGTGAGCACGGCGAAGAGCATCAGGACCCGCGACGGAGCATCGTCGCGGCGATCAGGCTTCGTCTCGGAGTTCACCGTGTCCATGTCAAGCATTCCAACTCCTGGCGGCGGTTGTGCAAAGTCGACACCATCGATACCTCACCCCCGGTAAACGGCCGGTAAAGCCTCGATCGGCGGCGTCGGCGTCGCGGTCATGGCTGTGGCGGGAATCCACAGGACGAGCACCGAGCCCCCTCCGGTCCTGGCATCGGCGGTGAGACGGCCGTGATGGAGCCTCGCCACTTCGCGCACGATCGGAAGGCCGAGACCGCGACCGTCGGCGGTCCCGCGCACGACGTCCGGATCGATCCCGGGGCCCCTGTCGGCGACGGCGAAGTAGACCCAGCCCAGGGTCGTGCCGGTACCGATCTTGATCACCGCTCCCTTCGGGGACATCCGGAGGGCGTTCTCCACCAGGTTCCCGACCGCCCGGTCGAGGGTGGCTCGATCGCCCTCGACCACGGCGGGTAGAGCGTCGACCTCGACGCGCACACCCGCCGACTCCACCCGTGCCTCCCAGTCGCGAGCCACGGCCGTCGCCACGTCCGCCAGGTCGAGTTCGACCATCAGCACCTCCCCCACCTCGAGCCGGGCGACCGCCAACAACTCCTCGACCATTCGACCCATCTGGTCGCTCGCCCGCGACACGAGTTCCCCCGTCTCCCTCCAGTCGCCGACGGTGGCATCGGGGTCGTCGAGCATCACCTCGACGTTGGAGCGGATCACGGCGAGGGGGGTGCGGAGGTCGTGCGAGGTCTTGGCGAGGAGCTCGCGTTGGGCCCGAAACGCCCTGTCGAGCCGGTCGAGCATCGCATCGAAGGTTCCCGCCATCGTGGTCAGTTCGTCGGGCGGCCCATGCAGTCCGATCCGGCGCGTGAGGTCGGTGGCCTCGATCTCCTGGGCGACGGCTGTGATTCGTGTGAGCGGGCGTAGCGCTCGACCCGCCACGAACCACCCGACGACCACAGAGAGCACAAACAACACCGCGACGACGACCAGGGTCGTGGCGGCAACCTGGTTGAGGATGAACTCGCGGACCACGCTCTCGAGCGTCCGGATCTGCTGTTCTTCGACCTGAGGGAAGAACAGGGTGGTTCCGTCCAGTTCCACGGTGTAGCCGCCGGTGACGACGCGCTGGGTCATGGTGAGTCCCCGCACGGTGTCCAGCACGGCCAGGTAGACGACGCCCAGAGCCAGACCGCCGATCCCGAAGACCACCGCGGAGGTGATCCACGACACGCGGAAGCGGAGCGACTTGGCGATCGGAGGTAGTCCCATCCGAGGCGTCAGGCTATCGGCCGCGCGGTAAGCCGGAGGTAAACCGGGCCGGGCGTCAAGCCCGCACCACGTAGCCGCGACCGGGAATCGTCTCGATCACCGGCGGGTCCCCCAGCTTCTTGCGCAGGTTCGAGATGGTCACCCGCACCGTGTTGGTGAACGGGTCGGCCATCTCGTCCCAGACGTGCTCCAGCAGGTGCTCCTGGCTCAACACCACGTCGGGATGTGCCAGGAAGTACTCGAGGAGCGCGAACTCCTTCGCCGTGAGCCCGAGATCGCGGCCATCCCTCGTGGCCACGAATCGGGCGGGATCGAGGATGATCCCGGCCAGTTCCAGGACGGGGGAGGCGGTCGTGTCGCGACGCAGCAGCGCCCGCACCCGGGCCTCCAGTTCGGCGAACGCAAAAGGCTTCACGAGGTAGTCGTCGGCACCCGAGTCGAGACCGAGCACGCGGTCGTCCAGGGTGTCGCGGGCGGTGAGCATGAGGATGCGGGGGGTCGCACCTTCGAGTGTCGAAACCTCGCCCGACTTGATGCGGGCGGCGAGGTCCACCCCCGCCCCGTCCGGGAGGTTCCAGTCCAGGATCACCAGATCGTGCGCCGACGTGGCCAGAGCCATCTCGGCCCCGGACACCGACCCGACGATGTCCACGGCGTGGCCCCGACGCGACAATCCGCGCCGCACCGCGGCAGCGAGATCCTGTTCGTCCTCGACGATGAGGATGCGCATGGCACCAATCTCGCACGACGCAGCGCCCGAGGCGAGCGGTAGCGTCGCGCACCACCTCCGACCACCACCGAGGAGACGCAGATGAGGCCGATCGACGAACACGCGGCGGTGCTCTTCGATCTCGACGGCGTGCTCACGCCGACCGCCGAGGTCCACCGGCGGGCGTGGACGCGGACGTTCGACCGCGTGCTCGCCGCGCTCGGTCGGCCCGATCGGTTCGCCCTGGAGGACTACCTGCAGTACGTGGACGGCAAGCCGCGCTACGCCGGCGTCCACAGCTTCCTGCGGTCGCGGGACATCGAGCTGCCGGCGGGCGACCCCACCGATCCTCCATCCCTGGAGTCGGAAGCCGGGATCGGCAACCTCAAGAACGTCGAGTTCAACGCCGTTCTCCACGAGGAGGGCGTCGATCCGTACCCGGGTTCGGCAGCGCTCCTCGACCACCTCGAGGAGGCCGGCGTGGCCGTGGCCGTCGTGTCCTCGAGCGCAAACGCCAGAGGGGTCCTGCGCGCCGCCGGCCTGGAGCCGCGGTTCCCGGTGGTGGTGGACGGGCTCGTCGCCGCCCAGCGCGACCTTCCGGGCAAGCCGGCCCCCGACACGTTCCTCGCCGCCGCCGCCGAGCTCGGGGTGGCCCCAAGCGAAACCGTCGTCGTCGAGGACGCATTGTCGGGAGTGCAGGCAGGTGTGGCGGGCGGCTTCGCACTCGTGGTCGGCGTCGACCGGGAAGGGCAGGCCGAGGCGCTCCGGGCGGCCGGCGCCCACCTGGTGGTCGGTGATCTCGGAGAGTTGCTACCCGACGCCGCAGGTCGATCGACCGGGCCTGACTCGCCCTAGGCTTTCGCCACGATGATCGGACGCCAGCGGACGGACCTGCCTGTCGACGTCTATCCGAACGATCCGTGGGCACTCGTCGAGGAGTCCTTCGCTCCGCGGTTCCTGTACCTCACCGAGACCATCTTCGCTCTGTCGAACGGCCACCTAGGAATCCGCGGAACGGTCGACGAAGGCACCCCGGTCCACCTCCACGGCACCTTCGTCAACGGGTTCCACGAGACGTGGCCGATCACCCATGCCGAGACGGCCTATGGCCTGGCCCGTACCGGCCAGACGATCGTCAACGTGCCCGATGCGACGTCGATCCGCGTGGAGGTGGATGGCACCCGGCTGTCGCTCAACAAGCTCCCCGACCTCACACAACGCCGCTGGCTCGACTTCCGTCGCGGAGTCCTCGAGAGAAGGGTGGTGTTCACCGCCGAGTCCGGGACCAAGGCCACCGTGGCATTCCGGCGAATGGTGTCGTTCGAGATCCGGGAAGTGGCGGCATTCTCGGTGACGGTTCACGTCGATCGCCCGGCCCGGGTGGCGGTGACCTCGCGGATGGTGAACCGACAGGATCGCACCCAGGCCGAGGACATGACCGAGGACGATCCCCGACGCGCCCAGTCGTTCTCCCATCGGGTGCTGGAACCGAGAGCGGCGACGATCGACGGACTGCGGTTCTCACAGGCCTGGGTCACCGCTCGCAGCAGGATCGGCCTCATCGCGTCGATCGATCACGTGCTGTCGGAACCGGCGGAAGTGACGCTCACTCGGGACTCCGACGACTTCGGATATCGCTTCGAGACCGAGGTCGCGCCCGACGAGCCGTTCGTCGTCGAGAAGTTCGCCCACTACCACGTCTGCGGGGAACGACCGGACGAAGCTGACCGCCACTCCGTGTCGACCGGCCTGGACCGGTGCCGTGAACTCGGGTTCGAGGGCCTGGCGACCGCCCAGGGAAAGATCCTGGCGGAGCTGTGGGACCGGGCCGACATCGAGGTCGGGACGACAGCCGACACCCAGCGTGCGATCCGGTGGACGCTCTTCCAGATGTTCCAGGCGGCCATCCAGCTCCACGACGGATCCATTCCCGCCAAGGGCCTGACAGGACAGGCGTACGACGGCCACTACTTCTGGGACACCGAGATCTATCTCCTTCCCTTCCTGGCGCGTGCGCTGCCTGACAAGGCGAGGGAGATCCTCCTCCACCGATACCACATGCTCGACGCCGCCCGCCACCGAGCGGCTGAGCTGTCCCAGCGTGGAGCGCTGTTCCCATGGCGCACGATCAACGGCGAGGAGGCGTCCGCCTACTTCCTGGCAGGGACCGCCCAGTACCACATCGACGCCGACGTGACGTACGCCATCCGCACCTACGTCGAGGCGACTGGTGACGAGGAGTTCCTGTGGGACCACGGCGTGGAGATCGCGGTGGAGACGGCCCGGATGTTCGAAGACCTCGGGTTCTACCGGAACCACCGGTTCCACATCCACGGTGTCACCGGCCCCGACGAATACACGGCGCTGGTCGACGACAACGCCTTCACCAACGCCATGGCGAGGATGAACATGCGCTACGCCGCCGAGGTCGCAACACGAATGGCCGACGAACGACCCGAGCAGTGGTCGGCACTGGCCGAGCGGCTCGGGATCGCCGACGACGAGATCACGCGGTGGAGGCTTGCCGCCGACGCCATCTACATCCCGCACGATCCCGACCTCGGGATCACCCCCCAGGACGACGACTTCCTCAAGAAGGAACCGTGGGACTTCGAAGGGGTACCCCCCACCAAGTACCCGCTACTGCTCCACTTCCATCCACTCGTCATCTACCGGTTCCAGGTGCTGAAACAGGCCGACGTGGTACTGGCCGACTTCCTCCTCGGTGAGGAGTTCAGTGACGAACTGAAGAAGGCAAACTTCGACTACTACGACCCGATCACGACCGGCGACTCATCGCTGTCCGCCTGTGTGCAGTCGATCATGGCGGCGGAGATCGGCTACGAGGAGAAGGCGATGCAGCACTTCGTGCACGCCTTGTTCATGGACCTCGCCGACCTCGCCGGGAACACCACCGACGGGGTGCACATGGCCTCGGCAGGCGGGGTGTGGCAGGCCCTCGTCCACGGCTTCCTGGGCCTGCGGCGCCATGAGGGTGCCTTGCGTTTCAACCCGCGCCTTCCGTCCGAGTGGACCCACATGTCCGTCGCCCTCCCGCACCGCGGCCGGCTGCTGCGCATCACCCTGCGACCGGACCGGATCACCTTCGGTCTCGAGGGGGCGCCGATGACGGTCGAGGTCGAGGATCGGGTGTTGCGACTGGAGCCGGGAACGACCGACGTCGCGCTCAACCTGCAGGAGTGACCGTGAACGTCAGCAGGATCGCCTCGGGGTCGTAGACGAGCCGGTAGACGATGCCATTGTCGGTGACCGTCCCGTCGATACCCTCGAGAATCGGCTGACGGACATTGAGGCCGAGGTCGAGCAGGAGCGAGGCGCGGCCGGCGGGTGACCGCGAGGGATCGACGGTGGCGATGGCGACACCGAGCGCCTGCATCCCCAGCCGGTCGTGCTCCGCCGGGCCGGTCGGATCGACCACGAGCGAGAACCCGGCGACCGTGCCGCCAGGCTCGACCTCTCCGACGAACCTGAGGTATGGGGTGAACTGCTGCTGGAAAGGCCCGAGAAGCGGGTTCGTCGCAAACCTCAGCACGGCAGACACGGGGTCCCCGATGGCGTTCCACGTCGCCACGAACTCGGGAGCAGGTCTGTCGAAGATCGTGCCGCCCGGTGAGCCGACTCCCCCCGCGTCGTCGAGAGTGGCATCGCCCGGGACGATCGTGGGGGTGGTGGTGTCCGCCACCGTGGTGGTGGCGACCACCGTCGTCTCGGTGACCGGAAGCGTTGGCGGCAGTTCTGCTCCGCCTTCGTAGCTACGTACGAAGTCGAGGGCCTGAGGAGCGAGCAGGGCCAGAAGCGTCACAACTCCCACCACCGACATCGTGATGGCGGCCACCTTGAGCTGCTTGCCGCGCGCCACCTCCCTGAGACGCTTGTCTCGCAGACTGCGCTGGGTGACGATCACGTCCTCGGCGACGGTGTTGGGGCCGAGCGTGTACTCCTCGCCGCCGGATGCCTTCAACGATCCGATCGCTTCAGACAGCCGATCGAGAGCCGACCCCGTCCCGAACCGAGCCCGAATGTCCGACCCGACCTCCTCCACCGAATATTCACCATCCAACGATTCGTCGACGGAGACTCCCTCCACCCGGGGTTGGTCGACGGAGGCTTCGTCGACCGATGGAAGCTCGTCGACCGACATCTCGTCTGCTGCGAGCTCGTCGACCGAAGGGTCGGTGAGCGGCGGAGCGGCGACGGCCGGGGCGGCATCCGCTGTCGGCGCGTCCACTATCGCGTCGACGATGCCTTCTGCACCCGCCGGCATCTCAACGAGATCCACCGACATGTCGTAGCCGACATCGCCCTCGTCGAAGTCATCGAAGTCGACTTCACCGTCGTCGGAGAGCCGGTCGTCACCCGGTGCACCCTCCTCCTCGAGCGACTCGACCGCTTCGGCGGTGCCGAGCGGATCCACCACCGACTCCTCCTCGATAGAAGGCTCGAGACGGAGGAGGGGATCGACTTCGGGATCCGGGTGAACCCCGACGTGCGGCGTTTGGGGGGTCGGCGGCGGCGGGGAGGAACCGAACAGGAATGCCACCGGGTCGTCGACCGACGCGGTCGGGACCGTCGGTGTGTCGACGTCGCCGATCACCTCGCGCGCAGCATCCTCGGCGGCTCCGACACGGTCCGCGAACGCACGGAACCGGATGGGATCAGTGGGCGTGAAGACGGCCGTGTCACCGTCGACCAGCAGACGAAATGCATCGCCGCGGGAGACGTCCGGCTCGATGTGGCACTCGTCCACCGGCCAGGCGCCGATCTCCTCACCGGCGGCGCTGAGCCGGAGGGTGCGTCCGCCGATCAACTCGAGTTCGACGTCCAGGCCGTCACCGTTGCCGGTGACGAGCAGTCCGGAGTGGGAAGGGCTGTGTCTGTTCACGGTGGTCATTGCTCCCCAAAAGCATCGGTTGGCGGCCCGGTCGACTTGAAGCCCTCCGCCTGGGTCGACCGGCCCAAACCGCGACGCGCCCGTCTCAGGGCAGCAGGTCAGAGAACCGGTTCGAGATGCGCGGTCAGGGAACCGGCGTCAAATCGAATCAGCGCCAACATCCGCCGCTCGGATACCAGTGCGCCCAACCGCCTCCTTCGTATACCAGCCACGCCGCCACCGCGACGTTGGCGACGGGGTCGAACACATCGCTGTCGGGCCAGCCGGCATCCGCGGATCGTTTCGGCCAGAGGCTGGCGAGGTGCTGGAAGAGCCCGCTCGCCGTCGAGATCGGGTTCTTGGCGTCCGGCTGCCCGCGCGACTCGCAGGCGATCACCCGCAACGCCCGAGCCACGTGCTGGGGCTCGAAGTACGTCGCCACGAGCGGACGCCAGTCGGCCACCGAGTCGATGGCCTCCGGAACGAGGTCGTAGGCGTCGAACGGGACATCGAGCCCGCCCGCCACCGCGGTCACGGCACACGCCGCATCCGGGTAGGCGAGGACACACCCAGGCGGAAGAGCCCGGACCAGTGGTGGCGTGGGGGTGACGAGATCGGCCGAGTACGCGAACTCGGCGTGGAATGCGTTCAGCTGGACGGGGCGGAGTCGGGTCTCGTCGGTGAGACTCCAGGCGCCACCCGAAGCGAGGATCATCAGCAGCGTGAGGATCCCGGCGGCGTAGGACACGACGGCGCGCATCACTCACCTCGATTCAGGGGGTTGGACGAGTATTCGCCCGTACGGGACGGTACTCGCTTCTCGAAAGCGACCCAAGCCCGCTCAGGCAGGATTGACGGTGAAGAGCAACGACTGGAACTCGGGGATGTACCGGACCGCATACGCAACCGGTCCGACCTCGACCGCTCCGTCGAGACCGGTGAGGTCGGGGTTCCGAACCGCCAAGCCCATCTCGGCCAGGACGGCACCCCGCTGTTGGCGGGAAAGGTCGGGGCTGGCGACCGCCAACGCCACACCGATCGAAGCCAGAGCCGTCTCGTCATCGGAGGTGCCTCCGGTCGGGTCGATGACCAGGACGATCGAATCGATCGTTCCGTCGATCCCCGTCCGACCTTGCATGATCACGAACGGGGTCAGCTGTGACTCGAACCTCCCAGGGGTCAGGACCCCCCGGATCTGTACCGGCACTCCGAACGCGCTGGCGGCCAGATTCCACTCCTCGGTGAACCGGGCCAGCGTCTGCTCGAACAAGGGGGGCGGTGGTTCCAGCGTGGTCGGCACCGTGAGCGTCGTGCCGGCGAGCTCGAGGCTGTCACTGTCGCGCGCCTGCCACCACACCACCCCGGCCACCATGCCGAGTGCCACGGTGACGAGCAGCAACGGGCGGAGGATTCGCTCGGACCACCACGGCTCTCGGCGGTCGACCTGGTCGCGTGCTGACTCTCCGTCCTCGTCCATGGCGGGTACGTCGCGGATGACACTGATTCGATCCGCCAGGCTCGATGCTCGAAATCGCTGTGCCGCGATGGTGGAGAACCCACCCATGTCGTCCGGCTCGAAGACGGTGCGCTCCCCGTCGAGCGACAGGAGAACTGCCCCCCGGCCGCTGGGCGACACCCGGCAATACTTGAGTGGCCACGTTCCGATCGCTCGGCCACCGGTGCGCAGGGTCAGGTTCTCGTCGTCGAGGGCAACGTCCACGGGTACACGCTCGCCGTCGTCGAGCGTCAGGGTTCCGGGGAAGATGTCCACAACCCGCGAAACGCTACCGCCCCGGACAGCCCAGGTCGGAGAGAACCTCAGACGGTGCCCGCCGTCAGTGGTCGGAGGTCAACGCTCGAAGCGGCCCGGAACGAAACCCGAAACGTGGCTCCGCCGCCGGGCGTCTCGCCCACGACGATGCGACCGCCCATCGCGTCGACAAGAGCCTTCACGATGGCCAGCCCCAGTCCGGAACCTTCCTGCGACCGGCGGTCCGGTCGCTGCAGCTGCACGAACCGATCGAAGACCCGATCACGGTCCTCGGCCGGGATGCCCGGACCGTGATCGGCCACGACGAGCGTCAGTCCACCGTGCTCGCGAACCACGGAGACATCGATGTCGCTTCCTCCCCCGTACTTGACGGCGTTCTCCACCAGGTTCCGAACGACCTGCGTGAACTGGTCCGGATCGGCGGCGATCACGTCGTCCGGGTCGACGTCCACCCGAATCCGGTCGTAGGCCACGAGCGGCACCACCTCGTCGACCACGTCCACGATGCTGACCGGCCTCAAAGTCGACCTCATCGTCCCCCGATCGAGCCGCGAGGCGACCAGGAGGTCGTCGATGAGGCGCTCCAGCCGGGTCGACTGGCGGCGTGCCGAGCCGATCAGCTCCGACACCACGGTGTTCTCCTCGATCAGCCCTGGCCGGACCAGCGTGTCGAGCGCCCCACGGATCGAAGTGAGGGGGGTGCGGAGTTCGTGGGAGACCACCGACACGAAGTCGGTCTTCATCTCAGCCACCTCGCGCAGCCTCTGGGTGAGTTCCTCCGCCTCCTGCTGTCGGCGGAGTTGTGCGAGCACAAGCCCGGCCGGGGCGGAGAGCACCCGGAGCTCCTCGAGATCGCGCTCGGTGTACTCACCCTTCTCGGGATTGCCGACCAGCACCACCCCGACCCGTTGTCCCTCGACGATGAGGGGTGCGGCCATCGCCACCCCGATGCCGAGCTTGCCGAGGACACCACGACGTTCGATCTTGAGCGAATCGACTCGAATCGACACGGGACGCTCCGATCGAAGGGCCTTGGACGCGAAGGAGGAATCGCGCATCCGCACCTCCACGGTCTCCTGCAGTTCGATCGACTCTCCGTCGAGCACGACCGGGGGCACCACCCGCAGCATGCCACTGTTCTGGTCGGCGACCAGCCACGCACCGGTCGAGGAATCGAGGTACGAGGACAGGCGGTGCAGCAACACGGGAAGTGTGTCCTGCAGGGATCCCGACGCGCCGAGCGTCGACGCGACGTCGTAGAGACGCTCGTAGGCGGCGCGTTCCGCCTCCAGGTCCGCCATGTGGTGCCGATCGCTGATCGCGGTCCGTTCCAGCTGGCGCGTGGCGAATGCCACAGCCACCGCGGTGACGGCCACGATCATCAGAGGTCCGACCATCTCCGCCGGACGGAACCCGCTTCCGGTCAGGTACGACGCGGCCACCAGGCCGATCGTCAGCACGGTCACGAAGGCGTGCCGGACGGGATCCAGTACCAGCCCGGTCATCACCACCACCGCGGCGAGCAGCGGGCGAGTGGATGCGGCCAGTCCCGGCACGAGTGCGAGCCCGCCCAGCACCGTCGCCACGATGATCGACCACAACCACGCCGCCCACGACCCCGGCGTCGCCGCTGCCCTCTCCCAGGGAACCCGGGTCGCAAGGCCGAGCCCGGCGAGCGTCGCTCCGAAGAAGGCGGCTGACGCCATGTCGAGGCGGTGCCCGTCGAACCGCGCGACGGCGGCGAGGATTGCCACCACGACGAGGAGCAACGGGACCGACCTGCGCAGCACGGAGGCCCGGAATGCAGAGAGCGGGTCGCCGATGGCCAGCCCGACCAGCGGTGCCCCGGTCTCTGCGACGTGGCGTCCACGTATCCGAGTCGTCAGCGCGCCCATGCCCTTTGCTTCGTCGCCGGCCGGTTCGAAAGCTGAGCAGCATCCCCGGTACATCCGAGGTGACTAGTCCTGCTCCGCCGAGCCTGACTGTCATCGGGACGTGCGAAGATGGCGCCGATGACGGACGAACGCGAGACGCTGACCTGGGGTGCCTTCGGCACCGCCGTGCGTGAGTTGGCCGCCAAGGTGGCCGACGACGGTTTCCGACCGGACATCATCCTGGCGATCGCCCGTGGGGGTCTGTTCGTGGCCGGGTCGCTCGGATACGCGCTGAGTGTGAAGAACCTCTACGTGATGAACATCGAGTACTACACGGGTGTTGGAACGCGGCTGGACGTCCCGGTGATGCTTCCCCCATACCAGGACGCGATGGACCTCGACGGCGCCAGCATCCTGATCGCCGACGACGTGGCCGACACCGGCAACACGATCAAGGTCGTGCACGAGCACTGCCATCGCCGGGTGGCCGACGTCCGGACCGCCGTGCTCTACGAGAAGCCCCACTCATTGGTCAGCTGCGAGTACGTCTGGCGCCACACGGACCGCTGGATCAACTTCCCGTGGTCGACCGAACCCCCCATCGTGGGTCCGGCCGACGGTCGCCACATCGTCCTCGACGCGTGAGGTCTCAACCCTCGAAGTGGCGTTCCAGGGAGTGCCACACGCTGGGGTAGTCGTCCTGCAACGCAGGGATCGAGCCGGCGTAGGCGGTCGGGATGAGCGGGTAGCGCGTCTCGAACATGAACGACATCGTGTCCGCCAGTTTCTCCGGTACCAGGTCCGAGGTGGTGGCCTTGATCCAGGCATCGTGGTCCGGGCCGTGCGGGAAGTACATGTTGTGCAGGCTCATGCCGCCCGGATTGAACCCCTCCTCCTTGGCGTCGTAGACGCCGTACAGGATTCCCATGAACTCCGACATGATGTTCTTGTGGTAGTAGGGCGGACGGAAGGTGTGCTCGCCCACGAGCCAACGGTCGGCGAAGACGACGAAGTCGACGTTGGCCACCCCCGGGTCCGGTGACGGCGCGGTCAGCACGGTGAAGATCGACGGATCGGGGTGATCGAAGCTGATCGAACCGATCACATTGAACCGCCGTAGGTCGTACTTCCACGGGACGTGGTTGCCGTGCCATCCGACGACGTCGAGCGGCGAGAAGTCGGTCTCGACCACGAACATCCGGCCGTCGAACTTCACGTAGAGCTCGCCGGTCTGTTCGACGTCCTCGAAGGCCGCCACCGGGTGGAGGAAGTCGCGGGGATTGGCCAGCCCGTTCGCACCGATGGGCCCCCGCTCGGGGAGGTCGAACAAGGCGCCGTAGTTCTCGCACACGTAGCCGCGGGCGCGCTCGTCGAGCAGCTCGACCCGGAAGACCATGCCCCGCGGCATCAGAGCCACCTCGCCGGGAGAGACCTCGAGGATCCCGCACTCGGTCACGAAGCGCAGACGTCCCTCCTGTGGTACCACGAGCAGCTCCCCGTCGGCGTCGTACACGTGGGTGGCCGTCATCGACTCGGTCGCCATGTAGACGTGGGCGGCCATCCCGTGCTGCAGATGCGCATCGCCGTTGGTGGCCACCGTCCGGAGCCCCGTCAGGAACGTGGTCGGTTCGTCCGGGAAGTCCGGAGGGTTCCAACGCAACTGTCCGATCGGTGGTTCGGCCTCCCGATTGGGGGCGGTGCGGATCAGGTGGTTCGACGTCTCCGTGAACTTCCAGGCATGGCGGACCGATGGCCGGATCCGGTACATCCACGTGCGTCGGTTGCGAGCGTTGGACACCGTGAACGCCGTTCCGGATAGCTGCTCGGTGTACAGACCCAGAGGAGGCTGCTGAGGATTGTTCTGGCCGACGGGCAACGCCCCCGGCAAGGCCTCCGAGGCGAACTCGTTGCCGAAGCCCGACTGGTATTCGGTCATCCGTGCTCTCTTCCGCTCGACCCGACCGTACCCGAGCCCCACCCCCGGCTGCTGTCACCGAATACCGTCATCCGTCACCAGCCGCAGCCACGGCGCCGCCAGCGCGATCACCAGCGGAGCGACGGCCGCCACGATGAGAGTCGGGCGATAGGTACCCGCCAGGTCGTGGCCGAGCGAGAACAGCAGTGGACCGGCGGCCGTCCCGGCGACGGTGATCGTGGACACGGCGCCCTTGATGGCGGCGTGATGAGCACGACCGAAGTAGTGAGCGAACACGGTGGAGCCGATCGCACCACTCATTCCCTGCATGGTGCCGAGCACGATGCCGTAGGCGACGAGGGCCGGTCCGGCGGTCAGGTGGGTGGCGTACACGAGAGCAGCTGCCATCGCCGCCTGGGCGCCGGCCAGCAGGAAGCGGGGCGGCACCCGATCCAGGGCCCATCCCGTCGACAGATTGGACACCGCCTGTACGACTCCGAACGTGACGAACACGGTGGCGGCCACTTCTCGTCCGACCCCGTTGCCCTCCATGATCGAGAAGTGGTGGAACACGAGACCGGTGCCGAGCATGGATGTGTTCAACGCCCCGGCTAC
>DATHWB010000239.1:0-11506 GCA_035460965.1 Acidimicrobiia bacterium
CGCCAACCCACCCCGTGTGTTGGCGAACCCAGGGTTTCAGAAGCGGGCTTTGTCCGCCAGGGCGTAGCCGACGACGGCCTCGTCGGCTCGGCTCACCCGGCGCAGACCCTCCAGCAGCTCGCCGACCCGGCCGGCGGGGACGGCACACGTCATCTCGTCGTCGCCCATCCCGATGCGCGCCCGGGACAGTGCGCAGCCCATCGACGCAGCCACCACATTGCGGGCGGCCGCACGCGGGATGATCTGACACTGCGGTTTGCCCGAGAACTCGACCTCGATCGAGTCGGCGATCTCCATCATCTGCTTCGGGGACACGCGCAACAGCACGACGTCGTGATCTCCCGCGCTCTCGGCGAGCGGCCCGTAACCGATGGCTGCCGGTGTACGGTCCAGGGCGGCGACTCCGCCGAACGCCTCCATCGTCACCCAGCCCACTTCGAGCAGGGTGCCGACGTCCTGCTTGTCGAGGATGTCGGCGGCTCCCACCAGCCCGTGGGTGAAGCGACCGACCGAGCAGTTCCCATGATCCTCCGGTGCAGTGAGAAACGTCGCTTCGTGGGCGCTCGCCCAGAAGACGCACGATGCCGGGACCCGGCCCGACCGACCGTCGTCGGTGGGTTCGGTCATGGGTGCGTCGAACCAGTCGCCTCCGGCCGGCCGCTCTGCGTGGAAGGTGATGGCGACGGGAGCGTGGGCGAGGCCGAGCAGGTCGACGAGTTCGGTGTGGGCAGGCGCGTGATGAGTCATTGGCCCACCCTACGCGAGTCAGATCACCTTGTCCGTCCGGCCGGCGAGCGCCCGCAGCAGTTCCACCTGCCCCGTGTGATAGGTGTCGTGGAAGTAGTAGAAGCGAGCGCGGTGCCCCACCGTCGGGAAACGCTCGTCATCGCGGTCTGCCGCCAGGTCTGCGCCCTCCAGGGCCGCCGAAAGCCTGATCTGGGAGTCGTCGAGTGCGGCCAAGAGGTCGGCCAGGGGCCGCACTCCCGGTCCGTCCCCGGTCACGGGATCGCTCTCCCGGTCGTACCTCTCGAAAGCGGGGATGTCGTGGTCGGCGCCGACCAGGTCGAGCACCTTGTGGCGATGCATCACCAGATGTCCGATGGTCCAGTTGAGACAGTTGGCCGCGAACGGCGGTTGTACCAGCGAGTCAGCGTGGTCTAGCCCGTCGCACTGGGCCTGGACGATGCGCCGGTTGCGCTCGAAGTCGCGGACGAGGTCGGTGTTGGTGAGCATTCGTCTCCTCCTCGCCGCTACTCAACCACATCGCGGCAGCGGACGGAGGCGGCGCCGGAGTGGCTCACCGACCGGGGGCGGCAAGCGGAGGGAGCCTTTGGGTGAACAGCCCCTCGGGGACGGGGGCGCCGACTCTGAGGAGAGCCACGTGCCAGGACGGTGAGGATCCGAGCGCCCAACGCAGAAAGGTCAGTGCCGTCCCGCTGGCAGCGGCACCGCCGGGGAGGTTCCGCAGCCCGAGGATGGTGCGCAGCCGGTCGGGCATGGTGGCCGTGGCCCCGGCCGACAGGAGGCGATATCCGGCCTTCTGGCCGGGACTGAGGGGCGGATCGGTCAGGAAGTCCACGGCGTGTCGCATCCCGACGGATCCTTCCAGATCGGGATGGTCCGTCACCCAGGACCGCAGTTCGGCTGCCGTCTCCGGCAGCGGATCGGCGTCGAGCATCCGGCCGATCTCCGCCTGCTCCCGTACGAATCGGTCGGCATCTCCCGCCGGGAGCGGTCGCGGACCGAAGCGCTGGTAGGCGGCCAGGAACGAGTCGGTGAGGACGTTGTGGACCCAGGCGGCGTGCCCTGGATTGGAGGCGGCGTACGTTCGGCCACGGTCGGATCTGCCCGAGACGCCCCGGTGGGCACCTCGCACCATCGCCACCGCCGCCTCCACCTCCGCCATGGCTCCGAAGGTCGTGGCGGTGACGTAGGCGGATGTCCTGGAAAGCCGCCCCAGCGGATCCTCCCGATAGCGGGAGTGCTCTTCCACCCCGGCGACTACCTCGGGGTGGGCGGCCTGGATCAACAGCGCCCGGATCCCGCCCACGAACGCCGACACGTCGCCGATGATCTGCCATGACGCCGCCCCCGGCCCGAAGAGGCCCGGATCTCCCCGGTACTCGAGGGTGCGTGCGAGCGGATAGTCGGCATGGCCGAACGGCGACGTGGCCGACCGGATCACCCGGTGGCGGATCAGTTCCGGCAGCTCGCGCATTCCCACGATGACAGTCTCGCCGGAACCCAAGGCAACGAGTAGCCGACGGGTCAGTCCGCCGAGACCAGGTCGAGGATGTCGTCGGCGTAGGAGTCGAGCTTGGCCGGACCGACACCCTTGACCATCGACAGCTCGAGTTCGTTGCGCGGTCGAGCGGTGGCGATCGCCTCGAGCGTGGCGTCGGAGAAGACCACGTAGGCGGGAACGGATCGGGTCCGGGCGGTCTCCATCCGCCACTCCTTCAGGCGCACGAGTAGGGCGGTGTCGACGGGCCCGACCCCGGCGGTGTGGCGCACCATCGGACCGGTACCGGCAGGGGTCGTCACGGTGTCGCCCCACCGGACGTGGAGTTCCCCCGGTCCGGGTGCCAGCTGCACCGTGACCCCGTCCTCGTCGACTGCGGTCACGGTGCCGGCGAACCCGCCCGCCACGCGCACGACCATGCCGGCCTCGACGACCATGCCGGTCGCCGGCCGCGGACGGGCGATCACGGTCCGTTCGACCGTCGCGATCTCGCCCCGCATCTCGGCGAGGAACGGAGACGGCCTTCCGGTGGGAGAGACGACGGTCGTGGATTCCGAGGCCCGGGTGATGGCGACGTGGAGCACGCGGCGCTCCTCCTCGATGTCCATCGACAGCGAGTGGGGCACCAGCCCACGCTCGACCCCGAACACGACGATGTGGGGCCACTCCAGTCCCTTCACCCGGTGGATGGTCGTGAGATGGACTCCGGCATCGGTGCGCGGCGCTCGCAACACCGTCCCCAGCCAGTCTTCGAACCCGTCGAGCCGGGGGCGGATCGTGGCGGCCCTCCGCAGGGCCACGAGATCGTCTGCCTGGGCGGATCGGTCCGCCCGGCTGCGGCCCGAGTCGAGGGCGGTGGCGGCGCGGGACAGGCCCACCCGCTCGATGAGCAGGTCGAGCAGCCGGGCGGCGTCATCCCGGTCGGCTGCTCGGGCAGCCATGCGGAGGTCGGCCGTGAACTCGTCCCACGCCGCTCCCTGGCGGCCGTCGAGCTCCCGTCCAGCAGCCACGACCTCGTCGAGTGACATCGGCCTGCCTCGACCGAGCAGCTCCCATGCCATGCGGTTGAGTCGCCGGTGGGGGCGGCGAACCGCCTCCATCAGGTCCCGACGGGTCATGCTCTCGGGAGCGCGTGCCAGGCGCATCCAGGCGAGGACCGCCCGCAGCACGGTCCGGTCGAGGAGCGATGTGCCGAGGGGCGATTGGAACGGGATGCCCACCTCGGCGAGGGCGGCGTGCACCGGGAGGAGTGCGGAGTTCACCCTGGCGAGCACCGCGACGTCCCCGGGCTCGGCCCCCTCCTCGAGCAGCGCCGTGACGATGGCCGCCGCTTCCAGCCCCAGGCTGTCGTCGGTTCCCTCGATCGCCCGGAAGCCCGATCCGTCCGCAACCCGGGACGGCCTTATGGCTTTGTCGATCCGCCGGGCGTTGTTGCGCAACAGGTTGGTGGCGGACTCCACGACTTCGGCGGGACAGCGGTAGTTCACGTCCAGCTGGTACTGCGACGCGCCGGGAAAGAGCCGGTCGTACCCGATGAGGTAGCCCGGGTCGGCGCCGGCGTAGCCATAGATCGTCTGGTCGTCGTCCCCGACGCCGAACACGTCGAGACCCGGCGATGCCAGCAGCCGGATGAGCAGTAGATAGGCGGGGGTCAGGTCCTGGAACTCGTCGACGAGCAGGTGAGTGCAACTGCGTTGCCAGCGGTCGCGCAGGCCGGCATCGGCCAGCAGTGCGGCGATCGCGCCCGAGATCTGCTCGTCGTGATCGGCGGCGTTGCCCCGCTCCAGCATCTGCATGTAGCGGCGGTGAATCGCCGGAAAGTCGGGCACGTCGTCCCGGTCCGCCTCGACTTCCTCGGGGGTTCGTAGCCCGATCCTCACCTCGCTCAGTGCCTCGACGTACGGACCGATGGTGTCGGTGTTGACCTGGCGCCGGCCGGGTAGGAGGCGGTCGAGGTGCGATCGGACCTGGGCTTCGTCGAGCAGGGTGACACCCGGTCTGGCCTCTCGCAGGATCGCCCAGCCGATCGAATGGAACGTCCTGATCTGAAGCTCGGGCCGCTCGATCCGATCCCGCATCTCGGCAGCCGCCCGATTGTTGTACGCGAGGGCGGTGACGAGCTCCGGTTCGTAGCCGCGGCGGTCGATCAGCTCGAGCAGGCGAGCGGTGAGCGTGCGGGTCTTGCCGGAACCGGCGGGAGCGATGACCCGGGCAGGCCCGGCACCGTGGTCGACAGCGGCCAACTGGGCAGCGGACAGGGAGGAAGGATTGGACGTGACAGGAGGAGCGAGCTCCAGCCGTCCGCTCTGGATCGACTCGGCGTGAACGTGGGACAGGGCCAGCGGTCCCCGCGGGCCGGCGTCGATCCAGGCGTGCGTCCCGTCGGGCAACACGACGTCCGCCTCGTCCGACGGCACCGCTCCGAGCCGCTCGGCCTTCCTCGCCCACCACCAGACAGGTTCGTCTCCTCTCGCATCCCAGGTGTTCGCCCAGACCAGGAAGTGGAGCCGGTCGGTGAGAAAGGTGAAATCGGCGCCGAGGCGCCAAGTCGGGGCGTCGGTGGCTTCCGGTCGGCGAAGGCGGTCGTTGTCGGTGGCGAGCACGACGACGTGTGGGGTACGGCTCGCCCACAGCCGGTGCAGCACGTCGACGGTCTTCGCCAGCCGCTGCTCGTCGTCGAGCAGCGCGTCGTCGATGGTCGTGATCGTCGTACTCGCCATCGGATCGGGGATGCCTCGGTCGGAGACGACCACCACCCCGCGTCCCAGCTCGACCGGTCCTGGAAATGCCACGCCCGGACCGTATCGCGCCGCGACGACGAATCCCGAGCCGGACCGGGAACCGGGGACCGAATCTCGCCAACGAGTCGGTCCCGGACCCGCTGTCACTCCGCCAGGATCGTCGCTGCCAGCCGCTCGTACTCGTCGAGGGTGTTGTAACGCTGGGCGGACACCCGCAGGACGGCATGATCGGGTCCCGGCCAGGGGAACACGATGGCCACGATCCCCGCCGCGCGTAGACGAAGCGCCAGGTCGGGCCTCGGTCCGCCGAGGGGGATCGCTGCCATCGATCCGATCATGTCGTCCGGTGCGGGCACGGCGACGCCGATTCGACCGACGAGGAGGTCACGAGCCTCGAGCGCAAGGCGCCGGTTGGCTGCCATGACGCCCGGCCATCCATCCACGTGCAGCCCGGCCATCAACTCCAGCGCGGCCGGCACGCTCAGCCAGGCGGTGGGGTCGAACGTGCCCGTCCAGTCGAAGAGCCGATGGAACATCGAGGCGTCGCCCCGCGGTCGGTTCCAGCCGTGCGAGATCACGGTGGGCCTGACCGAGTCCCGGTGGCGAGCTGCCACCGCCAGGAACCCGGCACCCTTGGGGGCGCACACCCACTTGTGGAGGTTGCCGGCGTAGTACGAGGCGCCGAGTGCCCGCAGGTCGAGGGGCACCATGCCGGGAGCGTGGGCTCCGTCCACCAGCACCGGGACGTCCGGTTCGAGTGCGGTGACGATCGGTTCCACCGGGAGGACCAGCGCGGTGGGGGAGGTGACGTGATCGACGAGGACCAGCTTGGTTCGTGCCGTCACCCGGGAGAGCACCGCCTCGACAGCCGCATCCGGCGTCGTCCCAGGAAACGGGATCGGCGCCGTCACGACTTCTGCCCCGGCTCGGGCAGCCGCCACGGCGACGGTGTTGCGGCACGCGTTGTACGCATGGTTGGTGACGAGGATCTCGTCACCGGTCGCCAACTCGAGCCCGTTCACGACGGAGGCCACGCCCGACGTGGCATTGGGCACGAACGCCAGCGCTTCGGGGTCCTCGCCGACGAATTCGGCCAGCGCGACCCGTGCCTCGTCGAGGGCGTCGTGATATCGGTCTTCGAAGAAGCCGGTGGGGTTCTCCTCCAGGAGGTCGCGCCAGCGACGCTGAGCGTCGAGCACCACCCGCGGGGTTGCCCCGAACGACCCGTGGTTCAAGTGGACGACGTGCCGATCGAGGGCCCAGTGGTAGTGCATGCAGTCCACGGTAGGTGTGCGGTGCTCCGAAAGGACCGGTGGTGACCGGCCCGGAACTTGTCCGGTCCCGGATTCCCTACACTCCCGGCGCGACCAGAGGGAGCGCGGACCATCCGGATTGCGGTGCTGGTGTCCGGATCGGGCACGAATCTCCAAGCTTTGATCGAAGGTTCCGGATACTCGGTGGCGGTGGTGATCTCGGACCGCCCGGGAGTCCGGGCGCTGGATCGTGCCGCGGATGCCGGGATTCCCGCCGTGGTCGTGCCATGGAACTCGGATCGGCGGTCGTTCACGCAGGCGATCTGCGACGCCGCCGAGGAAGCCGGAGCCGAAGCCCTGGTACTCGCCGGATTCATGCGCATCCTCGGTCCCTCGGCCCTCGCCCGCTTTCCCGATCGCATCCTCAACATCCACCCGTCGTTGCTGCCGGCCTTCCCGGGTAGCACACCGGTGGCCGACACCCTGGCACATGGGGTGCGCGTCTCGGGGGTGACCGTGCACTTCGTCGACGAACGGGTCGACCACGGCCCGATCATCAGCCAGGAGGCCGTCCCGGTGGAGCCGGACGACACGGAGTTCACACTGCATCGCCGGCTGCACGCGGTGGAGCACCGCTTGTATCCGCAGGCCGTGGCGGCGCTGGCCGAGGGGAGGCTTCGAATCGAAGGACGGAAGGTGATCTGGTCGTGAGCAAGGTGGAGGTTCGGCGGGCGCTCGTCTCGGTCTCCGACAAGGAGGGGCTCGTCCCGTTCGCGGCTCGGCTCGTGGCGGCGGGCGTCGAGATCGTGTCCTCAGGCGGGACCGCCCGCGCCCTTGCCGACGCCGGGCTCCCCGTGACGGCCGTCGAAGACGTGACGGGTGCTCCCGAGATGCTGGGCGGGCGGGTGAAGACGCTGCACCCGTCCATCCACGGCGGGATCCTCGCCGACCGTGGGTCGGATGAGCATATGGCGGATCTGGCGCGTCACGGCATCGCCGCCTTCCAGCTGGTCGTGTCGAACCTGTATCCGTTCCGGGAGACGGTGTCGTCGCCCGGGGTCTCTCACGCCGAGGCCGTCGAGCAGATCGACATCGGCGGCCCGGCGATGGTGCGGGCAGCAGCCAAGAACCACGCCTGGGTGGGCATCGTCACCTCTCCCGACCAGTACGACGAGACGGCGGCTGCAGTCGAATCCGGCGGCCTCGACGACGCGCTCCGCCTGCGTCTCGCCCGTCAGGCGTTCTTCCACACCGCTTCGTACGACGCCGCCATCGTCAACTGGCTGGAGGCGGGCAGCGAACTGCCGGCTCGACGGGTGCTGGCACTGGAGCGGGCCGACACCCTGCGCTACGGGGAGAACCCACACCAGCGCGGGGCGCGGTATCGCGAGGCGCACGTCCCCTCGTGGTGGGACTCGGTCGCCCAGCACCAGGGCCTACCTCTCAGCTACCTCAATCTGTTCGACGCCGCCGCCGCATGGGAGACGGTTCACGATCTGGCGCGTGACGGCGCGACCGCGGTCGTCATCGTCAAGCACGCCAACCCGTGCGGTGCGTCCGTCGGATCGGACCTCGCCGAGGTGTACCAGCGGGCCTTCGACTGCGATCCCCGTTCGGCGTTCGGGGGGATCGTGGCGTTCTCGCACCCGGTGGATGCCGCCACGGTTTCCCGTATGGAGGCGGCAGCCCAGGCCGACGTGGTGATCGCCCCCGGCTACGCCGACGGTGTGATCGAGCGACTGGCGGCTCGTCGCAAGAACACCCGGGTACTCGAGGCACCCCCTCCTGATTCGAGCGAGTTCCATCTCCGACAGATCTCGGGATCCTGGTTGCTCCAGGACGACTACCGCTTCGTGGCGGACGATTGGGCGGTCGTGACCCGCCGCCAACCGACAGACGTCGAACTCGCCGATGCCCGTTTCGCCTGGCGGGTCTGTGGCCGCACCTCGTCGAATGCGATCGTGCTGGCCAAGGACGGCACCGCCTGGGGAATCGGTGCCGGCCAGCAGAATCGGGTCGAGTCCGGATCGATCGCGGTGAGCAAGGCCGCCGGTCGCGCCGCCGGCGGCGCCATGGCGTCGGATGCCTTCTTTCCGTTCCCGGACGGGCTCGATGCCGCCCGGGAGGCAGGAGTCTCCGTCGTCGTGCAGCCGGGCGGCGCCCTGCGTGACGACGAGGTGATCGCCCGCGCAGACGAGCTGGAACTTGCCATGCTGTTCACAGGAGAACGCCAGTTCCGGCATTGACGACGGTTCCGGCGGGACAGGGTGCGACGACGCTCGGGGAATCGAGACGGTTCTGACACTGAGGAGTAGGTGATGACGGCGACGATCCTCGACGGCAAGCTGGTCGCAGCGGTGGTCCTCGACGAGGTTGCCGCCCGGGTGGAGCGTCTGGCGGCACGGGGTGTACGACCCGGGCTGGCGACGGTGCTGGTCGGCGACGACCCGGCGTCTCACGTGTACGTCCGCAGCAAGCGCCGCACGGCGGAACGAGTCGGCATCACGTCGGTCCACCACGAGTTGGCGGCTGACGCCGATCAGGCCGATGTGGAATCCCTCCTGGACTCGCTGTCGGCCGATCCGTCGGTCCACGGCATCCTCCTGCAGCTTCCACTCCCCGGAGCCCTGGACGGCGAGGCGGCGGTGCTGCATCTCGACCCGGCCAAGGACGCCGATGGCCTCCATCCCGTGAACCTCGGGAACCTGATCCTCGACCGACCCGGCCCGCGACCGTGCACCCCGTCCGGCGCGCTGAGAATCCTCGACCACTACGGCATTCCCACCGAGGGAGCCAACGTGGTGGTGGTCGGCCGCTCCTTCCTGGTGGGGCGTCCCCTGGCGGTCATGCTGGGCAGCCGCGAGCGCAATGCGACGGTGACACTGGCCCACTCCCGCACCACCGCGCTGCAGGAGCTGTGTGCCACCGCCGACATCCTGGTGGCGGCGATCGGGCGACCCAAGATGATCGCCGGTCACTGGGTGAAGCCGGGGGCAACCGTGATCGACGTGGGGATCAATCGCACCGACGAAGGCCTGGTCGGCGACGTCGACTTCGACGAGGCGGTCGACGTTGCCGGCGCGATCACTCCAGTGCCCGGCGGGGTGGGTCCGATGACGATCGCCATGCTCATGTCGAACACCGTGGCTGCCGCCGAGAGCAACGCCGGCTGAACGGTCCACCCGGCGGCGCATTCGTCGGCCACGGATCGGCCCTCCAGGACCACCAACTACCCTCGCCAGAAACGGACAGGAGCATTTCCTCATGGGCACCGCAATCACGATGGGGCCGGACGGCCTCCAGGTACCGAACGACCCGATCATCCCCTTCATCGAAGGAGATGGCATCGGGCCCGACATCTGGGCGGCTTCCGTCCGGGTGTTCGACGCCGCCGTCGCCAAGGCGTACGGGGGAGAGCGCTCGGTCGCATGGAGGGAGGTCCTCGCCGGCGAGAAGGCGTTCGACGAGACCGGATCGTGGTTGCCGGACGAGACGGTCGAGGCCTTCCGCCAGTATCTGGTCGGGATCAAGGGGCCGTTGACCACGCCGGTGGGCGGCGGGATCCGGTCTCTCAACGTTGCGCTCCGACAGACCATGGACCTCTACGCCTGCGTGCGCCCGGTGCGCTGGTTCTCGGGTGTCCCGTCACCGGTCAAGGAGCCCGGACTGGTGGACATGGTGATCTTCCGTGAGAACACCGAGGACGTCTACGCCGGCAAGGAGTTGGAGGCCAACAGCACCGAGGCGGCCAAACTGCTCGACTTCCTGGAGGCCGAGTACGGATGGGACATCCGTCGGGACTCCGGGCTGGGCATCAAGCCGGTGTCGGCCACCGGCTCCAAGCGTCTCGTCCGCGCAGCGATCCGTTACGCCGTGGCGAACGGCCGCAAGTCGGTGACGCTGGTGCACAAGGGCAACATCATGAAGTTCACAGAGGGCGCGTTCCGCACCTGGGGTTACGAGGTCGCTCGGGAGGAGTTCGGCGATGTGGCCGTTGCATGGGAGGACTGTGGCGGAGATCCGGGCGACAAGATCCTCGTGCAGGACGTCATCGCCGACGCCATGCTCCAGCAGGTGCTGACCCGGCCCGCCAACTACGACGTGCTCGCCACCATGAACCTCAACGGCGACTACCTCTCGGATGCTCTCGCCGCCCAGGTGGGAGGCATCGGGATCGCCCCTGGGGCGAACATCAACTACGACACCGGAGTGGCGGTGTTCGAGGCCACCCACGGCACGGCACCGAAGTACGCCGGCCAGGACAAGGTGAACCCCGGTTCGGTGATCCTGTCGGGTGAGATGATGTTCCGCTACATGGGCTGGACCGAGGCGGCGGATCTCATCGTCAGCAGCCTGGAGAAGACCATCGACGACAAGATCGTCACCTACGACTTCGCCCGGCTCATGGACGGCGCCAACGAGGTGAAGACCTCCGAATTCGGCTCGGCGATGATCGACCGGATGTGAGGCTCGACCACGTCGCGATCGCCGCGCCGGACCACCGTCCGGTGCTGCGATCGCTCACGGGGCAACTGGGTGGGCTGGTGATCAGCGGTGGCACGCCGCCCGGAGCGGGGTTCCGGGCGATGCAGATCCGGCTGGGACGCGGTCTGGAGGGTATGACCGTCGAACTGCTCGAGCCGTACCAGCCGGAGCACAACGACTTCCTCGTGCGATTCCTGAATGCCATCGGCGGCGGGGTCCACCATCTGACGTTCAAGACCGACGACGTGGTGGCTGAACGGGAACGCCTTCGTGGTCTCGGGATCGAGCCGGTAGAGGTCGACTTCTCCAACCCCGGCTGGAGGGAGATGTTCGTTCACCCCAAGGACGGCCACGGGACCGTGATCCAGATCGCCCAGTCGAGTTGGGAGTCGCCCCCGATGGACGAGTGGCTCGCCTCCATGCGTGTGGTGGTCTTCGACCAGTCGAAGAGTGGACCTTGGTGGGACCCTGCCTCCGTGGTCGGTTCGGACCGGCAGGCCACCCTGCGCCGGGTGGTGATCGAAACCCCGGATACGGATGCAGGACGGACGTTCTACCGCGACGTGCTGCAGGGCGAGGTCGACGGCGACCGAGTGCGCTGGGATGGCGGCGAGATCCTGCTGGCCCCTGGGGAGGGTCGCCCCCGCGTCGCCCGCCTGGAGATCACCGGCCACCCGTCGGTCAGCATCGGTGGGGTGGACTTCGTCCAGGTGTAACGCGCTGCGCCTCACACGGACTGTTCCTTTGTAGGTCTGCAGACCTAGGGGCGACGATGGGGAACATGG
>DATHWB010000240.1:0-16728 GCA_035460965.1 Acidimicrobiia bacterium
CGGGTCGACCCTGCCCACAAGGTGAAGATCGTCCGAGCCTGGCAAGGGCGCGGAGCGGTGGTGGCGATGACCGGGGACGGCGTGAACGACGCCCCTGCGCTGCGGATCGCCGACATCGGGGTGGCCATGGGGTCCGGTACCGACGTCGCCAGGCAGGCCGCAGACATCGTGCTGGCGGACGACAACTTCGCCACGATCGTCAGGGCGGTACGGGAGGGAAGGACGATCTTCGCCAACCTGCGCAAGGTGGTGGCGTTCCTCCTCGGCAGCAACATCAGCGAGGTGGCGGTCGTCTTCTTCGCCTTCCTGCTGTGGGGCGGCCTGGGTGAGCCGCTGCTCGCCACCCAGCTGCTGTGGGTGAACCTCGTGACCGACGGCCTGCCGGCACTGGCGCTCGGTGTCGACCCCGCCGATCCCGATGTCATGGGCCGATCACCCCGTCACGGCTCGGTGCTCGGCTGGCGGCGACAGCTGCGACTGCTTCTCACCGGAGGCATCCTGGCCCTGCCCGTGCTCGGGGTCTTCGCCTACGGTGTCGGCGCCGACCTCGAGTGGGAGTACATCCGGACGATCGCCTTCACGACGCTGGTCCTGACCCAACTCGGATACGTCTATGCCCTGAAGATCGGTGACGCCGGCTGGAAGGCGGGACTGACGGGCAACCGTGCCCTGGCGTGGGCCGTGGGGGTATCGGCCGTCCTGCAGTTCCTGGTGGTCGTCACCCCCGTCGGAAATCTGCTGTTCTCGACCGTGGTGCTGGAGGCAGGCGACTGGATGGTGGGGGCGGTGGCCTCCCTCCTCGGGCCGATGCTCGTCCTGGCGGCGTCTCCCTGGATGACCAGGATGGAAGCTCGGTCCTCCTGAGTCCGACCCGAGTCGCCCGCCCTCCGGCGATCGGAGGGCGGGACCGGCTCGTTCAGGAGGTCGTCACCTCGATGGGAATGGTGCGTGCCTGAGGCAGGGACTCGGTAGGGAGTTTCACCGTCACCGTCAGCACACCCTTGTCGTAGTGGGCGCTCATCGAATCGGGGCTCGTGCCGGCGGGGAGTGCGATTCTCCGCTGGAAGCGTCCGAACGTGCGCTCACGCATGTACCGGTCGTCTTCGGTGACCTCCTTCTCCTCGCTCTTCTCGCCCTTGATGACCAGGACGTCGTCCTCGAAGGAGACCTCCACCTGCTCGGGGTCGATCCCCGGCAGTTCGGCGGTCACGACGATCTCACCGTCCTTCTTCATCACGTCGATCGACGGGCGGAAGACGGGCGACTCGAAGGTCGGAAACTCGAACGAACGCAAGGCCCGGTCGAGATCGAAGAACGGGCTCCAGACCTTCAGCTCCATGTGGTTCACCCCCTTCCCGGGCCATGATCCACAGACGAGGGGTGGCGGCCCGTACCAACCTGGGCTGTAGCCCCACTCTCGGACTCGCGGTCCGCCCCCGATAGGGGCTTCCGGCCCGAGTCGGAGCCGCGCCGACCGGCGGTGGAAAAGTCCGACATGTAGGGGCGGCGAGGCGCATATCGTTGCGACGATGCTCGCTCGGAAGACTTGGTACCTGTTGGCGGCGGCCATGCTGGGGTTGGCCGTCTGGCTGGCGTTCCAGCACCAAACGATCATCTACTCCGAACGGGAGGTCGACGGGGTGCTCCACCGTTCCCAGGTCGACTGCGGCTACGGCTTCGCGATGGTGTTCGCCGGGCAGTTCGATTCGAGTGTTCCGGGCCCGGCGACCGAGGCCGAATGCATCAAGTACGGGCGGACCAGAGTCGCCGAAGTGGCCGGCATTGGGCTCGTCGCCGTTGCCCTCGCCTACATCGGGCGCCGTTACGGCAAGGAACCGCCCAGACCGATTCGCACCGAACTGCCCGATCTGCCCAAGGGACAACCGGGCGTCGAAGGGCGGACCCGCAACACGCCTCAGTCCTGACGCACGGCATCAGATCTCGATCACCTTCCGGCCCGAACTCGGTGCGACTCGGCGACCGGACAACGAGCCATGGGTGTCTCGCCAGACAGTCGTCGGGATCAAGGCGATCCCTGCCAGCAGGATCACCACAGCACACCACCGAGCCATCGGGACGAACTGTCCGGTGCTCTCCGCCACCACCGTGCCGACCAGAGCGCCCAGCGGAAGCGTCGTCCATCCGATCGCCCGGGCGGCCGCGATCACCCGACCCCGCAGGATCGACGGCGTATACGCCTGCCGGATGGTCGTCACCGGCACGTTGATCAGCATCAGCATCAGAAACGCGATGAACAGGTACAGGAGGCCGAGAAGTGAGAACGTGGTGTTGACGAAGAGGATGAAAGCCACCGGGAACAGGATCATCCCCACCACCATCGTGCGCCCGAGGCCGATCAGCTGAGACACACGGGGGGCGACGAGCGACCCGACGATGGCGCCCAGGCCGAAGACCGAATACAGGATGCCCATCTGCCAGTCCTCGGTGACTCCGACCAGCTCCCGACGGAGGGCGATCAGCACGAACGTCGCCTCGATGAACCCCACCACCAGGTTGGCGGTGGCGGCGGCGATGGTCGTGGCCCGCAGCCGTACTTCGTTCCACACGTAGCGGAGTCCGGTGACCAGGTCCGAGCGGAAGGTGTTGGTCGAGGGCAGCCTCTCGGTATCGATCGGACCGATCATCAGCAGTGAGATCGCCGACACGACGAACGTGAGGGCGTCGATGACGAACACCAGAGCAAAACCGGAGGTCACCGCCACGAGCAGTCCCGCCAGGGCGGGGCCGGCGATGTTGCCGAGATTGATCGTGGCCGAGATGCGCCCGTTCGCCCGCGCCAGGTGCTTCCGCTCGACGACGTCGGGAATGATCGTCATCAGCGCCGTTTCGAAGAGGTTCGTCAGTCCGCCCACCATGAACGCCACGGCGAAGACCAGCAGCATCTGGCCTGCTCGATCCGAGGCGATGCCGCCCCCCGCAACGATCGCCAGACCCAGGAACAGCACCGCTCGGATGACGTCCGAGACGATCATCAGCCACCGCACCCGGAGGCGGTCGATGAAGACGCCCCCGACCAGGCCGATGATGAGGACCGGTGCGTTCTCCAGCGCGTAGGCGATGCCGAGTTGCAGGCTCGTTCCCTGTAGCGAGGCGATGAAGAGCGGAATGGAGATGTATGCCATCCGGTCTCCCAACTGGGAGACCATCTGACCGACCCAGAGGATCGTGAACCTTCGGCCCAGCAGAGTCGAGTCGGCCACATGGCGGCCGCGCCAGCCGATCTGCAGGTCCCGGACGCTCACGTCGGGCGAGGATAGGGGCTGGAGGTCTCGCCCGGGGTCATCAGCACGACGGACATCGGCACTAGTCAGGGGGCGGACCGTGTCGACTGACTACGCTCCGTGGCGATGGCCGATCCCAAGGAACTGCCCCGCCTCGTCACAGAGCTCCTCGACATGTCGAAGGAGTACCTCCGCCAGGAGACCGTGGAACCGGCCAAGAAGCTCGGCCGATTCGCCGGGGTCTCGCTGGCCGCCGGATTCGTCTTCGCCGTCGCCGCACTCTTCGGCGGCCTGGCTGCCTACGCCCTCTACCGCCAGGTGTTGCCTGAGGGGGACTGGTGGGTGGTGCTGGCCCGGGGCCTCACCGTGCTCACCACCGGGGCCGTGGCCGGACTCATCGGATGGAGGTTGACCAAAAAATGAGCATCACACCCGCCGACATCGAGGCGAAGGCCGCCGAGATCACGCAGCTGATCGAAGAGACGAAGGCGTCGGCGCAGAACACGGCAGTCATGGCCGGGGTCGCAGTGGTCCTCGTGGTCGGGTTGGCCTTCCTGCTCGGAAGGCGCCGGGGTGCCGACAAGGGCAAGACCGTGGTCGAGGTCTACAAGGTCCGCTGAGTCAGGTCTCGATCCGCCGGACTTCGACCGCCGACTGATCCGATCCGCTGCGGATCACCAGGGACGATCCGTCCCGCACCACGCTCCGGTGGATCAGCGTCTTCTTCGGCGGTGACGAGCGCCGCCACCAGCCGAATGCGGCGAGGGCGGCACCGGCCAGCAGAGCCCGTTGGTCGCCCGTGCGCAGACCCTGGAAGAAGCGGGCGGCACCTACCGCCAGCATCGTCCCGGGTTCGGGAATCAGGCCCATCGGTTGGCGAATGTCGGCACGGCACTACCGTACCGGAGTCCCCGATCGCACAGGTCATGCGCAAGAACAGATTCGTCATCATCACCATCTGGGTCGTCGTGATCGGGATGGTGCTCAGCCTCAGTCTGGCCTTGGTCGGAGTCTTCCAGTGAAGGTGCTGCTGCGACAGCCCCGGCGCGAGATCGAGGTCGAGGGCGTGTCGCGAGTGGCCGAACTGCTGAAGCGGTTGGACGTGGTCGCCGAGTCCGTCCTCGTCATCCGGGGCGACGAACTCCTCACACCCGACATCTCCCTGTCAGACGACGACGTCATCGAACTCCGCCCCGTCATCTCCGGAGGCTGAACCGATGAAGTGCCGGGTCTGCCGCGACCGCGCCGTCATGCAGATGCGCCGTCACAACGCCAACTTCTGCAAGCCGCACTTCCTCGAGCACGTTCATCGGCAGGTGGAGCGCGCCATCCACGACCACCGGATGTTCGGACCCGACGACAAGCTGCTGCTCGGAGTGTCGGGAGGCAAGGACAGCCTCGCCCTGTGGGACATCCTCACCAACCTCGAGTATCGAGTCGACGGTGTCTACCTGCACCTGGGGATCGGCGAGTACTCGTCCGACAGCCTCGAGTTCACCCGGCGGTTCGCCGCCGACAGGGACCTGGACCTGACCGTGGTCGACCTCCCGACCGACTACGGGTTCGGGGTTCCAGAGGCGGCGGAGGCCGGGAACCGGGTGCCGTGTGCCGCCTGCGGACTGTCCAAGCGCTACATCCTCAACCGGGCCGCCGACGAGGGCGGGTACGACGTCCTGGTGATGGGACACAACCTCGACGACGAGGCCGCGACACTCTTCGGCAACGTCACCCGGTGGGATCTCGACTACCTGGCCCGGCAAGCACCGGTGCTCCCCGCCAGCGCCGACGGACTGGCGCGCAAGGTCAAACCCCTCATCCGACTGGGCGAGCGGGAGACCGCCGCGTACTGCGTTCTGCAGGGCATCGACTACGAGGTGGAAGAGTGCCCGATGGCGGCCGGCAACACCGTCAACAGGTACAAGGAGTGGCTCAACCGGATCGAGGAGGAGTCGCCCGGCACCAAGGCCAACTTCCTGTTCGGCTTCCTCGAGCGCGGCGCCGAGGTGTTCCAGACCGCCCCCACTCCCCAGCTGACCACCTGCCAGGAGTGCGGGCAGACTACGACCGGCACGGTGTGCGCCTTCTGCCGGCTGCAGGCTCAGACCCTGGTCCACATCGGCCGGAAGTCCGACACCCATGAGTGAACCGTTCCGGGAAGGCGAGATGGCCCTCGTCATCGACGGCAAGGAGCGCCATTACCTCGTTCGGCTCGACCCGAAGGGCTCGTTCCAGTACCACCGCGGGGTACTCGCCCACAGCGAGATCATCGGCGCCGGCGAAGGGGTGCGGCTGCAGGCCAGCGGCGGAGACGACCTCATCGTGCTCCGTCCTCGTCTGGCCGACTACATCCTCAAGATGCAGCGCGGAGCGCAGGTCGTTTACCCGAAGGACATCGGTCCGATCCTGGTCTGGGGCGACATCGGACCGGGTATGAGGGTGCTCGAGGCCGGCACCGGATCGGCGGCACTGACGTCGGCGCTCGTGCGGGCGGTCGGTCCCGAAGGTTCGGTCGTGACGGTCGAACGACGAGAGGATCATCAGAAGCAGGCGATCAAGACCCTCACCCGGTGGTTCGGGGAGATCCCCGCCAACCTCGAGATGCGGGTCGGCGAGGTGGAGGACGTCGTCGGCGAAGTCGAGGTGGATCGGATCGTGCTCGACCTTCCCGAGCCCTGGCCGGTCGCGCAGGCGGCGGCCGAATCGCAGCCTGGCGGAGTCGGGTTGTTGTCGTACCTGCCGACCGTGCCCCAGGTGCAGCAGCTGGTCGACGCGATGCGGGACACCGGTGGCTACGCCGAGATCGACGTCTTCGAGACGCTGCATCGCACGTGGAACGTGAAGGGTCGCTCCGTCCGTCCGTCCCACCAGATGGTGGGACACACCGGCTTCGTGGTCACCGCCCGAAGGGTGGATCGACCCGGTGGACACATCGGAGACTCCTTCGACGAGGAAGAGGTCGCCGAGGAGGAGTGAGGCGGATCCGGCCGCACCGCCGGGTCGAGCTCAGTTCCCGAGGGCGCCCAGCAGACTGGGAATCAGTATCTCGGGGTCTTCGATCCCCACCGAGATGCGGATGAAACCCTCCGTGATCCCCATCGCCCGGCGATCGTCGGCGCTCAGGCGGCGGTGCGACGACGAGGCGGGGTGCGAGAGGAGAGTCGACACGTCTCCCAGCGTCGGCGCGAACGGTATCGGCGCGGCGGCGCGGATGAACTTGTTGGCGATCTCCCGACCGCCCTTCAATCGCATGCCGACCATCGTCCCGTGACGTCCCCCCAGCAGGTTGCGGGCGCGGTCGTGGTCAGGATGATCCGCCCTACCCGGATAGAAGACCGCCTCCACGGCGTCTGACGCCGCCAGGGCGTCCGCCAGGGCGGCCGCGGTCGATTCTGCCCGGTCATACCTGAGCTCGAAGGTGTGGAGGCCCCGTTCGGCCAGCCAACAGTCGAACGGTGACGGGGTCAGTCCCCAGGTCACCGCCGCCTCCCGCAGACGCTCCTGCACGTCGGCGTCCCGGGCAGCCGCAAAGCCGAGAGTGGCATCCGAGTGGCCGGCGAGGATCTTGGTGACCGAGTGGATCACCACGTCCGCCCCGTGTTCGAGGGGACGGATCGCCCGGGGGGTGGTGAAGGTGTTGTCCACCACCAGCAGGATCGCCCGGTCGGTCGCGAGATCGGCGATTCCATCGAGGTCGGCCACCCGCAGGGTCGGGTTCGAGACCGTCTCGACGAGGAGCGCCCGTGTGTTCGGCCGCAAGGCAGCCTCGATCGATCCGACGTCGGTCGGGTCCGCCAGCGAAGTCTGGAAGCCCAGCCGCGGGAGGTCGTCGGTGAGCATGCGGTGTGATCGCCCGTACAGCTGGTCCGCCCCGAGCACGTGGTCGCCCGCCTCGAGCAGGCCGAGAAGGGTGGCGGCGACCGCGGCCATGCCGGAGCCGGTGACCACCCCAGGGTGTTCGGCCCCCTCCAGCCAGCCCAGGGTCGAAGCCAAGGCAACGGCGTTCGGGTGGCCCTCCCGGGCGTAGGTGAATCCCGCCAGTCGCCCCTCGTACTGGGCATCGAGCTCGTCCGGGTCGGCGGAAGCGAACACGACCGTCGGATAAAGCGCGCTGGTGACGGGACGGGACGTCGAACCGGGGGGTCGGCTGCGGCGCACGATGGATTCTGGCTGTTCGGTCACGCGATCTCCGTGGTCCGGCAGGGTGTCGGCGCGCCAGGGTACGCCCTGTCGGAGAGGGGACCGGCGGGGTCTACACTCCTCGCCGCATTCACCCGGTAGGAGCAGCAACGACATGAAGGTTTGGATCGATCAGGATCTGTGCACCGGTGACGGCCTGTGCGAGGAGATCGCGCCCGACGTCTTCGTCCTCCTCGACGACGGATTGGCCTATGTCCGTGAGGGCGACACGATCTACGCCGCTGCCAAGGGAAACCCCGAGGGCGCCGCCGGCCTGGCTGTCGTGCCCGCCGGGCAGGAGGACATCACCATCGAGTCGGCGGAGGAGTGCCCGGGGGAGTGCATCTTCCTCGAGCCCTGATCGACCCGGAGATCCACCGATGAGGGGGCCGGTCCACACGGACCGCCCCCTCATTCGCGTGCGGGAACCGGATTCGTCGGGGGTTCGTTCGACCCTCCGGCAACCACCCGTGGCAATCGACGACTCGTTCGTATACTGCGCGGAGGCACCCAAGCCAGGAGGAGCCCGGACCGTATGACGGATCGGACCTACGGAGGAGACGACCCGGCCGCACTGCGGCGTCAGATCGCTGGTCTCGAAGTCGAGATCGACTCCCTGCGCCGCCGTCTCAGCGACGCCCCGCGCCGGGCGGCCGACCTCGAACGGCGGCTCGCCGAGACGTCCGCTCAACTGGAGCGGAGCCGCGTCCAGAACGATCGGCTCAGCACCGTGCTCGAAGAGGCGCGGGAACAGTTGACGGTCCTCCGGGCCGAGGTCGAGAAGCTCACCACGCCTCCGAACAACTTCGGGACGGTGCTGCAGGTCAACGAGGACGGCAGCGTGGACGTCATGACCGGGAACCGGAAGCTGCGGGTCGGCGCCCAACCCAACATCGAGGTCAAGCAGTTGACCAAGGGGCAGGAAGTCCTCCTGAACGAGAGCATGGCGATCGTCGACGTTCGCACCTATCCGATCCGCGGCGAAGTGGTTCGTGTGCGCGACAAGCTGGCCGACGGTCGATTGCTGGTCCTGGCCCGGGCCGACGACGAACAGGTGGTCACCATCGCCGACAGCCTCGAGGACGTGCAGGTACGGGTGGGAGACCACCTGCGCCTGGATCCTCGGTCCGGGATGGTCTTCGAGCGGCTTGCCCGCCCCGAGGTCGAGGAACTGGTGCTCGAGGAAGTGCCGGACATCTCCTATGAGCAGGTGGGCGGCCTGACCGAGCAGATCCAGCAGATCCGCGACGCCGTGGAACTGCCCTACATCCACAAGGACCTCTTCAACGACTACTACCTCGAGGCCCCCAAGGGGATCCTCCTGTACGGGCCTCCCGGATGTGGCAAGACGCTCATCGCCAAAGCGGTGGCCAACAGCTTGGCGCAGGCCGTGGCGGAGAGGACCGGCCGTCCCGACGCCCGGTCCTACTTCCTGAACATCAAGGGTCCCGAGCTGCTCAACAAATGGGTGGGCGAGACCGAGCGCCAGATCCGGCTGATCTTCCAGCGTGCCAAGGAGAAGAGCGACGAGGGCGTGCCGGTCATCGTGTTCTTCGACGAGATGGACTCGTTGTTCCGCACCAGGGGCAGCGGCATCAGCTCGGACGTGGAGTCGACCATCGTCCCGCAGTTGCTGTCCGAACTGGATGGCGTCGAGTCCCTCCGCAACGTCATCGTGATCGGCGCCTCCAACCGCGAGGACCTGATCGACCCTGCGATCCTGCGACCCGGCCGGCTCGACGTGAAGATCAAGATCAACCGGCCGGATCCGCCTTCCGCCCGCCAGATCTTCTCCATCTACCTTCGCCACGACGTGCCGCTCGCCGAAGACGAGCTGGCCCGCCACGACAACGACCGCGGCGCGCTGGTCGAGGCGATGATCCAGGAGACGGTGGCGACGATGTACTCGGAAGACGCCTCCAACCGCTTCTTGGAGGTCACCTATGCCGGCGGAGACCGAGAGGTGCTCTACTTCAAGGACTTCTCCTCCGGAGCGATGATCGAGAACATCGTTCGGCGGGCGAAGAAGGAAGCCATCAAGCGGGAGATCGCCGGCGGACCGCGCGGGGTCCGCACGCAAGACCTGCTCGACGCCATCGTCCAGGAATTCAAGGAGCACGAGGACCTGCCCAACACCACCAACCCGGACGATTGGGCGAAGATCTCGGGCAAGAAGGGCGAGCGGATCGTCTACGTCCGCACCCTGATCGAAGGTGCAGGAGGGGAGAGCCGGCAGGTGGAGGGAGTCTCGACCGGGCAGTACCTCTGATGGCGATCCGGAAGGTGCTCGGCACCGAGACCGAGTACGGGATCATCATCCGCAACCAGCGGGACTTCAACCCGGCGCTGGCCTCGGCCCTGGTCATCAACTCCTTCGACGGACGCCGTGTTCGCGTCCAATGGTCGTACGAGGAGGAGTCACCCGGAAGGGACGCCCGCGGATTCGGTCACGAGGGGTTCGGGGTGGCGGATCCGGATTCCGCGCTCGTGAACGCCGTCCTCTCGAACGGCGCCCGTCTCTACGTCGACCACGCCCATCCCGAGTACTCCGGTCCGGAGTGTTGGGACCCGTGGGAGGGGGCGCTGCACGACAAGGCGGGCGAGACGGTGATGGCCCGAGCCATGGCCAACGCCCAGCAGACCCTGCCGCAGGGCCAGGTGCTCAAGCTGTACAAGAACAACAGCGACGGCAAGGGCAACTCCTACGGTGCCCACGAGAACTACCTGCTGGAGCGGGCGACGCCTTTCGGGGTCGTCATCCGCCACCTCACGCCCTTCTTCGTGACCCGCCAGATCTTCACCGGCTCCGGCAAGGTCGGATCGGAGAACGGCCGTCCCGGGGTGCGGTATCAGATCACCCAGCGGGCCGACTTCTTCGAGGAGGCGGTGGGGCTGGAGACGACCCTCAAGCGCCCGATCATCAACACCCGGGACGAGCCGCACGGTGATCCCGGCAAGTACCGCCGGCTCCACGTGATCATCGGCGACGCCAACCTCTCCGAGGTTCAGACCTTCCTGAAGCTGGGCGTCACCGCCCTGTTCCTGTCGGCGCTGGAGGACGACGCCCTGCCGGAGACGCTCGAACTGGCCGATCCGGTCGAGGCGTGTTGGCGGGTGAGCCACGATCTCGACCTGGCGCTTCCCATCCAGCTCGCAGACGGTTCGACCGCCACCGCCCTGCAGATGCAGTTCCGGTATCTGGAGTGGTTGCGCAAGTACGCCGAGTCGGAGATGGACGAGCCGGTGTGGGACCAGGTGCTCGACGAGTGGGAGCTGCTGCTCGGCGATCTGGAGCGGGATCCTGCCACGACCGCCGACAGGCTCGACTGGGTGGCGAAGCGTCGCCTCGTCGACGGCTACGCCGAGCGGGACGGACTTCAGAACGACGATCCGAAGCTCCGCGCCCTCGACCTGCAGTACCACGACGTCGACCCGGCCACGAGCCTGTACCGAAGGCTCGTGGCGCGGGGAACCATGCGCCGTCTGTTCACCGACGAGCAGGTCGCCGAGGCGACGGCGACGCCGCCGGAGCGCACCCGCGCCTGGTTCCGGGGTCGGTGCGTCGACCGCTTCTCCGAGTCGATGGTGGCCGCCAACTGGGACTCGCTGGTGTTCGACATCGGCGAACCGCATCTCAAGCGGGTTCCTATGATGGAGCCACTGCGGGGAACCAGGGAGACCGTGGGGCCGTTGCTCGATTCGGTCGAGACGGCGGCAGAACTCCTCCAGGCCCTGGAAGGATGAACCATGACCGACCGTGAACAGGCGAAGCGCCGCACCGGCGACGAGGCAGAGGACATCGACGAGGCGATCGAAATCACCGAGTCGGAAGCTACCGACATCGACGACCTGCTCGACGAGATCGACACCGTCCTCGAAGAGAATGCCGAAGAGTTCGTGAAGAACTACGTCCAAAAGGGCGGTCAGTAGTCCTCCGACTGCATTCTCGGCCCTGATTCCCGCGCCGGCGCGGGATACGACCCAGGGTTTGGCCCAGCTGGATTCGGTGCAGCCGGGACAGTGCATACTCCGGCGTCCACCTCACCAGGAGACATGCATGTCGAAAACCGCGCTCGTCACGGGAGCCAGCTCCGAGATCGGACGGTCCATCGTCCGCCGGCTCGTCGAGAGCGGGGTGAACTGCGCGATCACGGCACGCCGGCCGGAGCTACTCGACCAGGTGGTCGCCGAACACCGGGACGCCGACGCCACGGTACTCGCCCTGCCTGCCGACATGACCGACCAGACCGATCGCGAGATGCTGGTGGAGCGCACTGCCGGCGAGCTGGGCGGCCCCGACATCTTCGTGCACGTGGCCGCCGGGTCGGCGATCAAGCCGATCCTCGACTTTCCCGACGAGGACTGGCAGGCGGATTTCGCCGTCAACGTGGACGCCGCCTTCTCCATCGCCAAGCTCATCGCTCCTGGCATGCGGGAACGAGGGTGGGGACGGATCGTCACGATCGGCTCGGTCTTCGCCAGCCTCAGCGCCAACCCCTTCTTCTACGAGGGCCGCTGGGGGGACGACGAGGGCCGCGGACCGGGCCGCAATGCCGCCTACATGCCGTCGAAGGCCGCCCTCCGGATGATGTCCAAGGACCTGGCGGCGATCTTCGGGCCATGGGGGATCACGGTCAACATGGTGTCGCCGGGGATGATCGCCATCTCCGACCGGCCGATCGAGGACGACCGGCGAGCACGCTACGAGAAGTTCACGCCGGTCGGACGGATGGGGAGGGCCGACGACATCTCCAACGCGGTGATGTTCCTGGCATCCGAGGACTCGAGTTTCGTCAACGGCATCGACCTCACCGTCGACGGAGGATGGTCGATCTGGTGATCGAGCCCCGTCATGCACATGCCGGGGCGTCCGAGTCCCAGCGGTTGTAGGCGAACGTCGAGTCGACGGCCAGGCGCGCCCTGGCGTCTTCCCACAGCGCGGACCACTGCCCGGCGTCCCGCAACTCCGACGCCGGGCGGCTGCGGCTGCGCGCCACGAATCCCGGATGCACGGACCGTCCCGTCGGTTGGCCTGTGGGGTTGAATCGCAGGTCGAGACTCCATCGGATCTCATCACTCGTGTTGGACAGGGAGGCGTGGGCGGTTCGTCGATGCAGCAGCAGGACGTCACCACGGTCGAGCGGAACCGGGACCGCTCGATCCCTTCCCAACACCGACTCCGGGATCTCCAGACCTGCCGGGCTACCAGGGCAGTGGGTGTAGAGGTCGCCCCGGTGACTGCCTGGAATCACGGTCAGGCATCCGTGCCGGGTCGATGCTCGGGTGAGCGGTATCCAGACAGTGAGGATCTCCGAGCCGTCGGCGTCCGGCGTCACCACCCCGTTGTCCTGGTGCCACGACGTGGCGGCGAGGGCGTGCTGGCCGGTGGCCAACTCCCGGGCCACCAGTCGCTCGGGCGGCTTGATCCTCACGTGTTGGACCGGGTTGGCGTAGATCTCCGGACCGATCACGGACTCGACGACATCGAGCAAGGCGTCGGAAGTCAGCAGCCGGAAGATCGCCGGTCCGGTCCAGAGAGGGGTGTCGGTGGAGACGTCGCCTTGCGGCAGTGCCGGATCGAACCATTGGGAGAACGTCTGTCCCGTCTCGGCCACGATCCGCATGAAGCGGGGGGCGAACTCCAGGTCGTCGTAGGGCTCCGGCAGTTCGCCGGCAGCGACCAGGTGCCGAGCCAGACGGTCGAGGACGGTGTCGTACTCGGCGACGATCGGATCGAGCAGGGTGGCCGGGTCGAGGACTCGGTGGAGCGCCAGGAATCCCTGCCTGTCGAACTCTCCGAGTTGGTCGAGGGTTGGCATCATCACTCCGTCCAGATCGTATCGGCGGTGAGGAGCCCGAACCGTCCCTACGTGAGCCCGGCCGAGTCGGGATCGGTCGTTGCCGAGAGCAAGCGGCAGCAGACGATCTCGCCCGTCATCTCAGCCTTCGGGCGGCCAGCACACGGGGCAGGGCGTCCGCCCCTCCCGCTCCACCCGTACCCGCATGGCGGTCACCCCGCGCATTCGCGTGGGCGTGCACGTGGGCCGTTCGGGATCGTCGTCCGACGGACGGTGGAAGTACGGCTCTCCCATGTACGAGAGGACCAGGCGTTCGGTGGGCATCACCCGATCCTCGCGGGATGCGAGCATTCCGTCGAACCCGTCACGCCGGCGACCGCCCCACGAGGAGCACTTCGCGCAGTCCCTCGGGGACGGCTTCGATCAGAGGCCGGTCCGGCCCGGCGTACAGCGCCTCCACCACCGTCGCGAAGAAGCAGCGGGCGGCGACGGCCAGGACCACGTCGAGGATGTCCCGTTCGCTCAAGCCCAACTGGCGCAATCGGTCCACGTCGTCGGCGGTCACGGCCGTCGGGTCCGTGGCGACCTTGGTGGCGAAGTCCATGAGGACGACGTCGGTGTGCTCGAGGCCTGCAGCGGAGTGATCGACGACCAACTGGCGCACGGTGTCCGGGTCGTACCAGCGCTCGGCCAGGATCTTGCCGTGAGCGGTGGAGCAGTAGCTCGAGCGCAACGCCCGAGCGGCCGCCAGCGTCACGAGCTCGCAACGACGGGCATCCATCTGCCCGCGAATCGACGAGATCAGCTGCCGCCAGGCGCCATAGGCATCGGGATGATGCGAGAACACCTGCGTGTAGCCGGGGAGGAATCCCATCGCCGCCCGATCTGCGGAGTACATGTCGGCGACGGCGGGAGGCGCCTCGTGCTCGGGGACGGGCTGGATGAACAACGGCGGGCTCCTTGCTCGATGGTCGGAGCGTACGGTCCGACGAGTGCCGACGGAGTCGGTTTGCGTTCGCGTGTGATCGGCCGGATCATGGGGGCAGTCCCATCACCAGGTGCACACAGATGAGCGAATGGTCCCCGCAGAGCTGGCGCGAGAAGCCTGCTCGCCAGCAGCCGGATTGGCCCGATCCCGACGGGCTCTCCCTCACCCTGAAGACGCTGTCGTCCATGCCTCCGCTGGTGTTCGCCGGCGAAGCGCGGGAGCTGATGGCGTCACTCGGGGAGGTCGCTGCCGGCCGAGCCTTCCTGCTCCAGGCCGGCGACTGTGCCGAATCCTTCGATTCCATGGGTGCAGACGACATCCGGGAGAAGCTGCGGGTCATCCTGCAGATGGCCGTCGTGTTGACGTACGCCGGCGGGGTGCCGACGGTCAAGGTCGGCCGCATCGCCGGTCAGTTCGCCAAGCCCCGTTCCTCCGACGTCGAGACTCAGGGCGACGTGGCGTTGCCCTCCTTCCGCGGGCACATCGTCAATGACATCGGCTTCGACGCCGACTCGCGGGTGGCCAAGCACGAGCGTCTGCTCGACGCCTACAACCGGTCTGCGTCGACTCTCAACCTCCTGCGTGCGTTCACCAAGGGGGGATTCGCCGACCTCAGTCGGGTGCACGCCTGGACCCAGGAGTTCGTGGCGGACTCGCCTGCCGGCCGGAAGTACGCCGAACTCGCCGACGGCATCGACGCCGCCCTTCGCTTCATGCGGGCGTGCGGCATCGACACGAAGGACGACGCCCGCCTGCACGAGGTCGACTTCTACACCAGCCACGAAGCGCTGCTGCTCGGCTACGAGGAGGCCCTGACCCGCCGAGACTCGCTGACCGGCGACTGGTACGACTGCTCGGCGCACATGGTGTGGATCGGGGAGCGAACCCGGCAGTTGGACGGCGCCCACGTCGAGTTCTTCCGCGGGATCAAGAACCCGGTGGGATGCAAGCTCGGGCCGACCGCCACCCCCGACGAGGTGCTGGCGCTGTGCGAGACCCTCAATCCCGACCGGGTACCGGGACGCCTGACCCTCATCACGCGCATGGGGGCGGAGCGGGTCGCCGACGCACTGCCACCGCTGCTGGAGGCGGTGCGCGATGCGGAGCATCCGGTGGTGTGGGCGTGCGACCCGATGCACGGGAACACTTTCACCTCCAACGGCGGCCGCAAGACCCGCCATCTCGAAGATGTGATGAGGGAGATCGACGGCTTCTTCGCAGCCCACCGAGGTGCCGGCACGTGGCCAGGCGGAATCCATCTGGAACTGACCGGGGACGACGTCACCGAGTGTCTGGGCGGTGCGCACGAGGTGGGGGACAGCGACCTGGAGTTCCGCTACGAGACGATGTGCGATCCCCGTCTCAACGGCCGCCAGTCCCTGGACCTGGCGTTCCGGGTCGCAGATCTGCTGGCTCGCAAGCGGTAGCAGACCCCCTGTTGGAGCGGGCGTGACGCTCCGGGGACGACATCGGTCGTAGGCCACCTACGATGCGGCGGGTATGGCAGGACGATTCGAACGAACCGCGCTCACCCAGGGCCTTCCGCTCGGTGCACCCGCACCGGGAGCGAGCTTCTCCGACCTCCTCGACACGCTGGGCCTGGCGCCGCGCCTCGACATGAGCGGTGCCAGCCGGGGTGCCATCAGCGCTCCCGAGGGAACGACCGTGTTGGCCGTCCGGTACGGCGGGGGAGTGGTGGTGGCCGGCGACCGCCAGGCAACCGAGGGCCACCTCGTGGCGCACCGTCACATCCAGAAGGTGTTCGAAGCGGATCGGTACTCGGCGGTGGCGATCGCCGGGACCGCCGGGTTGGCGATCGAGATGGTGCGGCTGTTCCAGACCGAACTGGAGCACTACGAGAAGATCGAGGGCACCATCCTCTCGCTCGAAGGGAAGGCAACGTTCCTCGCCCGCCTCGTGCGCGGCCACCTGCCCATGGCATTCCAGGGCCTTGCCGTCGTCCCGATCTTCGCCGGCTTCGACCGCCTCGCCGGACGTGGCCGCCTGTTCACCTATGACGTGGTCGGCGGGCGTTACGAAGAGCAGGACTTCGGGGCGACCGGATCCGGTGCCCGACTGGCCAAGTCGTACCTGCGGACCTCGTACACCGACGACGTCGACCGTGACGGCGCCGTCGATCTCGCCGTGCGGGCGATGGTGGCGGCCGCCGACGACGACACCGCCACGGGCGGCCCGGACATCCGTCGCGGAATCCTGCCGACCGTGCTGACGATCGACTCCGGCGGCGGGACCTGGGTGGACGACCAGGAACTGTCCCGGCGTGCAGCCGATGCGCTGGAGTCCAGCCGATGAGCATGCCCTTCTACGTCGCTCCGGAACAGTTGGTCCGCGACAAGGCCGAGTTCGCCCGCAAGGGGATCGCCCGCGGCCGATCGATCGTCGCCATCGAGTACGACAACGGGCTGCTGTTGCTCGCAGAGAATCCGAGTCGGGCCCTGAAGAAGATCTCCGAGGTGTACGACCGCATCGCCTTCGCCGGGGTGGGCAAGTACAACGAGTTCGA
>DATHWB010000241.1:0-2416 GCA_035460965.1 Acidimicrobiia bacterium
AACCTGCTCGTCAAGAAAATCAAGCGCTGCGGCCACGGCTTCAAACGCTTCGAGCACTACCGACTCCGTGTCCTCCTCGTGCGGTACGTTGTCGGGGCGCTCCATCCCAGACGGTGCATGCCCACCGCCAAGATGGCCCCAGCTGCTCCCGGCCACTGTGATGACCGAGGGCAGGCATCCCGGCCTGCGCGGTGTGCGTGCGCCTCGTGGCGCACCGTGGAACGGGTCCGCCATCAACGTCGCCTTCGGGAGATGCTGGTCGAGGGCGGCCCGGTACCCGGAGGAGGGATCCAGCGTGGCCAGCCGGATCTGGTGGCGCACCAGTCGACGCCACGTTCAGCCAGCCACCGGCCCAGAACATGCCGGGAGCGGCCCTCGATCACGTCGAGCAGCTGACGACCACCCCGGGTCCAGGTCGATGATCTGGGTGGTGAACACCGTGCGGCGGGTCGGGGTGGCGTTGAGGAGCCGTTTCTCATCGACCCCGATCGCCTCGACCCCGTCGAGACGGCCCTCGTCGTCGATGCCGGGGTCGGTGTGGTCGACGACCGCTTGGTTGGCGGTGTGCCACCCCACCCCCGAACGCCGCTCCCGCCGCAGCGATCGAGTCCCCGCCGATGTTCACCATCTCCGCAAAGACGCTTGCGGGCCCGTTCGGTGAGCACCGCCCTGGGGGCGATCTCCCCGGTCGTCTCCGACCACATACCATCGGGCAGTCCGGATCGGGGCAGCGCCACCGGCGTTTGGCTCATGCCAACACCGTCGGTCGACCGGCCACCGGCAGATCCCGCACCGCCGTGCGGAATCGGCCATGCCCCACCGCCCGAGTGCCGCAGCTCGCCCAGCCGGTCACATCGGCTGTCGTCTCTACGGACAGCCACAACTCACCATCGACGATCTCCTGGGCGCTGACCACGAACCCGTCCATGCCCACCAACACCGTGGCGCCACAGCTACCTTGAATCAGCGGCAAGGTTCTCTCCTTCTGCAGAGTGCGATTCGCAGAATGACGAGGCCCGTGCCCGCGTCGATGGATTTCGGGATCAGCCGCAGCGCTCACCGCGGCCCACAGATCAACGCGCGGCCCCGGTATGGGCGGGTTGTCGACAGGAGAGAACCCGAATCGTGATCCACGATCACCTGGACCGGAATGGGGGCTAGCCGGGAAGTAGGGTGGACCTCGACGACGCGGCGGGGTGGCACTGGTTGGTAAGTGCCTCGCCGGAATCGCATCGACGCCCCGGGAGACGAGATGACCCCTGTTGGCCAAACTGCCGCGGCCTGGCCATCCGAGCGTGACGTCGCGGACCTTGTAGTCATAGATGTGGATCCCGACATTGCGCAGGAGACCCTCAACCGCGTCCCGTTCTGGTTTCACACCTTCGCTCTCAACCGAAAGCGCGAGATCTACACCCCCGGAGTGGCCCGTGATCATGGCTACCGTCTTTCGGTGATTCCTGAGTCGTTCAAGGGTCTTCGGGTACTCGACGTGGGAACGTTCGACGGCTTCTACAGCTACCTGGCTGAGGCTCGTGGAGCCCGTCGGATCCTGGCGATCGACAACGAGCAATACGTCGACTGGGTGGCGGACCGCTGGCATGTCACCCTTTCAGGCGGCGAGGGCTTTCGCGCTATTCATCGTCTCCTCGATTCGAAGGTTGAATACCGTCGGATGGATGCGTTTAGTCTCGACGAGGTTGACGGCGAGTTCGACTTCATCTTTTGCTTCGGTTTGCTCCATCGCGTCGAGAACCCACTTGGATTGCTACGGCTTCTCACCCGCCACCTCGCCGACGAGGGTCGCATGGCAGTTGAGACCTACGGTGTTGTTGAGGACGAGGGAGCTGAGGATGGAGCGATCTACGTCTGCGAGCCCGGCGAGATCTACGCACGGGACGAGTATGTCCACTGGCAGTTCTCGAGCGGCTCGCTCGAACGGCTCGTAGAACACGCGCATCACGCCAGCTTCGAACTCATCGGCGCTCCCATCATCGCCGGGCACCCGCGCCTTCTCGGCTGCATCACCATCTCTTCGGATTCACGCGGGCGGTGAATGTGAACCTCGTTATCTAACGCCGGTTGTTCTCTTGGTCGTGGCTCCAACGCCGAGCAATATTGTTCCACCTCCGACAGCGCCCGAGGTTGGAGTGCCGGCATCCGCTCGGGTCTCACCGGCGGCGGGCTCTTGCGATGCCAGCGGTAGTGCGTCGAGCGGGGCCGCCCCACCGCAGCGCACGCCTCAGTGGTCCCCACCACGGGTGCCAGCTCGTCGATCGCCCAGTCGATCATCTCGTCTCGCGCTCCGTCGCGGACACGCTGTCGGTGGCGAGCTGCTCCAACAACGCCGAGAGTTTCCCCTGCACCTCGATCACCCTGCGGGCCTTGTCCGGCTCTACGCGTTTGAGTGGGGAGTGCG
>DATHWB010000242.1:0-31141 GCA_035460965.1 Acidimicrobiia bacterium
AGCCCTGGCGCCGCCGTCTGTCTTCCTCGAGGCCGATCATCGCGATTCCTGCAGACTCGAACACCGCCTCCGCTTCGAGGCGTGCTTCGTCGATCACATCTCCGCCGTTTCCCGCCCCGACGAGCGCATGCACGATGTTGCCGAGGTTGAAATACAGCTTCCGGTACTTGGCCGCCATCACGTCGGCATCCGCCTCGGATCGGAACCCGGCCGCCCGGAAGTCCTCGGCGAGGGTGCCGGCCATCTCGTCGATCCCGGCCGGGTATCTGCCGACGTCGAGCACACCGACGAACGGATGGCCGAAGCGACTCACGGCCCCGGGTTCGAGATGGTCGGCCGACACGATGACGAGGGCCCCGTACACCCGTGCGAAGAGGCGGAGGGCCAGTCGCTCGTTGTTCACACCGTTCTGGGCACAGACCAGCACCACGTCGGGCGGCGCCGCCAGTGCCAGGGCATCGAGCGCTGCCGCCGTGTCGTTCGACTTCATCGCCAGGATGACGACATCGTCCGAAGCGATCGACGCAGCGGATGGCGACTCGAACGCCGGAATGCGGAGCGTGGTCGAACCCTCCGGTTCGGAGAAGACCAGGCCGTCGCGGCTCAGGTGCTCGAGGTGTGCCCCCCTGGCCAGGAGCGCCACGTCGCGCCCCAGCATGTGGAGACGGGCACCGATGGTTCCGCCGATGGCTCCTGCGCCGTAGATCACGTACCTCACCCCGCTCCTTTCACCGACCGCCGCAGGCTACTTCCGGGTTCGGGGCGGATCGCCCGGACAGCGGGCCGTTCGACCCTTACCGGACGGCGAGCCACCACGTAGGGTCGGAGGCGACCCGGCAGGAAGGATTGGTCGTGAAGTTGGCTGGGAAGGTGGTCGTCGTCACCGGGGGCGGCAACGGAATCGGTCGCGAGGTCGTCCTCGAGCTGCTCCGCCGAGATGCTCGCGTGGCTGCGGTGGACATCCGCCGCGACAGCCTCGACGAAACGGCAGAGCTCGCCGGAGCGGGAGACCGCTTGGCGACCTTCGTCGTCGACATCACCGACCGAGCGGCAACGGTCGACCTGCCCGGGCGCGTCATCGAGAAGTTCGGTGCCGTCGACGGTGTCCTCAACGTGGCCGGGATCATCCAGCCGTTCGTGAAGCTGGCGGACCTCGATTACGACGCAATCGAGCGGGTCGTCGACGTGAACCTGTACGGGACCATCCACGTGGTCAAAGCGTTTCTGCCGTACCTGCTGCAGCGCCCCGAAGCACACATCGGCAACGTGTCGAGCATGGGTGGATTCCTGCCGGTGCCCGGACAGACCGTCTACGGGGCGACGAAGGCTGCGGTGAAGCTCCTGACGGAAGGGCTCTACGCCGAACTGCTCGAGACAGATGTGGCCGTCTCGGTGATCCTGTCTGGAGCGGTGGCAACCGAGATCACGTCCAACTCGGGGGTCGCGGTGCCGGTCTCCGATCCCGACCAGGCATCCCGGTTTCCCACCACCTCGGCGGCGGACGCGGCAACGATCATTCTCGACGGCATCGAGAACGATGCGTTCCACATCTACGTTGGACGCGACTCACGACTCATGGGCATCCTGAGCCGCCTCGCACCGAAGCGCGCGACCCACCTCATTCAGCGGCGGATGAGGAAGCTGCTGGGTTAGCACCAGGGGCTCATCCTGATTCCTCACGGCCCCTCCACTTGGCATCTTGTCTCGTCCTGGTCCGGCGCGGGTTCGCGGCGGACGAGCGGACGGGAACCATCCTCTGAGCTGTCACGTCGAAGCGGCATGATGACCACCTCACTTCCCACTGTCGTACTCACCATCGCCGGCTCGATGCTGGTGTTCCTCGGACTGTTCGCCGCGGGGGACATGGGCATCGTGGCGATCGGCCTCGGAGCCATCGCCGTCGCAGGAGTCCTTCGTCTCGCCGAGGTCGCGCTGCGCGGGCGGGCCGGTGGATCGGTCAGCGACGAGTCATGAGGAAACAGGCGTGGGCGTACTCGGCCCCGCCGCTGAGAAGCTCGATCTCCCACTCGCCGCCGAAGAGTTGCACCAACTCGTCCGGTTCGATCGACGGTGATCCCCATCGACTGGGGCCGGTGAAGCTGATCGCCGGCAGATCCCCCGAACGGGCGTAGAAGCACCACATCACCATCACCGATCCGGGGCGCGCCAGCGACGTGACGACTTCGGCCACAGCCGGCCGACGGGACGGCGGAAAGTCGTCGATGGTGCCGCTGTCGATCAGGAGGTCGTACGGCCCGCCGAGTTCCGGAGGAAGGTCCATGAGATCTGCCACGACGAAAGCGGGGTGGGGCGTGTCGACCGAGGCTGCCCGTGCCTTCTCGATAGCGATCGGGGAGAGATCCACGCCGGTGACGTCGAATCCATGGCGTGCCAACAGAATCGAGTTCGCGCCGCTGCCGCATCCCAAGTCGATGGCGCGCGATCCGATCGCTTCCACGCCGATCCGGCCCGATCCGAGCAGATCGACGAGTGCATCCCGGGGTCCGGTCTCCCAGGGAGCACCGCGTCGGTACATCCAGTCGTAGAAGGGACGGGGAGAACGGACGAACAGATCGCTCAGCGTGAACCTGGGGTGCGAACGGGGCGAACTGGTCATGGGGCCACTCTCGGCTGCTCGGTACGCACCGTACCCGGGGTCGGATCGAGTGCACCGGCGGCGGCGAGAACGAGTGGGAGGATCGCAGCCGTCGCCAGGGCGGCGGGCATACCGATGGCTCCGTAACGCGTGGCGGCCAACGTACCCACGAGGAGCACCGACCCGACCACGAATGCCCCGAGCGCCCACCAGCCGGGCCGGGGCATCGTCGACTCGGCCCTCAACCATCGGACCGCCGAGATCGCCCAACCGACCATCGCCGCGCCCATGAGGAGCGAAGAGCGGGACACGATGGGGTTGGACGGGATGACCGGTATGTCCGAGAGCGCCCCGACGAGGGCTGGAATGCCGCCCTCGCCGTACCGAGTGAGCCCGTACCACGCCAGTATCAGGACCGATGCCGCCAGGCCGCCGAACGTGATCGTGGCCCTGGCGGCGGAGGTACCGGTCACTCGTCGCCGTACCCGCCACAGCACCGCCATCCAGACCGCCCCCATCACCACGACGGACTCGGCTGCGCCGGACTCCGCCCGGTGCACCATCACCGCGACGTCATCGTGGACCAGGAACACCCGTCCTGCCCCGGTCACGGCAAAGGCGTTTGGGTTCTCGATCAGCAGGAGGTGTGGTGTCCAGGCTCGATCTTCGCAGCACGCCACGAGGACGTTCAGGGTGATGGACTCCCCGGTTCGGCTGGCGACGGCGATTGCGTCCGTCGCCGGGTCGACGAGGGTCACGGCGATCGGTCCGTCGGCGGTGATGTCCGCCACCAGGCGGTGATAGTGGACCGACCCTTCGATCACGAGTGCTTCCCCGGGCGGGAGCGTGAAGGGCCCGTCCCACAGCCTCTCGTCGCCATGGGCGAGGGCTGCAGGTGCCGGTGCCAGCAACAGCAGGGCACCGATCGTGCCCACGACTCCCATCAGACGGCGCGGCCACATCCTGTCACCCACCGACGACGAGTGTTCCGGTCATGGACTCGTGGCCCGGCACTTCGCAGATCAGCTGGTACGTGCCGGGCATGGGTGCCTGGAGGTCGAGCCGGCGGGACTTCAGGGCAGGGACGTCGAGGTCGATGCCGAGGTCCGGCACCGTGAACGTGTGCCGGATACCGTCCCTGTTGTCGACCCAGATCCCTGACGCCCCTCCATCCAGCCGAACTTCGAGCGGTTGCCACGTCAGTGACTCGGCGGTGACGATCACATCCCCTGGTAGGGCGCCCGCGGAGTCCGTATTCACGGCGACGAGGGTCGACACGGCGGTGCCGACGACGAACACGGCCGCCGAGCCACGCGCCAACGCTCCGACCCTCCCGGGCGACCACTGACGAAACGCCCCGACGCCGGCGACGAGGGCCACGGCGGCGGCAGTGATCGCCAGCAGGGTGAGGATGAACGCCGGGGCCGACTCGGGATGGCGGAGGTCGTCGATGACGCCGGGAAGGTTCCCGGCTACTGCGAGCGCGCTGAAGGCTGCGATCACCAATCCGAGACGGCGCCGCTCGCCGGTCGAGAACCATGCCAGCACGACGTACACGAATCCGATGACGGCAACGGGAGGAATCAACCTGCCGGCGGTGAGTTGGAGTGTGACGGACCACGCAGCCAGCGCCAGCGCCGCTCCGCGCGCCAGCTTGAGCCAGGTCGTGGTCGAGGTGGTGGTGTCACCGCGTGTCGTGGGTGCTGATCTCACCGTTGCCAATTGCATCGCTCCTGTGTGGCGTACCGAGAACGTACGGAGTGGCACCGGGTGCGGGAACCGTGCGCACCACACTCCTGGCGTGAGGAGCGCCCCACTAGAGACTGTGACTCGGGGTGGGGCACGCCCCAGCGCCCGTCCACTCGCTCGTCCAGATCAGTCTCGTGTCTGACGGATCCAGAGACCGAGAGCCTCCGGTTGAAGCGTGCGAATGCTCACCGCGATGAGCTCGTCTTCCACCTCGTGCACGTCGGCGTTCGTCTTGAGGCGAGTGGTGAACTTGTCGAGCTCCCGATCGGCGATGTAGCGGGTTCGGTTGAATCGACGATCGACACTCGTTTGCACCTTGCGACGAATGGGGGTGAAGAGGACGGCAACGGCCAAGGTCGACACTGCGACGGCCACATCCGATTCGAGTGGCAGCACGCGTGTCAGGAGCGTGACCGACTGCAGGTAAAGCACGGCCAGCACTCCGACGACGACGGCGTAGGTGACCGTTCGGGACACGATTCGGTCGATCTCGAAGAGGCGATAGCGGAGGATGGCCGCAGTGATGGCCAACGGGATCGCGGTGATCGCAGGAACGAAGACCAGATTGACCAGTATCCCGGCGTCGCCCCAGACGGAGAGCCCGAATGCGACGCCGTATCCGACGATGAAGACTGCTCCTGCGTAGGCCACCCACTTGATCTGGTTGCGGACGAGGGTCGGGGATCGGCGCCAGCGAATGACGATCGCCGCCAGGCCACCCCCGACGATGGTGAACAGAAGGAGGCTGAACGCGGCCTGCAGCACACCGCTGAAGAGGTCCTGCCTGACGAACCCGATCGGGTTCTCAGTCGTCCACTCGCTGGACGAAGGACCGATCTCGGTCGCCGTCACCCCCAGCAGGACGACCGTCGCAACGATGACGCCCTCGGCCCAGTAGACCCAGCGCCACCGACGGGACAGGAGCTTGCCATCGGGGAACACGTAGAGCAGGTTGAAAAGGCTGAGGAAGATGACGAGCCAGGCGGTGTTCGACACCTGGATCGCAACCCACGTTGCCACGTCGAGCGAATCCGGCGGGGTGGCGAGGAGCAAGTGGGATGCGGCGTCCATCAGCGTTCCGACCCCGATGGTGAGCAGGATCCAGGAGATGCGGTTCCCTGGCTGGCGGACGAAGATCAGCGTTCCCAGTGTCGTGAAGACCACCGGAAGCACGAGCCAGCCGATGACGCTGATCGTCTCGGGCAAGGTGGCGTCATCGAGCGGTTGTGCCACTGCCACCCCGATGCTCGCCAATGCGACGAGTGCGGTCCACACCTTCGTCACGAGCGCGGGGGTCTTGGAGGTCACTTCGGTCGGAGATTGACGCGCCGACGTCACGAGTGCGTTACGACGTCGGTCGGCCAGGGCGTCACCACTCTTTGAGAAGCCAGATCTCGGGGACCCTTTCCCCGGGCTCGGCGTCGACTTTGGCGAAGAGGGTGACCGCCTCCTTCAACTCGGCCATGGCGGCCTCCTCGTTCCCCAGCCGGTGATGGAAGTCCGCCAGGTTGTCGTGGAGCGCGGCGAGGCGGTGAACGTCGCCGACGATGCTCGCCTGGTCGAGAGCGGCCGTGCCGTATTCGAGGGCAGCGGCGAGGTCCCCGGCCTGCGCGGCAGCCAATGCCAGGTTGTTCAGGATGGCGACTCGCGTCCGTTCGTCCCCGGCCAACTCGAGTGCCCGCTCGAGGTGGGTACGCCGCAGCTCCGTGGAGGTCTCCAGCATTCCCGACAGGTTGAATGCATGCGCCATGGCAGAGGGATCGCCTGACTGTTCGGCGAACGCCCGCGCTCGTTCCGCCGTCGCACGCGCCTCGGCCGCGTTACCCGCCCGGTGCAGCACGTATGCCCAGCTGGCTGCCACAGTCGCACGAAGATCGTCCGGGACCTCCTCGCCCATCGCCTCCCGGTATGCACCGATCGCGAGCTCCCAACGCCCCAGGCGTCGATAGATCTCGCCGATGGCGTGCGCTGCCGACGCCGCTTCTTCCGGCCGGCCATCGCGGGCGAGCCGGGAACGGGCCATCTCCAGCGACACGAGGGCCTGTGAGTACTCGCCCATCCGTGTACGGATCTCACCGATTCGGAGGTGCGGCGTGGCGGAGTCGGGTCGAAGGGCGAGCGCGGTCTCGTAGTGCCCGAGCGCATCGGCGTCGGCGAACACGCTGGCAGCGAGGTCGCCGGCAGCCAGCGAAAGGGCGGCGGCCTCGTCCTCATCACCGGCTTCGAGGCGGTGACGGGCGGCAGCCGCGATCGCGACCGGGTCACGTACGGCGTCCGGTACGCGGACGAGATGCTCCGCCACCCTCCGGTGTAGGAGCCGCCTGCGAGCGAGTGTGGCCTCCGCGTACCCCACCTCCCGCAGTTGGTCGTGGGTGAAGTCGAGGTCGGTGCCCGTCTCGCGCACGATCCCGCGTCGGATGAGATCGTCGAGGCTCGCCAGGACCTCTTCTTCGCTGCGACCGGATACGGCGCGAATGGTCCCGAAGTCCGACGACGTGCCGATCACCGACAGCGCGGTCACGATCTGGCGACCGATCGAGTCGAGTTCCGACAGGCGGCCCAACAGCAGGCGACGGATGGCGACCGGCAGGTCCGTCCGACCTTCCCGGGCTGCAGCGAGGTATTCGACGATGAAGAAGGGGAGTCCGCGGGTTCGTTCGAAGACGGTGGCGGCATCGAGCTCCGGAACGGCCGCCTGTTCGACCAGGCTGGCCACGTCATCACGCGAGAGTCGCTCCAACCGGAGGGTCGTGGCGATGGCCGCCAGGTCCTCGACGAGCATCGTGACGGGGTGATCGGCAGGTGTGTCTTCGGGCCTCCTGGTCAGGACGAGCACCACGCCCAATTCGTCGAGACGACGGGACAGATGGCTCAGGAACTCCAGCGTGGCGTCGTCGCTCCAGTGCAGGTTGTCGATCGCCAGCACGGTCGTCGGGGCGATGCTGCCGATCGTGCGTGCCAATCCGTCGAGGAACCTCCCCTTGGCGGTCGGGTCGGTCGGATCGTCGGTGGCCGGGGTTCCGAAGCCGGGGACGAGGCGGGCGGCCTGGCCTCGGACCGACTCGGGCAGTGCACCAACGGCGATACCGGCTCCGCTGGCGCTCAGCGCCTGGCGCAGCGCGGCCTGAATCGGCCCATACGCCACCCCCGACTCCATGCGGTGCGCCCAGGCCGTGATCATCGTCTCGTCGGGCTCCGACATGGTCGGGTGCAGTTCTTCCAGCAGGCGGGTCTTGCCGACGCCGACCTCACCGTCGACGACGATCAGGCCATGTCCCCGCTCCACCACCGCCCTGACCGCTTCGATCACGTGCTGTCTTCCCACGAAACCGGGTACGGGTCGGGGGGTGTCGGTCGGCGACGGTGCTTTCGGCGCGGTGGGTGCCGGAGGGAGGTCGCTCTCGAGGATCGCTTCGTACAGTTCCGTGGTCTCCTCGAGCGGATCGACGCCGAGCTCCCGGTCGAGCATCTCGACGCATGACCGATAGGTCTCGACCGCGGCGGAGCGATCGCCGCTCCACGCGTGGAGCAGCATCAGCCGACGATGTGCGTCCTCGGACAGTGGGTCCAGTTGGATCCATCGGCGTGCGGTCTCGGATGCCTCGTCGTGGCGACCGACCGCGGTGAGGGCTTTGGTGAGGTTTCGAAGCGTGGTCGCCGCCAGACGGTCCAGCCGCTCGGACTCGCTCATCATCCAGTCGTCGAACTCCGGGCTGTCCCGCAGTCCGAAGCCGTGCAGGAACGGGCCCCGGTAGAGGCCGGCGGCCCGGGTGAGGTGCTGGATCGGCGAACGACCGGCTTCCTCCTGTTGGCGCGCCCGTCGCTGCTCGCCCTCGAAGTCGGCGACGTCGATCGTCACGGCTTCACTGCGCTCCAGCCACACGAACGTCCGGTCGGCTTCGACCCAGCGGTCACCCAACGCGCTTCGAAGCGCCGACAACGTCCGGCGAAGGGTGGCGCGCGCCCGTTGCGGGGTGGATTCCGGCCACAGCAGATCGCACAGGCGCTCCCGCACCTGGCCCTCCGGATTGGAAGCCAGATAGGCGAGCAAGGCCACGGCCTTCTTGGTGTCGACGCGCAGGGGCGCGTCGTCGACGGTGACGGAGACCGATCCGAGCAGCTGGATCGACAAACGTGACGGTGCGGCGCTCATCGGGCGAGCCGTAACGATAGAGGAGCCACGGCCGAAAGCGGTCCGAAGCGCACCATGATTCGGAGCTCCTGGCTTCTGACCGCGAGCCGGGCGAACGACGACGATCTCGCCTGCGGATCGTGCCAGCCCCCCAAGGTCCCGCGGTGCTTCGGCCACCTGGCGGTGAGGTGCCGTAACGATGTCGGAACGGACGATCCGGTAGTGATGGATAATGCAAATGGTGAGACCATTCCGACGCACCTCTCAGCACGAGACCTTCAACCGGCTCGAGCAGGTGTCGACGATCGATCCCATCCCGATCGCCGATCGCGACCCGCTCGTCGCGTACCTCCTGGGAGCGGGCGGTCCGGTGGACGTCGAGAAGATCGAGTTGGACTCTCCTGCCCTCGCCCGCATGCGCGAGGCGGGTGTGACGATGGTGGTGCCGCTCATCAGTCAGGGCGAGTTGATCGGAACCCTCAGCCTCGGACGGCGGATGTCCGACCAGCCCTACTCCACCGATGATCGGCGGCTACTGCGCGGGCTGGCTGCCCAGGTTGCCCCGGCGATCCGACTCGCCCAGATGGTGCGAAGGCAGGAGGCAGAGGCCAAGGAGCGGGAACGGATAGACCAGGAACTGCGAGTGGCCGCCCTCATCCAGCAGACACTCCTTCCCAAGGAGGTTCCGTCGCTGTCCGGCTGGGAGATCGACGCCTACTACCGCCCCGCCCGGGCGGTCGGAGGCGACTTCTACGATTTCCTGCCGATGGCTGACGGCCGCCTGGCGTTGGTCATCGGCGACGTCACGGACAAGGGAGTACCGGCCGCCCTCGTGATGGCCACGACTCGCTCCACCCTGCGTGCGGCCGCCCAACGGTGGGACGATCCGGGGGCGGTGCTGGCGGAGGCGAACGACGTTCTCGTGGCCGAGGTGCCGCCGGCGATGTTCGTCACGTGCCTGTTCGCCATCCTCGAGCCGGCGACGGGGCGGCTCACGTTCGCAAACGCCGGTCACAACCTGCCGTATGTGCGCACCGCCGACGGTGTCACGGAGCTGCGGGCCACCGGGATGCCGCTGGGCCTCATGCCCGGTATGGAGTACGAGGTGAAGTCGACGGTGCTGCCTTCCGGTGCCGTGATGCTGCTCACCAGTGACGGAATCGTCGAAGCCCACGCCCCCGACGGCGAGATGTTCGGATTCGGTCGCCTGATGGGTCTCGTCGGAGGGTCGGGCACTGCCGCAAAGCTGACTTCCACGATCCTGGCGGATCTGGATCGTTTCACCGGTGACGATCAGGAGCAGGAAGACGATGTGACGATCGTCACGGTGCGTCGGGTGCTCGGAGCGGCCGAGTCGGCCGAGGCGTTCGAACCCTCGGAGATCGACCGTCTCGCTCTCCCCAGCGTCGAGGGCAACGAGCGCGTTGCGACGGACCGGGTGGCTGCGGCGGCCGCCGGACTCGGACTCGAGGGCGAACGTTTCGAGCAGCTGCGCACGGCCGTCGCCGAAGCGGTGATGAACGCGATCGAGCACGGGAACGGGTACGACCCCGAACTGCCGGTCGAAGTCGTGGTGTTGCGGGACTCGTCGCGACTGCTGGTGCGGGTCTTCGACCATGGGCTGGGACCGGAAGAGGAGGCGGTGGCGATACCGGATCTCGACGCCAAGCTCGCCGGCCTGCAATCTCCTCGTGGATGGGGCCTGTTCCTGATCGAACAGATGGTCGACGGTCTTCGCCACGACGTCGTGGACGGGAGGCATGTCGTCGAGCTCGAGATGTCCTTGGAAGGAGGCCGTTGATGGTGGTGACAGCGTTCCAGGTGGAGGTCGACAGGTCCGACGGACACGTCGCCCTGCGGATGCGCGGTGACCTCACCGGTGCGGGCAGGGAGGCGATGGAGCGCGCGTACTCCGAGGCGGACGTGGCGACGGTGGTCCTCGACTTCACCGATGTCGGCTACATCAACTCGACGGGCATCGCCGTGGTCGTGGGTGTCCTCGCCCGAGCGCGGGCAGACGCCAGGGACGTCAGGGCGTTCGGACTCGACGAGCACTATCGGAAGATCTTCCAGATCACCAGGATCGCCGACTTCATGGCGATCTACGACGACGAGACGACTGCGGTCGCCAGCTGAAGGAGTGTTGAAGATGCCACAGGCCCGGGTCGCCATGACGGTGCGGGATGCAGGGGAGGGAACGAAGGTCATCGACATCGACGGTGAGATCTCCGCTTTCTGTGAGTCGGTGATGATGGACGCCTACTCCGAAGCAGCGCAGCCAGGGGTCCGGTCGATCGTCCTCGACTTCGAGGGCTTGGAGTACATGAACAGCGGCGGGATCGGGTTGTTGGTGACGATGCTGATCCGCGCGCAGCGCAACGGGCAGACCCTGTCCGCGTTCGGACTGTCGGACCACTACCGCCAGATCTTCTCCCTGACCCGTCTCGACGAGGCGATCGAGCTCTTCGACGACGAGCGCGCGGCGGTCACCGGCCGTTGACTCACTGGTTCTGGACTCGGGGCGGGATCGGATTCGCTCTCGCCCTGTGGGTGAGCGGTACCGCCACCCTTGCCGTGGCGGTGTACCGCGGGGCCAGTCCTCACATCCTGTCGATCGCCTTCCCGTCCCTGCTCGTGGTCGGCCTCGTGGTGGGGACCAGGCGGCCGGAGGTGAGGGTGGGCCAGCTCCTCACCGTGGCCGGCGGGGCGTTCGCGTGCACCATCGCCGTCGTTCGGGTCCCGGGTGTCAGCGATTCGTTCGGACTGCCGATCCTCGTTGCGTCGAGCCTGCTCGCTGCGCTCGCGATCCCCGCCATGATCGGGGCGCTGCTCGTCTTTCCCGCCGGCCGGCTTCGGTCACCCCGGTGGCGGTGGGTCGTGTGGGCTTTGGTCGTGTGGCCGTTCCTCGACGGCGCCGAGAGAGTCGCGGAGCTGTTGGGCTGGTTCCCCGCCGTGCTCGGGCCCATCCACGACCTGTGGTTGGCAATCGGCATCGTCCTGCTGGCGGCCGCGCTCGTGTCGTTGATGGTTCGGGTGTGGACCGGCAACGGGGTGGTCCGCCGTCAGGTCGGTTGGTTGGCGTACGGGGTTGCCGTCTACATCCTGTTCCTGCTGGTGTCGCTCGCGTTCTTTGGCCTCGACGACCAGCGTCCGGTGTGGGCGACCGTCGACCAGGTGTTCTTCACGGCCATCCCGGTTGCGATTTGGGTGGCGGTGTCGCGCTACCGGCTGTACGACCTCGACCGTGTGGTGAGTCGGACGGTTGCATACGCGATGGTGGTGGCCGTGCTGGCCCTCACCTATGTCGCGGCCCTGTCGCTGCTGGCGTCGCTGCTGCCGGTGGATGACGAGATCGGTGTGGCCGTGTCGACGCTGGCGGTCGTGGTCGCGTTCTCGCCGGTGCGGAGACGCATCCTGGACGTCGTCGATAGGCGCTTCTTCCGCACCCGGTACCAGGCTCAGGAGTGTTCGACGTCTTCGCGCGCCGTCTCCGGGCCAGACCGATCGACGGGGCGATCGAGGACGACCTGGTGGCGGTGCTCGGTGAGACCCTCTCGCTCGAGAAGGTGGGCGTGTGGGTTCGGTCGTCGTAGCGAACTCGTAACGGCACTGCCGCATCCTCGAGATCACTCGACTGGAGGAGAAACGTGGGCGACGGCGCATCGGGTTGGGCGGAGAGCGCGGACAAGCTGGCCGGAGGTGGCCTCAACGTCAGTGGGCGTCGGCTGTCCGGCCCGCAACAGGGGTTCGGCCCCATGTGGCAGAAGACGTACAAGGTGCGGATACCGGGTGTGCCTCCGGAGCGGGTCGTGGCGGAATGGAAGGCCAACTTCGGGGACTTCTGGCCGGCGATGTCGAAGTTCAACGCCCCCATGGCCGGGATCGCTCCTGGGGAGGTGGGCGGGATCACGTCGATGCAGGTGCTGTCGACCGGAGTGATGGTGCTCTACGCGGACGAGACATCCTTCACGTTCATGACCCCGGAGGGCCATCCGTTCGCCGGGTGGGTGACGTTCTCCTCCTACGACGACGACGGGACGGTCGGGCAGGTGCAACTGATCATTCGTCCCAGTGATCCCCTGTGGGACGTCGCCTTCGTGCTGGGGGCAGGCAGAGGCGAGGACTGGATGTGGCAACACACGGTGCGATCACTGGCGAAGCATTTCGGCTTCGAGGCCGCCTGTGAGACCCAGGTGGTGAAGGTGGATCGCCGTCGACTGTGGAAGAACTGGCGCAATGTCAGGAAGAACGCCGCCATCGGGTCGGCCGTGCACTTCGCCGGCCGTCCCTTCCGGAGGCGCGTGACGACCTGAGGCGTGGGGCGGCCCGGGGATCAGCCGGATCGCTCCGCCACCACCTGATCGATGCGCTCCTTGACTTCAGGGTGCTTGTCCATCAGCGCGCGGAAGTCCCAGATCATGAAGTGGGCGATGGACATCTGTTCGGTCGAGACCACGTCGGCGTTGCGCCTGGAGCCGGTGGCGAGGGACATCTCACCGAACACGTCTCCCGGCCCCAGTCGGGCAATCTCGTTGCCGTCGACTTTCACCACGGCATGCCCCGAGAGGATGACGGCGAAACCGAAGCCCTGATCGCCCCGCTTCGCCAGAGCCATGTGCGGTCGCACGTAGGTCTTGACCGCGCTCTCGGCGATCTCCTTCAAGGCGTAGGCGCCCAAACCCTCGAAGAGGGGAACGCGTGCGAGATCCTCACCGGTGACTTTCGTGTCCATCGCGCCTCCGTGATCGTCCGGTGCCGAAACTACACGGCCGCCACGACGCGCGTCGGCGGAAGGCGTCCTTGCGTCCGGGGCCGATGACGCTTGCGTCTACAGTCGCACACCCCACACGCCTCGCGGCGAGAAAGGGTCGTTCCGATGCCTTCCCAGCCGGACATCCTCGAGGTCGGTCCACGCCCCCAGGGGGCCGGCTTCCCGCGCTGGATTCGCCGAGCCGAGGTGCCGGATGTCAGCCTGCCTGACCGTGCCATCTACGAGTGTCGGCGAACGGGCCCCATTCCGATCGACGGTGACGTCGACGCCAAGCCGTGGCCGTGGGCGGACCTGGTTCACATCCGAACCGGTGACGTCGTCTCCCTCCGCTCCCGGGTGGCGATGATGTGGGACGACGATCACCTCTATGTGGCCTTCGACTTCGTCGATCCCGACCGGGAGCCGATCGCCACCGCCCCGGGCACCCACGTGTACGCATTCGACACCACGGCCGAATTCTTCGTGGGAGGGCCGGACGGCTACCACGAATTCGGCGTGAACTCGACCGGTATCGGTTATGAACTGCGCTGGTACGCGGTGGATCCGCTCGTCGAGCGCGGGGACACGGCGGCCATCGACCGACTGTTCCGGATACCCAACTTCCTGTACTTCGTTCCACAGGTGGTGGAGCCGGGCAAGGTCGGCGACCTCGACTACAGGATGCCGGGGCTCTCCCACGTCGAGCGATGGCAGGAGCGGGACGGATCGCCGGGCTGGACACTGGAGATGGCGATGCCGTGGCACGGCATCCGGGAGCTGACCGGACTGGGTTCACCGCGCCCCGGCGACGACTTCGTCGTCCAGGCCATGCGGGTGCATCACGAACCGGCAGACCGGGCGGCGGCCAGAGGGGCGTTGGCGGGCGGGACCGGTGATGGTCGTTCGCCCACCGACATGTGGACCCTGTCGGTACAGGGCAACGCCAATGTCCACAACGTGAGCCGGTGGGCTCGAGTGAGGCTTTCCGACGCTTCGGTGTCCTGAGCGTCGGGGTGCGTTCGGCGGAGATCCGTACCGGGGCAGGATCGGAGTCGATTGCTAACGTTCGTGCCGTCGCCGCTGCGACTGCATCGACCGATCTGGCGATACACCTCGGAGGGCGGCAATTCGCTGCCTGACGTTTTGGAGTTCGATGACCAAGGTAGACAACGACCGCAAGACCAATGCGACCCGGTACTCGATCAATGCGGTCGCAACGGCCATGACGGTCTTCGATCGGGTGGTGGAGGACGGTGTCGTCAGTCTCGACACAGCCGCAGAAGTTGCAGGCGTGTCGCGGAGCACGGCCTACCGACTGGTGATGACGCTCGTCGAGATCGGTCTGATGGAACGCGCCGAGGGAGGCGGGTACGAGGCGGGTCCAACGGCTTTCCAATGGGCGTCGAAGCTCCTGAACCAACTCGACGTCCGCGCAGTGGCGAGTCCGCACCTCCACCGACTCCGGGACTCGACCGGCGAATCGGTCAATCTCGCCTTGCTGCGGGATTCGGAGTTGATCTACGTCGAGGTTCTGGAGAGTCCTGGTCTGCTCCGCACCGTCGAGGAGCCGGGTACCAAAGTGCCGATCCACGCGGCCGCCATGGGCAAGGCAGTGGCCGCCCACCTGCCGCCCGAGCAGTTGGGACGCATCCTCGGACCCGAGCCCTACGAGAAGTACACAGGGAAGTCGGCGACCACGTGGACGGAACTCATCGAGGTGCTGGACGTGGTGCGAGATGACGGATTCGCGCTCGACGACGAAGAGGTGTCGGAGGGGGTCGCCTGCGTGGCGGCACCGCTCATGCTCAACGGGCGTGTCATCGGAGCCATGTCGGTGTCGGGACCGACCACTCGGATGACGCCTGCGCGGATTCGTGGACTCGGCAAGCAGGTGTGCAAGGTGGCCGGGGACATCAGCCGGGTGCTGGCGCGCGACTCGGAAGGCTGACGTCGCACGACGATGGGATCACCCGGCGCATGCTGCGGGCCTGCACGTGACGATTCGTCCCGACGTCCCGAGGTATTGGCGCCCGAGGTCCGCTCCCGACAGGGTCCGGACCACAGCCATCGGGTGAATCTCGCCGGTGGAACCTTCCTGATGGGAACGGACGACGGAGTCGGTCACCCTGCGGACGGCGAGGGACCGGTACGGGCAGTGAGCGTCGAGCCGTTCGGGATCGATCGGGTGGCGGTGAGCAATCGACGCTTCGCCGTCTTCGCGGAGGAAACGGGCCACCGCACGGATGCCGAGCGTTACGGGTGGTCGTTCGTGTTCGCCGGGTTGCTCGATGGGGAGACAGTGGAGCGCCTACAGTCCGTGGTGGGTGCGCCCTGGTGGAAGCAGGTCCACGGAGCGGACTGGAGGCATCCCGAGGGGGCGGGTTCCGATCTCGTGGGGCGCGCCGATCATCCAGTCGTGCACGTCTCGTGGACGGATGCGGCGGCATTCGCCGAATGGGCGGGTGGGCGGCTCCCGACCGAGGCCGAGTGGGAGTTCGCGGCCCGAGGTGGCCTCGTGCAGAAGAGGTATCCGTGGGGGGACGAGTTCGCGCCCGACGGCCGGATCATGTGCAACATCTTCACCGGGGAGTTTCCGCATCACGACACGGCGGAGGACGGGTACGCGGGCACGGCGCCGGTGGACGCCTTTCCCCCCAACGGTTACGGCCTCCACAACGTCGCCGGCAACGTCTGGGAGTGGTGCTCCGACCCATTCACCACGGGGGGCGCACGTGGCATCGACCTGCGGAACCGTGTGGTGAGGGGCGGCTCGTATCTCTGTCACGACTCGTACTGCAACCGTTACCGGGTGGCCGCCCGCACCGCCAATACCGTCGATTCGACCACCGGTAACACCGGATTCCGCCTCGCCTGGGACATCGCCAGCTGACGATGCCCGACCCGGCGCCGACGCGTCGGATGTGTGTTACTGTGCGAAAATGGCAGTTCATATAGTGGCAGCGGCGTAGAGATGTCCGGTTCGATGCAGGATCTGCAGGCGCGTGCCCTCGGCACCACTCCCGGCGGGGTCCACTCCAATGTCCGGATGCTGGGGTCGCGGATCTTCATCGATCGGGCCTCGGGTGCGAGGATGTGGGACGTCGACGGCAAGGAATACGTCGACCAGCTGCTCGGCCAGGGCCCCAACTTCCTCGGTCACTCCCCGCCGGCGGTCGTGGCGGCGGTCGCCGATGCATCCCGACGTGGCGTGATCTATGGAGGACAGCATCCACTCGAGCTGGAAGCCGCGGAGCGGATGCTGGAGGCGCTGGCGTGGCCGGACATGGTTCGTTTCGGACTGACCGGTACCGAGGCGGTGCAGGCCGTGTTGCGACTGGCGCGCGCGACCACCGGTCGATCCAAGATCCTTCGCTTCGAAGGCCAATACCACGGCTGGCTCGACAACGTGCTGCTCGCACCGAAGCAGGATGGGTGGGGGCCGGCCTCTGCCGGGCAGCTCGAGGGAGACCTGGCCGAGACGGTCGTCGTGCCGTGGAACGACGCGGCGGCGGTGAGGGCTGCCTTCGACGCCCATCCCGACCAGATCGCCGGCATCATCACCGAGCCGGCGATGATCAACTCCGGGGCGATCCCGCCTGCCGAGGGATATCTGGACGACTTGCGGGCCATCGCCGACGAACACGGGGCGTTGCTGATCTTCGACGAGGTGATCACCGGCTTCCGGCTGGCTCTCGGGGGCGGGGCACAGCGTTTCGGCGTGACACCCGACCTGGCGGTCTACGGCAAGGCGATGGCGGGTGGATTTCCGGCGGCGGCGTTCGCCGGTCGGGCCGACGTGATGGAACTGCTCGCCTCGGGCACCAACCACTCCGGCACGCTGAACGGCAACGTCATGAGTTCGGCGGCGGTGATCGCTTCGCTCGAGATCCTCTCGACCGGCGAGCCATATGCGTCGGTCGAGGAGTACGGAACCAGTCTCATGAAGGCACTACCCGAGATCGGGAGCGCGCATGGGCACGAGCTCAACGTGCATGGATTCCCGATGGCCTTCCACGTTTCGTTCGGGCGGGCCGAGGTCACGGACTGGCGCACGCTGCAGGCACTGGACCTGGCTGCCTACGACCGCTTCTCGGACACCCTCGTCGATCACGGCATCTGGGTGACGGGGCGCGGCATCTGGTACTCGTCTGCAGCACACGGCGATAGCGAACTCGCCGACGTGTTGGAACGCTTCGAACGCGCCATCGAGGCCTGGCCTGGGCAAGGAGGTACATCGTGAGGATCGCTGCTCTGGGTCTCTCCCATGAGACCAATACGTTCGCCCCCACCGAGGCGACGCTCGACCGATGGCTGAGCGCGAGCCCCTATCCGGTGGAAGGCGAGGACGTCATCGCTCAGTTCGCGGACGCCGAGGCCACGATGTCGGGCTATCTCGAGATCCGGTCGGAGCCCGGTGTCGAGGTGGTGCCGCTGGTCTTCTCGAAGCTGACGCCGATGAACACCATCTCCGCCGAGGCGTTCGAGTTCCTCGTCGGCCGGATGCTGGAGATGCTGGAGGAGCACGGGCCATGGGACGCGGTCCTGTTGGCCCAGCACGGCGCCGCCGTCTCTGAGGAGTACCCGGATGCCGACGGGGAGGTCGTTCGCCGCGTTCGGGCCCTCGTGGGTCCCGACGTGCCGATCGGCATGTGCCTCGACATGCACGCCAACGTCTCTCGTCAGATGGTCGACGAAGCGACGGTGACTGCGACCTATATGACCAACCCGCACCTCGACCCCCGGGTCAGGGCACGGCACGTCGCCGATCTGATCGTGCAGACGGTGCGTGGTGAGGTGCGTCCGGTGTCCCACCTCGAGATGCCGCCCTTGGCCGTGGACATCCTCCGCCAGGGCACCGGCGATTACCCGATGCGTGACATCGTCGCCCTCGCTCACGAGGCTGCCAGCCGTCCCGGCGTGCTCTCTGTCAGCGTGGCCGAGGGGTTCCCGTGGGCTGACGTCGAAGAGATGGGCATGTCGTTCCTCGTCGTCACCGACGACGATCCGGCCCTCGCCGAAGAGATCTCACGCGAGATCGCCCGCAAGACGTGGGATCTGCGCGACGAGCTGGTCGGCTCCGCGTGGGACATCGACGAGGCTCTCGTCCACGCTTCGCAGGCGACGAGTCATCCGGTGGTACTCCTCGACGTCGGCGACAACGTCGGCGGTGGAGGACCAGGTGATTCGACGCACGTCCTGGCTGCGGCGCAGCGGTTGGGGATCAGGGGACTCTTCCAGTCCCTGAGCGATCCTGAGGCGGTGCAGGCCTGCATCGCCGCCGGGGTGGGTGCCACCGTCGAGTTGCAGGTGGGGGGTAAGACCGACGACCTCCACGGTTCCCCGGTCTCCATCCGCGGGACCGTGCGAATCCTGTTCGACGGCAAGTGGGAGGACCCTGGTGACACCCACGGAGGTTTCCTCCACTTCAATTCCGGGCCGAGCGCGGTGGTCTACACCGAGGACGGCCACACCCTGCTCCTGGTCTCACGCCGCATGGGCAACTCGTCGCGCCAACAACTGGTGAGTGTCGGGATCGATCCTCTGACCCAGCCCATCATCGTGGCGAAGGGAGTCCACTCCCCGCGAGGAGCGTTCGAACCGATCGCCGCCGAGATGATCTGGCTCGCCTCGCCCGGATGCACCAGCGCCGATCTCTCCGGTCTCGTCTACCACAGGCGCCGGGTCCCGATGTTCCCGTTCGAGCCGGACACGACGTACTGAGGGTCGGTCACCTGCCGGGTCATCGATGGCTCGTCACCCACCGAGGCGACGAGTCGAACTCCGATGGTGCTCCTCGGACTCCTCCCCGAGGAGCACCATCGCTTCACTGCGAGGCTGACCCCCGCTCCGAGAGCTGGCGTCAGGAGCCGGCGTCCCTGGGGCTCACGTTGCGGCCCACCTTGCCGAACACCTGGGACAGTCGTTGCAGGGACTGGGCGCCGAGTGGCGGACCGGTGATCGATGCGATGTTCTCGACGAGGTGCTCGGGGGAGGCGGTCCCGGTGAGCACACATCCGACCGACGCCGGAGCCGCGGCGAAACGGTAGGCGGCGGCAGTGATCGTGGGGGCGTCGTCGAGCAGCCAGTCGAGCGGCCCTCGATCGGGCAGGTCGTCGGGCTCGAGCAGACCCTGAGCCTTCCAGTTCCGTATGACAGCCACCAGCTTGTCGGGGTCGGCGATCACGCCTCGCACCGCGCACATGACGACGACGCCGACGTTCCGTTCGGCTGCAAGGGGGAGTACCACCTCGCCTGCGGACGGTGACAGCAGGTTGTAGCCGACCATGATCACGTCGAAGTCGTGGTCGGTGAGGGCGTCCCGGATCGTTCGGTGCGAGTGGTCGTCGACGTATTCCTCCGTCACTCCCGTGAAGCGCGCTTGGCCCGACTCCACGGCGTCCCGCAGTGGGTCTCCGAAGACGTCCATGACCTCGTCGAGGGTGCCGGCCGGCACGGCATGGAGGTAGAAGACCTCGACATGGTCGGTGCCGAGCCGAGCGAGGCTCTGCTCGAGGGACCGACGGAGATCCGACGCCGGCCGCAGGCGCTTCTCGGCATCGAACGGGTTGAACTTGGTGGAGAGGACGTAGCGCTCCCGAGGGATGCCGTGCAGGGCTTGTCCGAGCAGCACTTCGCTCGATCCATAGCCCGGGGCGGTGTCGATGAAGTCGATGCCGTGTTCGAACGCCGTGTCGAGGAGCCGTCGCACCGATTCCACGGTGGCACCCCGCTTCTGTCCGAGCTGGCTGGGGCCGCCCGATCCGAGGCCCATCACCGAGGCGTTCAGGCCGGTGCGTCCGAGGGTGCGTCGTTCCAGGGTCACTCTGTCGGTCCTCTCTCAGAAGCGCCAGGTTTGGGCGCGGCTGTCGGGGAGCTGGTGATCGTCGGCCAGGTGGACGCCGATCCCCGCTTCCTTCGAAACGATCAACCGGTCGCCATCCAGTCGTTCACCCGGGGTGACGAGCTTCGACCGATCGATGTTCTCGCCGAACGCGTACTCGAGTGGTCCGGGGTCCGGGGTCAGCATCGTGAGGTGTGCGGACGCGGCCGTCGAGATCGGGCCGGTCGGATCGTGCAGCGTGAGCGTGACGTTGCTCGTCGCCCGGAGCATCTCGCGGAACCGCAAGGGTCCACCGATGTACTTCGGGTCGAGGAGCAGGTAGGTCAGCCACCCTCCGGCGGACAACGCCGCGACGTCGCCTTCTTCGGTGAGCTTCTCGCCGCCTGCCAGCGGGATGTCCGTCATCGCTGCCAGGCGGTCGAGCATCTCAGGCTGGTGTACGTCGACCGCGTCCTCGATCCAGCCGACGCCGAGTTCCTCCATGGAACGCACGGCGGGCAGAAGTTCGTCTTCGGTCAGTCGGTGGTGCACGTCCACGAACACGCTGGGCTCGAAGCCGATGGCATCGCGAACGGACTCGAGGTGAGCGATGCCGGTTTCGAGCAGTGTCGATCCCGGGCGGGGCGGGCCGTCGAACGGGGCGAGCTTGATTCGGCGGAACCCGGCTTCCACCGCCGAGACGGCCACCTGCGCGAACTCGTCCGGGGTCCGGTTGGTCGGTGCGCGGTTGATGTTGGCGTAGAGCTCCACCCTGTCCGTCGGCTCCGCTCCGAGCCAGGCCGACAGTGGTTGGTCGGCGATTTGGGCCTGAATGTCGCACAGTGCCCCGACCACGGCTCCCAGCACCAGTCGTCGCCCGAAGCGTTCCTGGGCACTGGTGCTGGGACCGAGTTGCGCCGTCATCCTCCGGTCGAGGGCCATCGGATCTTCGCCGACCGAATGCCGTGCGATGATCGGCAGCACCGACTCCAGGATCCCGGCGGCAGAATCGATGGGCCGCAGATCCGAACACTCCCCGGTTCCGACGACACCTTCCGAGGTCGCCAGTTCCACCATGAGCCAACTCGTGCGGCGACTCACCGTGATGTGGTGCAGGGTGACCCGGCAGATGCGATGGTTCATCGGGCGGGCTCGCCCAGTCTGTGCTCTGCGGATCGCAGCAAGGGATTCTCGTAGAAGTCGGCCAGGTAGGTGGTGGCGGCTGCCACCACGTTGGCGGTGGTCGCGTCGCCGAGGTCGGTCGGGACCACGGCTTCCCGGACGTCGAAGTCGGCCCGCGTCCGGTCCGCCACCACAGAGCGGATCCGATCCACGTCGTCGTCGAGCGTGCGGATCGCCCCGGCGAGTACGACCTTCTCGGGGGCGTACACGTCCACGAGGATGGCGGTGGCCTCCCCGAGGGACGTCACCCTGTGCCGCATGACCCGGCGTGCCGCGGCGTTCCCAGCGCGGGCGAGAGCGGTGATGTCACTCATCGTCGTCACATCCAGCCCCGAGCGACGGGCGCGGGCGACCAACGCATCCCTGCCCGCCACCGACGTCAGGCATCCCTTGCGGCCGCAGGAGCAGGAGACCTCAGAACGTCCGGGTACCGGGAGATGGGCCATTTCCGGCGCCCGGGCGTCGCGACCCGAATAGAACTCGCCGTCGATCACGACTGCCGCGCCGGTGAGGTTGCCCAGGAACACCTCGATGAAGTTCTTGGCGTCCCGGGCGGCGCCGAACCACATCTCCGCCCGCGAGTGTGCCCGGTAGGCGTTGTCGATCACATAACGGTCCGGCCCCAGCCGGCGCGCGATGCCGGTGATGTTCTCCCGTCGCCAACCGAGCGACGTGTGGTCGGCCATCACCTGCCAGTCGTGGGCGACGAATCCGCCGGAGATGACGCCCGTCCCGAGCAGGCGCGCTCCCGGCGGGACTACCTCGGCCATGGCGGCGGTGGCTTCGGCCGCCGCCTTCATCGCGTCCGCGGCCTCGATCGGGCCATGCCGGCGAGTGTGGGGTCCGTCGAGCGGCCGCCCGCGGAGGTCGACCAGACCGAAGGTCGTGAGTTCGAGCCCGATGTGGACGCCGACGACGGCGAAACCGCCGGCGTCGATGTCGACAGGGACTCTCCGCCTGCCGGCTTCGGCAGTGGCGAGTGGTTCGAGTTCGCGAAGCAGGCCGTAGTCGGTCATCTCGGCGGTGATCCGCGTCACCGCCCCGGTGGTCAGGCCCAACCTCTCGGCGATGTCGACTCGGGGTAGCGGGCCCTCGTCGAGCAGGAGCCGCAGCACGGCAGCCGAGTTGTTGCGCCGGATGTCGGTCGCCCGGCGGGGCTTCCGCGACGGCGGATGGTTCGGTCGTGACACCGAAGTCCTTTTGTTGACGACGACAGAAAACTACGCGGCCAGGCGGCTGTCAATCGTGGGGCGGGAGGTGGCGGGCTCGAGTCCAATGGCCACGGAGGACTTCCCTCCGGCTTCGCTCTCGCCTGGCTCCGACACTATGTTCGACGCTCTCTGACGATGACACCCACCAACCGCCGCCCTCGACCGCATCGCAGCAGCGATGGCCAGTGGGCGAGCATACGAGCTGCCCTGTGAATTCCGAGGATCTGGCCTCAGACGAACAGGCGGAGGTGGGCGCCCTCGCTCCTCTCCGCCTCCGGGACTTCAGGCTGCTGTGGTCCGCATCGCTCTTCTCGAACATCGGAACCTGGCTGCAGACGACGGCCGGTGCCTGGCTGATGTGGGAGCTGACCGCGTCCCCGACGTGGGTGGGGTGGATGACCGGCTCCCGCAACCTGCCGATGCTGTTCCTGGCCCTCCCGGCCGGCGTGTTCGCGGACCGCTTCGATCGGTTGCGGGTCCTGCGTCTGATGCAGGGCGCGATGGGGGCGGTGGCGCTCTCCATGGCCCTCCTCACCTGGGCGGGTCTGATGACTCCGCTCCTTCTGTTGCTACTCGGATTGGCCATGGGCTTCTGCGGGGCACTCGCCGCCCCGTCCTGGCACTCGCTGGTTCCCGATCTCGTGCCGAGGCAGTTGGTGGCGGCCGCGGTGGCGCTCAACTCCGTGGCGTTCAACGTCGCCAGGACGATCGGCCCCGCCATTGGCGGAGCGCTCGTGGCGGCCGTGGGCGCCGCCGCTGCATTCGGCGCGAATGCCCTGTCGTACGGGATGATCATCGGGGCGGTGGTGATGGTGTCGAGGAGCCTTCCCGCCCGGGATCGCGACTCGGCCAAGGTGGGAAACGCCATGGTCACCGGGATCCGGTTCGCCCAGCACACCCCACCGTTCCGTCGGGTCCTGATCGTCAGCATCCTGTTCGCGCTGGGGACGGCGGTCCTGCAGGCGATGCTGCCGGTCCGCACCGAGGAGCTCGGCCTGCAGGTCGAGGCCTACGGCCTGATGCTCGCCAGCATGGGAGTTGGTGCGGCCATCGGGGGAGTCACCCTCACGCGTGCCAGCAGGCGGCTGGGGGCAAACAGCATCCCCGTGACGATCGGGTTGACCGGGGCCGCCGGCGTCTGCGTCGGCCTGGCGCCGAACCTGGCGTTGACCATGATGGCGATGGCGGTTGCGGGACTGTTCTGGGTCTGGACCCAGGCGTCGCTCAACTCGACGGTGCAGCTGATGGCGCCGGAGTGGGTGCGGGGACGGGCCGTGAGCCTGTGGCTGCTCGCACACGGCGGGATGGTTCCGATCGGCGCCATCGCGTCCGGAGTCATCGCAGAACAGATCGGTGCGGGCGGGAGCATGGTGGTGCTGTCGGCGGCCACGGTCCTCCTCGGACTGGGTGCCGGTCGCCGCGGGATGGCGAGTCCGACGGACGTGACCCCGCCCGAGTTCACGAACCGCCGGGTCCATGCCCATCCGGCGCCCCCGTCGCCGGCAGATGGGCCCGTGATGGTCGTGAACACGTGGACGATCCCGGACGAAGCGCTGGAGGACTTCCTCGAGGTGATGCGGGAGGTGAGGCTGGCGCGCCTGAAGACCGGCGGGACTCGGTGGCAGCTGTACCAGGAACTGGGGAGCGAGGACTCCTACAGCGAGACCTTCATGGTTCCCTCCTGGGAGGAGCACCTGAAACAGCACGAGCGCATCGACGACGAGACCGTCGTCGCGATCCGGCGGGCCAGGCAACTGGATGTCTCTGCTTCCGGGCCGACGGCTCGCCACTTCCTGGGGGTGGATCCGCTCCTTCCCGCAGGTCGACGCAGGACCGTGACGGGGGCGGACCACGACTCACTCCACGAGGTCGATGGATCACTGCCCGCGGCGTCACGCCGGGCGCCCGACGGCACCCGATAGGTCGCGCTCCGGGACTGACGGGGAGAGCAGCGGGTCGAGACGGCACTGTCGTCTGGACGTCGGCTCGGGAGAACGGGTTCAATGTCGAAGGCCGAGATGCCGATGAACTGGGCGTGCGTGCCGTGTTCACGAAACCTCGTCTCGCTGCCCTTGGCGCGCTGCTCAGCGTGGTGGCACTCACCGCCGTCCTCGACGACTTCGCTCGGGTCGCCCACCGTTCGAACGTCGAGTCCGACACGTCAGCTCGCCTCGATGCGCTCGCCCGGACGATGAGCGACATGATCGCTCGGGAGACCGCCGCCGCCGACACCATGGCGGTGTTCGTCGAGTTGACCGGGTTCCAGGAACTGGCGTTGGAAGCGACCTTCCCGGTCTTCGCAGAGGCTCTGATCCGGGAGGGGACCGCCATCCGTTCCGTGCAGCTGGCGCCCGGGGGGATCCTGGAGTTCGTCCATCCGCTCGACGGCAACGAGGCAGCACTGGGTCTCGACCTCTTCGACGATCCGGATCGACGGAACAACCTGTTGCCGGCCATCGAATCGGGCAACAGCGTGTTGCAGGGGCCGTTCGAACTCGTCCAGGGGGGTCTGGCCCTGGCGGTCCGGCACCCCGTGTACGAGCCGGACGACTCATTCTGGGGATTCGCCGCGGTGATCCTGGACTGGGAGGCCGTGACGGTGGCCACCGGTTTCCAGGCCATTCCCGAGGAACTGGTCGCCGGGGTGCGATTGGCGGGCGACGATCGAACGATCGCAGGCGACCCCACCGCGTTCGACGGGGAACCGCTCCTCCGCACGATCGCAGTCGGCGCCACGGACACCGAATGGACGATCGGGATGCGACCGGCGGCAGGATGGCCCCTCATGGCGGACACCACGTGGATGATCTGGCTGTTCGGGGGAGTCCTGGCCCTGCTCTCGGCGTTCCACGTGCACGCCGTGTGGCGTCGGCCCGAACTCCTGGAACTGGAACGTGCCGCCGCGCTGGCGGATCTGGCGCGTTCGGAAGCCACCTTCCAGGCCACCTTCCAGCACGCCGGGATGGGCATCGTGATCGGAGACGTCGCCGGTCGTGTCGTGTCGGCCAATCCGGCCTTCAAACGGATCGTCGGAGTGAACGGCGATGTGACAGGGGTGCCGCTGCTCGGCTTCCTCGCTGCCGAGCACCACCGCATGTTCGAGCGGGAGATGGTGCGTGCCTACCGCCGCGCCACCGTCGTCGACCTGGATGTGCGGCTCGCAGACGACCGCGTGGTTCGGTGGGGGAGGATCAGGGCGAGCATCATTCCCGGCGACGACCGGCTCTTCGTGGGAATCGTGGAGGACATCACGGACCGGCTGCGAGCGGACGCCGCCCTCGCCGAGAGTGAGGACCGATTCCGTCGACTGTTCGAGCACGCTCCCATCGCCATCCAGCGGGAGGACCACTCGGCCGCCGCCGCCGAGGTGGAAGCACTCGTCGCCCGCGGCATCGACGTGCGGGAATGGTACGAGGGGGACAGCCGCCGCCTACGCAGCGTGCTGTCGCGTGTGATGATCACGGACCTCAACCCTGCGGCGAGACGTCTACAGGAGGCGAGGCTCGGGACCGGAGTGGGGCCCGGGCCCCTCGTCAGGCACTACACCGAGCCTGCCAGGAGCGGGTTCATCGGCACTCTGGAGGCGATCAGTCGCGGTGAGACCACGCTCGAGTACGAAGTAGTCACCGTCCGGGCCGACGGGCACACGACCCACCTGGACATGAAGTGGGAGGTTCCCGTCGTCGACGGAACTCCCGACTATGGCAACGTGATGCTGACCCTGCACGACATCAGCGAGCTTCGGGAGGCGGAGCGCAAACTCCAGCGCGAGGTGGAGTCCAAGGATCGGTTCCTGGCATCGGTCGCCCACGAGCTGCGCACGCCCCTCACCGCGGTCGTCGGCTTCGCCCACGAGATCCAGGACGAGTCCGGCATCTACGGCGATGAGGAGAAGAAGGAGTTCCAGCGCCTGATCGCCTTCCACAGTGCCGAACTCTCTCACCTGATCGAGGACTTGCTGGTCTGGGCCAGGGCCGACATCGGTGAGGTTCAGGTCCGACCGGCCCCGATCGACCTCGGGGAGGTGGTGGCACAATGCATCGACTCGATGCCCGAGACCGATGTGGCCGTGGATTGGGTGTCGGATGACGTGATCGCCTACGCCGACCCGTCCCGGGTGCGCCAGATCGTCCGCAACCTCGTGACGAACGCCATCCGGTACGGGGGTCCCGACGTCCGGGTCGAGGTCGTGGCCGACGGGGACTGGTCGGTCATCGAAGTCAGCGACGACGGCCCCGAACTGCCCGTCGACCGCCGTGAGGCGATCTTCGACGCCTACATCCGAGCCGAGACCTCGCGGTCCATGCCTGGTTCGATAGGTCTGGGCCTGACGGTGTCGAGGACACTGGCGCGGCTCCAGAACGGAGACCTCGTGTTCGTCCGGGAGCTCGACCGCAACATCTTCCGCGTGGCGTTGCCCACCTCCGTCGAGGCCGTGGCTTCCGTGTCGTCCCCCTACTGAGCCGTCTCGAGCACCGAGTCGACGAGCGCCCTCGCCTCGGCCAGGACCGACCGGAGGTGGTCGTCGCCGCGGAAGCTCTCGGCGTAGACCTTGTACACGTCCTCGGTTCCCGACGGCCGGGCGGCGAACCACGCCTGGGCCGTCGCCACCTTGATACCGCCGAGCGGCGCTCCGTTGCCGGGTGCAGCCGTGAGAACCTCGGTGATCCGATCTCCGGCCAGCGTGTCGACGGTGATCCGGTCGGACGTGAGACCGGCGAGCGCCGCCTTCTGCTGACGGCCGGCCGCTGCGTCGATCCGGGAATACGACGGGTCGCCGTGTCGCTCCGTGAGCAAGCGATAGCGCCGACTCGGACTCTCGCCGGTCGTCGCCAGGATCTCGGCACCCAACAGACACAGCAGGATTCCGTCCTTGTCCGTCGTCCAGGTACCCCCGTCCATTCGCAGGAACGACGCCCCGGCGGATTCCTCGCCACCGAAGCCGATGTCGCCACTCAGCAGACCGGGAACGAACCACTTGAAGCCGACGGGAACTTCGACCAGTCGGCGGGCTAGCGCCGCGGTCACCCGGTCGATCATCGAGGAGGAGACCATCGTCTTACCGACCGCGGCCCGCTCTGACCACCCCGGCCGCGTCCGGAACAGGTGGTCGATCGAGACGGCCAGGAAATGGTTCGGGTTCATCAGGCCGGCGTCCGGAGTGACGATCCCATGTCGATCTGCGTCGGCATCGTTCCCCGTGGCGATGTCGAACGAGTCCCGGGCCTCTATCAACGAAGCCATGGCGTGGGGCGAGGAACTGTCCATCCGGATGCGGCCATCCCAATCGAGGGTCATGAATCGCCAGGTGGCGTCGACGACGGGGTTGACCACGGTCAGGTCGAGTCCGTGCCGATCGGCGATCGCCGCCCAGTAGTCCACGGCGGCCCCTCCCATGGGGTCGGCACCGATTCGTACACCGGCGCTGCGGATCGCTCGGAGGTCCACGACGGAGGGGAGATCTCCGACGTACTCGCCCAGGAAGTCGTGGCGTGCCGTGGTGCTGGCGGCTGACGCCTGAGGAAACCCCACCCGCTCGATGCCCGACGGATCGGCGAGAAGCTCGTTGGCGCGGCCGGCGATCCAGGAAGTGGTGTCCGAGTCCGCCGGACCTCCATGCGGCGGGTTGTACTTGAAGCCGCCGTCGGTGGGAGGGTTGTGCGAGGGCGTCACCACGATCCCGTCAGCACGCCCCGCATCGTCCTCGGGGCGTCCGCGGTTGTGGCGAAGGATGGCGAGGGAGAGGGCGGGTGTGGGCGTGAATCGCTCGTCGTCGTCGATGAGCGTGGGCACGCCGTTGCCGGCCAGGACCTCGAGGGTGGTGGTCCAGGCAGGCTCGCTCAGACCGTGGGTGTCCCTTCCGAGAAACAGCGGGCCCCGGATCCCGACCGATGCCCGGTAGTCGGCGACCGCCTGGGCCATGGCGGCGACGTGCGACTCGTTGAACGACCCGTCGAGACTCGATCCCCGGTGGCCGGATGTCCCGAAAGACACCCGCTGCGTCGGGTCGTTCGGATCGGGCCTGAGGGCGAAGTAGCTCGTCACGAGGTGACTCAGATCGACGAGGTCGTCGGCGGTCGTGGGTGTCCCGGCGCGGGGGTGGGTGGACATGGTCCCATTGAAGCGGAGTGGTCATAGTGACGCGGATCGAGTTGCATTTCCGTGTGACTCGTTCTGCCAAGGCCCTCGTCGCCGCTGCGCTGGTCGTGCTCCTGGTCGGGCTCGGTTTCGCCGGCTTCATGATCGGCCGCGGCGTCGGCACCGCCGAGGGCTGGGCTTCGCGCATCTTCGGTCAGGGCGAGGTGACGACCATCGGGCCCGTGACGATCTCGGCGATCAGGGAGCTGGCCCAGCTCACGACGTACGAGATGGTCGAGTACACGGTCATCGAACAGGCGGACGACCGGGGATGGCTCAACTGGGCGACCGGCGACAGCGTGTCGATGTTCGTGGTCGCCCGAATCGGAGCCGGGGTGGACCTCGGGCGGCTGGACATGGCGGCAGTCGACGCCGATCCCCAGACCGGTGAGGCGACGATCGTGTTGCCGGCAGCAGAGATCCTCTACGTCGACGTGGACGAGGAACAGACCACCGTCTACGACCGGGACACCGGCATCTTCACCTCCGGCAACCCCAACCTCGAACAGGCGGCCCGCCTGGCTGCCGAGGAGGTGCTGGTCGCCGCTGCGCTGGAACGCGGCCTCCTGTCGAGTGCGGAAGAAGAGGCGGTCCTGGTGCTCACCGCGTTCGTCGAATCGCTCGGTTACACGGATGTGACGATCTCGGTCCGCTCCTGACGGCGAGTCAGACCGGATCGACGCGAGTGCGATGGTCGCCGTCCCTCCAGCGCGGCGGGGGAGTCGCTCGGAGCATCGAGACGATCCACCCCCGGGTCTCGGCTGGATCGATCACGGCATCGATTTCGAAGTGGGTCGCCATGTTGAGTGCCGTGCCCTTCGCATACTCGTGGTCGACGAGCCGGCGGTACAGGGCCTCCCGCTCGTCCGGGTCTGCGATCTCCTCGAGCTCCCGTCGATAACCATGCCGGACGGCGCCCTCGAGGTTCATCATCCCGAATTCACCGGTCGGCCAGGCGATCGTGAAGGCTCCGGTCTGGAAGGCGCCACCCGCCATCGCCTGGGCGCCGAGGCCGTAACCCTTCCGGAGCACCACAGTCCCCACCGGAACGCCCAGGTTCGCTCCGGCGATCATGAGTCGTCCCGCGTGCCGGAGAAGTCCTTCCCGTTCGGAGGCCGGTCCGACCATGAACCCGGGTGTGTCGGCGAGGACCAGTACCGGCAAATCGAATGCGTCACACAACGTGAGAAACCGGGCAGCCTTGGTGGCACCGGTGGCATCGATGGCACCACCGAGGTGTGAGCCGACGTTGGCCACCACACCGAGCGCCGTCCCTTCCACCCGGGCGAGCGCAGTCACCATCCCGGGACCCCAGTCGGGGCGCAACTCCAGCACCGAGCCGGTGTCGGCCAGGGTGTCGATCACCGTCCGAATGTCGTACACCTGCGCTCGGTTTCGGGGGATGAGGTCCCGCAGCGCCGACTGGTCCTCGCATCCCCACTCCGAGATGGCACCTTGGAAGTACGCCAGGTACTGCTTGGCCACTCTCGTCGCCGCGGCCTCGTCGGCGACCCTGACGTCGACGACTCCGGACGCCACCTGGTCCTCGATGGAACCGATCTCGGTGGGATCGAACCTGCCGAGTCCGCCCCCCTCGATCATCGCCGGTCCGCCGGCACCGAGGTTCGAGTCCTCTGTGGCGATGATGACATCGGCGCAAGCGGCGAACACGGCGTTCCCGGCGAAGCAGTAGCCGGCCACGACGGCGACCGTCGGTGCCCGCCCGCTCATGCGAGCCATCATCTGGAACGTGGGTACGTGCAGCCCGGCGATGACCGGAAGGTCGACGTCGCCCGGGCGCCCGCCGCCGCCCTCGGCGTACAGCACGACCGGAAGGCGGTCCTCCAGGGCTCTCCGGAGCAGACGGTCGGTCTTGGCGTGGCCGCGGAACCCCTGTGTTCCGGCGAGGATCGTGTCGTCGTAGATCACCACGGCCGCCTGTGCCGCCTCCGGGGGGAACAGCTGCCCGTTGATCGATCCGATCCCGGTGATGACTCCGTCTGAGGAGGTGCGCTCGATCAGGTCGTCCGTGCTGTGACGACTCTCCTGGGCGGCGATCGCCAGCGCCCCGAACTCGACGAACGTCCCCGGGTCGACCAGTTCGTGCAGGTTCGCCCGAGCGGTGCGCCGACCGCGGCTCGTCCGGCGCTGCACCGCCTGCGGACGACGCTCGTCCTCGAGCCTGGCGTGTCGGTCGAGCACCTCTTCCAGGTCCGAACGGGATGCGGACCCGGCCGCGGGAGGGGCGGTGTCGGTGGCGACCTCTCCTGGGACGAGATGCGCGATCAGATCCCCTCGACCCACCACATCCCCGACACCGACCGCCAGGGCTCCGATGGTGCCGCTCGTCGGGGCGATCACGGGATGTTCCATCTTCATCGACTCGATCACCACGACCGGCGCCCCGGCTGCGACCGGTGTCCCGAGCGTCACGGGAACGGCCACGACCGTCCCGACGAGAGGCGACACGATGTCCATCCGGGCATTGAACCACCTCGGAGTTTCCCAGTTGATCGTGCAGGGGGCGCGAGCCCCCCGGCACCCCCCAGCGCTCGATCCCTGT
>DATHWB010000243.1:0-2515 GCA_035460965.1 Acidimicrobiia bacterium
GCGGTGTTCGCCGTCGCCCGCAGCGCGGCGTCGGTCAGCTACAAGGACGTGCTCGGCAAGACCGTGTCGAAGGCGCGACGCGGGACCGTGACCGGGACTGCCACCTCGCTGGCTGCGGCGATCATCCTGCTGCTCGGGGCCTGCCTTGCGGCCGGGGTCATCCCCCTGGAGACGACCACGATCGCGGTCGGGCTGCTGATCGGCGGTGGTCTCTGGCTGGCGGCGGGAGTGCTGTTCCTGCGGCTCGTCGAGGCAGATGGGGCGACCGGGGGCGGTGTCGACGGGGTGGCGGCAGCCCTCTCGAACCTGGGCCTGCTCCGGAAAGACCCCCAGCTGGGGCGCTTCGTGATGACCCGTTCGCTGCTGACCGTGACCGCGGTGGCGCCGCCCTACCTGCTGACGATGACGTCGTCGGGCGAGCGGAACCTGGGTTCGCTCGGCCCGTTCGTGGTCGCCTCCAGCATCGCCACGATCGTCGGCGGCCGTCTTTGGGGCCGGCTGTCGGATCGGTCGTCGCGTCGGGTGCTGATCGGATCGGCCGGGGCCAGTACCGGCCTGTTCCTGCTGGCGGCACTGGGCATCCTGGCTTCACCGGAGCTCATGACCGAGGCATGGGCGGCCTCGATACTCCTCTTCCTCGTCGTGCTGGCTTACCAGGGGGTCAGACTGGGGCGATCGACTCACCTCGTGGACATGGCGGACGAGCACGACCGCGCCGTCTACACGGCCGTGTCGAACACGGTCGTCGGGCTGGTCATCCTCGCCGCCGGCGCATTCGGTGCGCTGTCGGAGGCGATCGGACTCGGGGCGCTCTTCCTGGTGTTCGCAGGGGCGAGCGCGTTGGCTGTGGTGGTCGGGTGGGGCCTCGACGAGGTTCAGTCCGAGGATTGAGGGGACACCCGCGTCTCGGCCGCTTGCACGATGGCCTCGGCCATACGGCGGAAGATCACGGCGTGGAACGGCAGCATGGCGTACCAGTACATTCGACCGGCGAGACCTCTCGGTCGGAAATACGCCGTCTGGTGCAGGGTGCACAGATCCCCCGTCGGCTCGATGTTCCACTCCAGCCACGCCTCACCGGGCAGCCGCATCTCAGCCGACAGTTGGAGCATGCTGTCGGGGGTCACCGCCGCCACCCGCCAGAAGTCGATCGTCTCTCCGAGCCGGACTTCCTCCGGATGGCGGCGTCCCCGTCGGAGGCCCACCCCGCCGACCAGGATGTCCAGCAGTCCCCGAAGACGCCAAGCCCAGTCCTGCGTGTAGTAGCCGACGCGGCCGCCGATACGGGCGAAAGCCCAGTACAGGTCTGCGGCGGAGGCCGAGGTCACCACGTCCTGACGGTCGGAGAACAGCGTGCCTCCGGACCACTCCGGGTCCCACGGGAGGGTGCGCGCCGGCCCCGGCGAGGCGTCGGACCAGCGGCTGGGCACGTCGAGGACGTTGGACTGATCCAAAGCGCGCCCGATCGCCTCATCGAGGCTCATCGGATGGATGCCGAAGCGTTCGGCAGACCGATCCCGGACGGTCACCTCGTTGCGGAGTGAGTCGACCAGCGGCCGCGCAACGCCGATGGGGAGCGGAGTCACGAGCCCGATCCAGAGCGACGAGAGGCGCGGTGTCAGCATGGGGACCGACAGCACCACCCGCCGCCGTAGGCCCGCCACCCGGGCGTAGCGCTGCATCATGTCCCGGTAGGAGACGACGTCCGGCCCGCCGATCTCGTAGACGTGGTTCCCGTCCTGGTCGTCGAGTGCCGCCAGCAGGAAAGCCAGCACGTCGCGAATCGCGATGGGCTGGGTCAGCGTGTCGACCCACCGAGGGGTCACCATCACCGGGAGGACTTCCGTGAGGTGACGCAGCATCTCGAACGACACGGAGCCGGATCCGATGACGATTCCGGCACGCAGTTCGGTGACCGGCGTCGTTCCTCCCGCGAGTACTCGTCCGACCTCCTGACGGCTCGAGAGGTGACGTGACAACTCCTTGCCGTGTGCGAGGCCACCGAGATACACGATGCGCTGCAGGCCGTTGCTGGCGGCAGCGCGTGCGAAGTTCTCGGCACCGATCCGGTCCGTCACGGCGAAGTCCCCGTGTCCCCCCATCGAGTGGATCAGGTAGTAGGCGGCGTCACAGTCGGAGAGGGCGTCGTCGACACTTGTGAAGTCGAGGACGTTGCACTGCCGCACCTCCACCGACGGCCGCCAGGGACGGCTGCCGATCTTGTCGGGATTGCGCGCCAGGCACACGACATCGTGACCGGCGTCGACCAGGAGTGGGACCAGGCGCCCGCCGACGTATCCGGTGGCACCGGTCACCGCGATCCTCATCGGGCGTCTCTCTCGCGGGCGGGTGGGCGTGACACCCACCCGAGGGTACGGACGCCCGGGCGCCTATCCGTAGCCGTGTGCCGGCGAAAAGGCCGGATGGCCCTGTCCGTGGCGGCACGTCACCGGCAGCATCGAAGCATGATCGATTCACACGACTACCCCGTCCATCTCGATGGCACCGGACCGAA
>DATHWB010000244.1:0-11296 GCA_035460965.1 Acidimicrobiia bacterium
ATCCTCACCCCGGTGATCCGCTGGAAGGCCTCGACGAGTTCCAGCACCGTGGTCCCTTCCCCGGTTCCGAGATTCCACACATGGAGCCCAGGCTCGGTACGGAGGAACTCGAGGGCGGCGAGGTGGCCACGGGCGAGGTCCGTGACGTGGATGTAGTCCCGGATGCACGTGCCGTCCCGGGTGTCGTAGTCGGCACCGAACACCCGCAGCTTCGGGAGTCGCTCCACGGCCACCTGGGTGATCACGGGCATCAGGTTGTTGGGGATGCCGGCCGGGTACTCTCCGATAAGGCCGCTGGCATGCGCACCGATCGGATTGAAGTAGCGGAGTGCCCCCAGACGCAGTTCGGGGTTCGCCGCCGCGAGATCTTCGAGGATGTGTTCCACCATCAGCTTCGAGCGCCCGTAGGGGTTCGCCGGCAGGTGCCGTTCGGCCGTCTCGGGGAGCGGCACGCTGGCCGGATCACCGTAGACCGTGGCGGACGAACTGAAGACGAACGTGCCGACAGCGTGGCGGAGCATCGCTCGCAGCAGTCGCACCGTCCCCGACACGTTCACGTCGTAGTAGTCGAGGGGCCGCTGGACGGATTCACCCACCGCCTTGAGGCCGGCGAAATGGACCACCGCATCGATGCGGCCGCCATCGAACACGTCGTCGAGGGTGGCGTCGTCGCGCACGTCGCCGACCACGAGCGGCACCCGGTATCCGGTGATGCGCTCGACGCGGTCCATCACCGACCGCTTGGCATTGGCGAGAGAGTCGAGCACCACCGGCTCGTGCCCGTCCTGCACCAGCTCGACCACCGTGTGACTGCCGATGAAGCCGGCTCCGCCGGTGACGAGGACCCTCACCGGGGCGAGTGTATCCCCGGGCGACCAGACGGCTGCCCGGTCACTCGATGCCGGTTTCGTGGCCGGCGGACTCCAAGGCGGCGACCATTCGGGCGGCGGCCGCCTCGAGATCCTCGCGCGTCGCTGCGGAAGCGCCTGCGAAGTCGAGGTCGCGGACGCCCCATATCGGAACCAGGTGAAGGTGGAGGTGCGGAACTTCGAGGCCGGCGATCATCAGGCCCACCTTCTCGGGCTGCCAGACGGATTGGATGGCGAGGCCGATGGTCGTGGCGACCTCCATCAGATGGCTCCGGAGCTCGGACGGGCAGTCCAGCCAGTGGTCGACTTCCTGCCGCGGCACCACCAGCGTGTGTCCGGTGCGGAGCGGTTCGATGCTGAGGAAGGCGACGGATCGGTCGTCCTTCCAGACGAACGTGGCGGGGAGGTCCCCTTCGATGATGCGTGTGAAGACGGTGGGCATGTCCGGGAACCCTACCGGGCGGCGGCCGTAGGATCCGGCGGTGGGCTTCGAGCGACATCGTGTGACCTGGTGGGGCCGGGCAGACGAGGTGACCCTGATCACCTTCATGCCTCGGTTCCCGCATCGGCTCCCGTTGTCCGGGAACGGCCGGGGGTGGTTCGTCGACCTCCATCTGCCGGCAGATGCCCGGATCGAGTACCGCCTGGAGGTGCGGAGGGGCGACGTCACCGAGACGACGCTCGACCCCGCCAACGACCGAGTCGCCAGCAATCCGTACGGTCACAACTCGGTCCTCTCCGGGTCCGAGTATCCGTCTCCTACTCCCGGTCCGTCCATCGAGTGGAGATCGAGGGAGTTCCGTGTGCCGAGTGTCGCCTTCGGTGGACGCCGTCACCATCGGCTCCTGTCGCCCTCGGATGTCGGAGACCAGGAACCCCTCCCGCTGGTCATGCTCCACGACGGTTCCGATCATCTGGTCCATGGGGCGATCGCGCCCCGGCTCGGCGCCGCCATACGGTCCGGGGCGCTCCCACCCTTGCGGGTGGCGCTCCTCGATCCCCGTCGGCGTCACGACGAGTACACCGGCGATCCCCATCACGCCGCGCACGTGGCGTTGGAGGTCCTTCCTCACGTCGCCAAGCGAGTGGCGGTGGACGATCGGCGGGTTCTGGGCGGTTCCAGCCTGGGTGCCGTGGCCGCATGGCACGCCGCCCACAGCCATCCGGGCATCTTCACGGGGCTGATCCTGCAGAGCGGGACGTTCGCGTTCACACGCCATCCCGAGGTGTCACCAGACATGGCTCGACCGATCGGAGCGTTCCTCGAGGCGGCGGTCGCCGCCCCCAGGGCCGAATGCCTCGCGATCGCCCAGACCTGCGGGCGCTTCGAAAGCCTGGTCGACTGGAACAGGAGGGCGGCGGCAGTGCTGAGCGGTGCCGCCGACCTGCATCGATACGAGGAGCGGTGGACCGGTCACGACTGGGGTGCATGGGGGGACATGCTGCCGGCGGCACTGGCGTTCGCGCTTCGGGAGTGATCCGACCATCCGCCGAACCATCGGCGGTTTAGGCTCCCGCCGATGGCAGTGCGGCGAATCGGGCTCTCGTTGGGGGCGGACCTGTGCTGGCCCATCTTCTACGAGGACATCCTCGCCGAACTCGCCCCGGTGGTCCGCATCGGAGGTGAGGACATCTCGTTCGAGGTCGAACGGGTGACGATCGAGCCCTTCGACCTCGCTCAGCCGGTTCACTACGACGTGCTGCTCGACCGGCTCACTCCCTGGTATCACACGAGTCGGGAGTGGATCAAGAAGGCGGTCGTCCAGAACGACCTGTACGTGCTGAACAACCCGTTCACCCTGCAGGCCATGGAGAAGCACACGTCGTACGCGGCGATGATCCGCCTGGGTCTCCCGGTGCCTCGCACGGTCCTGTTGCCGCCCAAGGACTACGTGCCGCAACCCGACCTCCAGATGACGCTCTCCAGCTACGCGCGGATGTTCGACCTGGCGGAGGTGGGCGAGAGCATCGGATACCCGGCGTTCCTCAAGCCTTACGACGGCGGGGCGTGGCGCGGCGTCAGCAGGGTGGCCGATGCCGATGCCCTCCGGCTGGCCTACGACTCGTCGGGCACGGAGATCATGCACCTCCAGGAGGCGATCGAGCCGTTCGATCTGTTCGTGCGTGTGCTGGCGGTCGGGCCGCAGGTCAATGTGATCCGATACGACCCGGACGCTGCGCTTCACGATCGATACAAGGTCGACTTCGGTTTCGTCGACGACGACGAGCTGTCGCTGCTCGAGGACATGGCGATGACGATCAACACGTTCTTCGGCTGGGACTTCAACTCGTGTGAGGCTCTCCGTCGGAACGGCGTGTTCCACCCGATCGACTTCGCCAACGCCAACCCGGACTCCCAGGTCACGAGCCTGCACTTCCACATCCCGTGGTTGGTCAAGGCCAAGATCCGATGGTCGCTGTACTGCGCCGCCACCCGGCGTCGGATGCGACACCATGTCGACTGGACCCCGTACTTCCTCGTCGCCGACACGGACATGCCGTACCGGGAGAAGCTGCGTTCCTATGCCGCCATAGCTGAGGAGCGATACGAGACCCAGCGCTTCCAGGATTTCTGCTCACGCCACCTGGCAGACCTGGACGAGATCACCCTCGCCTACTTCGCCACGGACCGGGCCAAGGAAGCGGTTCGGCGCAAGGTCGCCGTGCTGTTCCCCGCGCACGAGGTCGAGCGCTTCACAGAGCACTTCTGGGGCCTGATCCAATTCTGGCGGAAGACCGAGGGCGAACGGCTGGGGCACCCGTGAGCGTCGTCGAACGCTGGCATTCGTCACATCTCGAACGTGACATCACCCTGATCCGCTGGGGGGAGATCGGTCGACCGGTCCTGGTGTTCCCGACCGCCGGCGGAGACGCCGGGGAGATCGAGCGGTTCGGGCTGGTGGATGCGCTGGGTCCGCTCATGCGGGACGGTCGGATCAAGGTCTACTCGGTCGACTCGGTGGCGGGCCGGTCGTGGATGGAAGGGTCCGATCCGCGCCACTCCGCCTGGCTGCAGAACCGATTCGACGGTGCCATACGCCACGAGGTCGTGCCCGCCATCCACGCCGACACCGGTGACATCCCGATCATCGCCGCCGGCGCGTCGATCGGGGCGTTCAACGCGGTCGCATCCCTCTGCCGTCACCCCGACGTCTTCGGGTCCGCGGTCGGCCTCAGCGGCACCTACGACCTCGAGCCGTGGCTCCAGGGACACAGGTCGGACGACTTCTACTTCAGCTCACCCCTGCACTACCTCCCGGATCTGGAAGGCCCGCAGCTCGACCTCCTGAGAACCCGCTTCGTGCTCCTCGCAACCGGCACCGGCGACCACGAGAACCCGGCCGAGTCGTGGCGGGTGGCGGACACGTTGGGCGGGCGCGGCATTCCCAATCGGGTCGACAACTGGCCGGGCTGGGCGCACGACTGGCCCACCTGGCGAGCGATGCTGCCCACCTACCTCCACGAGTTGACCGCCTGAACCCGGCCGATGAGGCACGGAGTGGCCGGCGGCTAGATTCCTCGCTCGTGGCAGACTGGATTCGAGAGGACCTCCCGAGGGCGCTGGCGCTCCTCCGTGCCCCGGCGCTTGCTCCGTTCGCCAAGCCGACCCTGGCCGACGACTTCTGGGACCGGTTCAGCGCAGAGTTCGAGACGATATTCAGGAACTTCCACCGCCTGTATGGCTGGCGATGGGATTTCGCCCTTCAGTTGCAGCGATTCACCGAGGCGATGGCCACCACGGCCGCCACCCGCCGCAAGCGACACCGCCGCCGGATCGACGCCACCCCCCGAGCGTGGCTGGAGGATCCCGTGACCGTCTGGGGTCAGGCTTACGTCGACCGCCTGGTCGGTCGTTTCGACCGCCTCCCCGACGCCGTCGAGCACCTTCACCGACTCGGTGTGACGCACCTCCACCTGATGCCGCCCTACCTCTCCCCCACGCCGGGTGACGGGGGCTACGCGGTCAGCGACTACCGGCGAACGAATCCGGAACTGGGTGCGATGTCGGACCTGGCCGGGGCGATCGATCGACTGGCGGAGGCCGGGGTCGGTGTCGTGCTCGACGTCGTCCTCAACCACACGGCTGACGACCACCCGTGGGCGAGAGCAGCCGCGGAGGGAGACCCGCGCTACCGGGCGTTCTATCACATCTTCGACGATCGAACGGTGCCCGACCGGTTCGCGCCCCACCTTCGCGCCGTGTTCCCGCAGCGCCCGGGCGACGCGTTCACGTGGCACGAGCGGGTCGACTCGTGGGTTTGGACGACGTTCCATGAATACCAGTGGGATCTCGACTACCGGAACCCCGACGTGCTCACGTCGATGGTCGGCGAGATCGGGTTCCTCGCCAATCTCGGAGTGACCGCGCTCAGGCTCGATGCGACACCATTCCTCTGGAAGGAAGAGGGCACGAGCTGCGAGAACCTGCCCGAGGCCCACGTGATCGTCGAGCTGATCAACTCGTTCGTGCACGTCGCCGCTCCCGGCCTGGAGTTGCTGAGCGAGGCGATCGTGCACCCGGACGATGTCACACGATTCGTCCGGCCGGAGGAATGCCGTCTCGGCTACAACCCGCTGACGATGTCGCTGCTGTGGGAGGCCCTCGCAACTCGGGACACGACGCTGCTCGGGGACGGTCTGCGGAACCGGACGGCCCTACCTCCGGGCTGTCGCTGGCTGACCTACCTGCGCTGTCACGACGACATCGGATGGGGGTTCGCCGACGAGGACGCTCGCGCCGGCGGCATCGACCCCGCCGCCCATCGCAGTTTCCTGAACGACTTCTACTCGGGCGACTTTCCCGGCAGCTTCGCGGCCGGCAGCAGATTCCAGACCGATCCGATCTCCGGCGACGAGCGTATGTCCGGAACGCTGGCGGCGCTCGCCGGCCTCCAGTCGGCGATCGAGTCGGCCGATCCGGAGGGAATAGACCTGGCAGTGCGCCGCATCGTGGCGCTGTTCACCGTGATGTTCACGGCGGTCGGGATACCCCTCGTCTACCTGGGCGACGAGATCGGCCAGTTGAACGACACCGAGTACCTGTCGAACCGGGAGCTGGCCGGAGACAACCGCTGGATGCACCGTCCCCGTTTCGACTGGAGGGCCCTCGCCCGCGCGCTGGACGGCGAGGGACCGGAAGCACGGATCCTCGCTGCCGTGACGCATCTGGTCCGGCGCCGGTCCGCATCCCCCGCATTCCGCTCTGAGACCCCCACCGTGGTCGAATCGGGCGCCAGCGGGGTGATCGCCTACAGCCGCCGTTCCGGTGGGCGAACCGTGACGGTCGCGGTCAACCTCTCCGATCGGCCCGCCACCACCACGATCGAGGCCGGCGGTGTGGAGTGGAACGGGGTGGTCGACCCTCCCGGACCCGTACGCCTCGAACCGTACGGGGTACGGGTGTGGGAGGAGACGGACGACCACGTCGTGTTCGTGCCCGGTCAGGTCGGCTGAGGTGTCAGAGCGCCAGTCGGAGCTGCGGGTCGGGCCGGACGTAGCGGGGTAGACCCGTCCACGGCAGGGCGTCCATGAACGCCCAGCTGCGGCGGTGGATCGACGACGGCCCGTAGGCCTGGAGCGACGCCTTGTGGAGCGGACACGGGTATCCCTTGTTCGCCTCGAAGTTGTACATGGGAAAGGACTCCGACGCGGCCCGCAGGATTCTGTCCCGCGTCACCTTCGCCATGATCGACGCCGCCGCGATCGAGAGTGACGAGCGATCGCCCCGCACGATCGGAGTCGTCCGGCCGCCGCCCACGAAGTCCCAGTTTCCGTCGACGAGGACCCGGTCCGGCTCGACAGCCAACTGGTCGAGCGCCCGGCGTGCCGCAAGCCGCTGGGCCGCGGACATCCCGAGCTCGTCGCACTCGACCTGGCTTGCGTGTCCCACCGACCAGGCGACGGCCCACTCCGCGATCCTGCCCGACATCGCTTCCCGCTCACTCTCGGTGAGCAGCTTCGAATCCCGGATCTTGTAGATCCTGCGATCGGTGGGGACGACCACCGCCCCGACGGTCAACGGACCGGCCCACGCCCCCCGACCCACTTCGTCCATGCCCACGACGATTCGTCCCGCGTCCCAATGGATGCGCTCGACCTCGAGGCCGGGCGCCGAGCGCCGCAACGCCGGACGTAGACGAGGGATCGACTCCACGTCCTCGAGAGTAGAGGGCTCGTCGGGAGGATCAGTTCATCTGGGGGTCAAGAGGGAAGGTGGCGAACAGCGAGATCTCGCCCGGCTGACGGCGCAGCACGGAGCTCCACAACGTGTCCGGGGATCGGGTGAGGACGTCCTGCGGTTCCATGTCGACGACGAACCATGCCCCCTCCGACAACTCCTGTTCCAACTGACCGGCGGACCACCCGGAGTAGCCGGAGAACACCCGGACGGGCGAGTCGTCGTCGGGGTCGTGGTCGAGGGTCACGGTCTCGATCGTACCGCCGAGGACACGCAGTCCGAGGCCGATCTCCGGCTCGACCGGGCCTCCGTGGAACACCACTGCCGGTTCGGCGGCGAGGGGAGCCCACTCTGGCAGGAACTCCGCGACCGGGATCGTGGTCGGTCGGTCGAGCACGACTCCGAGCGAGCCCTCGTCGTCGTGTTGCAGAAGCGCCACCACGGAGCGGTGGAAGTTCGGATCGATCAGGACCGGTGTGGCCACCAGCAGTGTCCCGGCCCGTGGCTCCCTCATCGGGTGGTCGAGGAACGGAGGGCGACGATGCTCATGGTTCCATTCTCCTACAACCGCCGATCGGCACCTGGTCAGGGAAGCTGTGTGTCGATCCAACCGATCACGTCGTCGACGATCTCCATGCCCTCCGGTTCGTTGAACAGCTCGTGGCGGAGGGCGGGATACAGCACCCGGTCCACGCAGGGAAGGTCGCCGAGGATCGCCGTCGATTGCGGGCGAACGATGGTGTCCGCCGCCCCGTGAATCACCAACGTCGGGATGTCGAGCCGGTCGACTGCAGCCGTCACGCGGCGCATCGCCTGGAACATCTCGTGCCCGTACCTGGTGGTGGTGCGCGGCCGGACGAGCGGGTCGGAGAAGTAGGCCTCGCCCACTGCCGGATCCCGCGACAGCTGGGAGCCGTCGAGGCCGTTGGGAATCTCCAGCCGGGGCACGGTGGCGGACAACACCGGAGCGAGGATCCTCATCCATCGCTCCCCGCCGTCCAATGCCGGAGCACTCAGGACGAGTAGGTCGGGTGGCGGGCGCTCGGACAGGGCGTATTCGAGCGCGAACAGCCCGCCGGTGGAATGCCCCATCAGCACCACCGGTGATCCTGTCCCGCGCGCCGTCGCGACGTGTGCCTGTACTTGATCGAGCACATCGGACCAGGCATCCACCCACGCCCGGCGGCCGCCTGACGCCCCGAAACCCACCTGGTCATAGGCGGTCACCGCCATGCCCGCCCCCGCCAGACGGTCCCCGACGGCCTCGTACCGCCCGGAGTGCTCGGCGATTCCGTGGCACAGGACCAACTCGGCGCGAACGTCGGACCGCGGTTCCCAACGCCGCACCAGCTCGTGAACCCCGGCCGGGGTCTGCGATGGCTGCGCTGTGCTCGTCAATGGTCTCCGCCCTGCTCGCCGTCGGATCATCGTATGACCATCACCGACCCAACCAGAGCCGGGGCGGTCGGGGATGGATCACGGAAGGCCCGGACGACGACCAGATCGGGCAAGCCTGGAAGCTCGACCGCCTCCGGGCGGGCAAACGAGTCGTCGAGCCGGACCCCGTGCGGGGCGACGAACGGCAGACCGAGGGGCGGCGGCTCGGCAAACAGGGGACGTACGGACCGCTGCTGGCAGAGCGGCTTGAACAGAACACGGAGGGCTCCGGCGATAGCTCGACCGTCCCGGGCAGTCCCGGTCTCGATCAGCGGGCCCCCGAACTCGACGAGGGGGGCGGCGGCCCGGTCCCGGACGATCACCCAGTCCCGGTCGGATGGCGGGGCCAGCAATCGCCCGAACACGTCGGGCAGCCCGTGCAGGTACAGGTCGGAAGGAGAAGGGTCCGCCAGCACTTCTGTTCCGACGGTCACGACTCGTTCGATCGGTATCCCGTGTGAGGCGCCCAGTCTGGCGGCGACGGACACGGTGTCGGGGCTGGCGCTCACCGACACCAGCAGCCGTCGGATTCGAGCGATTCGCTCCTCGATCAGCGGTGGAACGGTGGCGTCACTCGCCGCAGCGGGTGCCATGTGCCTCGAATCTCCACCTCGAGCGGGCCCGCCTCGTTGGGCGGTTCGAGATAGCCCATGCCGATCCCGGCGTTGAGGCCGGGACTGAAGTTGCCGCTCGACACCCACCCCGTGGATTCGCCGGCGCGCAGGAGGTTTCCGGGGCGAGGAATCTGCCGGGTGTCGGTGGTGAACCCCACCAAGGATCGAGCAACGGCGTCGCGTTCGGCCTCGAGGGCCGGCTTGCCGACGAAGTCGTGGTCCCACGCCACCGCGAAGCCGAGTCCGGCCTGGAGCGGGGTGAGGTCCTCGGAGAGGTCCTGACCCCAGAGCGGCAATCCCGCCTCCAGCCGGAGAGTGTCCCGGGCGCCGAGCCCACACGGAGCCGCCCCCGCGGCCAGGACGGCCCGCAGGAGTGCAGCCCCTGCGTCCGGTGCGGCCACGATCTCGCCTCCGGCCTCACCGGTGTAACCGGTTCCACCCACCCACACGGTGCTCCCCTCGTACTCGGTACGCGCCACGCGGCCACGCCGTACCTCGACACCGAGGATCGACTCGAGCATGGCCGGCGCCGCCGGACCCTGCACTGCGAGCGAGACCGTTTCCGGCCGGAGATCGTCGACCACGACGTCGGGTGCGGAGTCGGAGATCTCGCGGCACACCCGCTCGTGGTTCGCGCCGTTCGGCATGATCCAGAGCTCGTCGGAGAAACGCCAGACCATCAGGTCGTCGATCACTCCACCCGACTCGTTCAGCATCATCGAGTACTGGGTCCTGCCCTCGGCGAGCCGGTTCACGTCGTTGCACAGCCTGATCCGGAGGGCGGCCTCCGCCCCGCTCCCCCGCACCCGTGCCCGGCCGAGATGTGAGACGTCGAAGACCCCGACGGTCTCGCGCACGGCTCGGTGCTCCTCCAGCACGGAGTTGTACTGGACGGGCATCTCCCATCCGGCGAAGTCCACGAAACGGGCGCCGAGCTCGTCGTGGAGCGCGTGCAGGGGCGACCGATTCATTCCGGCCGTTCGCCCCGGGCATCGAGCCGTGTCACCTGGGGCGGACCCGGTATGCGGGTGGGCACCGGCGCGGCCACGTTGGGAGGATGCTCGAGGCCGTACTTGTCGACCAGGTTCAGGAAGTCGCGCTGGTACAGGATCTTGATGCGCACGTCGGGATACAACTCCCGAAGCCTCCGCACTTTGGCGTTCTTCTTCGTCACCAGCTTCTGACTCATCGTCGTGATCTCGATGTAGAGGTCGTCGTCGGGCAGGTAGAAATCGGGGGTGAAGAACTGGCTGGCTTGGCCGTCACGGTCCCACGCCACGGGGAACGACGTCGGCTCGTACTCCCACTCGACACCGTAGAAGTCGAGCAGGAGAGCGAACTGGCGCTCGCTGTTGTGGGCGAATCGAACCTCGCCCGCGATGGCGATGGATGCGTTCAGGTGGCTTCCGCCAGCGGCTCGGATTGAGCAACAGGGTGCGGGGTCAAGTCGTGGAGGTCTCCCGTCAGTTCCTCCTGCACGGGGCCGACCGCGATCCCGAACACACCCTGCCCGCGCCGGAACACGTCGACGACCTCGTCCGGCGAGTGGGCGGCGAAGATCGTGGTGCCGTCGGACAACAGGGTCACATCGGCGAGCGGCCTGTCGCTCTCGAGCTGGTCGCGGAGGATCTCCACGGCGGAGCGGATTCGCTTGAGGCTCATCCCCGCGTCGAGCAGGCGCTTGATGACCTTGAGCTGGATGAGATCGGTGAACGAGTACAGGCGCTGGGAACCCGATCCGCTCGCCTCCTTGGCGGACGGACGCAGCAGGTCCGTGCGCGCCCAGTAGTCGAGTTGGCGATAGGTGATTCCGACGAGGCGGCAAACCTGCGGTGCCCGATACCCGAATCCGGGGTCACGGGCTAGGCGTTCGCTGTCGTGATCGGTCATCGGCTTCGCCACGTTCGGTCCTCCCGGACTCGGAGTGGCGGACGCCACTCACACCATCGTAATTCTGCGCGTGTCATTCCCGGACGGCAAAGCTACTCGGCGGCGCTCGGAGTTGTCAACAACCTGTGGAAAAGTAGGTGGTCCACGGGTTCGCTTCGCTCACTGCCCTCAGGTTTCTCCCCCCAGGAGCGAAGCGACATTGGGGGGAGAAACCTCGCCGCCAGGCGAGGCAAGGGGGGCCATCCCAGGAGTGGTCCACGAGTTCGCTTCGCTCACTGCCCCCTCGGCCCGGCTTTGCCGGGCCGGTC
>DATHWB010000245.1:0-12782 GCA_035460965.1 Acidimicrobiia bacterium
CGACTGAATAGGTTGGGGGCCATGCTCACGCCCTCCCGTCTCCGCCCCGGTGACCGACTGGCGGCGGTCTCGCTCTCCTGGGGTGGCCCGGGGGCCATACCTCACCGCTACGAAATCGGGAAGTGGCAGCTCCAAGAGGCGTTCGGGGTACACGTGGTGGAGATGCCCCACACGCTCGCCGATCCCGCCCTCCTCGACGCCCGGCCCGACCTGCGCGCCGCCGACCTCCACCAGGCGCTGTCGGACCCCGACATCGCCGGGATCGTGTCGACGATCGGCGGGGACGACTCGATCCGGCTCCTCCCCTACCTCGACCTCGACCTGATCGCCGCCAATCCCAAGGTGCTCCTCGGGTACTCGGACACGACGATCACCCAGATGGCGTTCCTGCGCGCCGGGGTGACGTCGTTCTACGGGCCGGCGGTGATGGCCGGATTCGCCGAGAACGGTGGCCTGCACCACTACCTGGTCGAGGGAGTCCGCAGGACGCTGTTCGACCCGACCGACGAGACCCTGTGGCCGCCCAACGAGGACGGATGGACGGTCGAGTTCTCCGACTGGGCGGATCCGACGAACCAGGAACGTCCCCGGTCCTTGCAGCCGTCGAGCGGTCCACGATGGCTCGGCGGCGAGGCCAGCGAGGGCACCACGGTGGTGGGATGCCTGGAGGTCCTGGACTGGCTGCGAGGCACCGAGTGGTGGCCTTCACTCGAGGGCGCCGTGCTGCTCCTCGAGACCAGCGAGGAGGCACCACCACCCGCCTCCGTGACCCGCTTCCTGAGGGTGCTGGCCGCCACCGGAGAACTCTCCCGCCTGGCCGGAATCGTGTTCGGTCGACCGGGCGGCGCCAGCCTGTCGGATGAGGACCGTCTCGCCTACGACGACGCCATCCTCCAGGTCGTCCGGACCGAGGCCGGACTCGACGACCTCCCGGTGGTCACCAACACCGACTTCGGCCACACCGACCCGATCTGGACGATCCCCCAAGGCGTTCGGATGCGTGTCGATCCGGACACGTGCACACTCACGCTTCTCGAACCAGCCGTGATCTGATCCCGGAAACAACCGGCGCGAGTGAGCCGGTTCATGCATGCTTGGCGGCCACACTCACGAGGACAACCGCGTGCTCCTTCTCATCTCCGGCGCCAGCGGCGTCGGCAAGACCACCGTCCGCCTCATGATCGAAGACGAACTGGCACCCGAGGTCGAGTCGCTGGAGCTCTGGCACCTCGACACGATCCCCGCGGTGCCGGACATCAGCTGGCGTCAACGGATCACCGAGCGGGCGGTCGAACGGGCCGCTCGATACGCCGAGGGAGGGCCGCACGTTCTCCTGGCCGGGGACCCGATCGCTCCCGGCGAAGTGCTGGCGGCCCCGTCGGCGGCGGACCTCGACGTGGCGGTGTGTCTGCTCCACGCCGACCCGGCGGCACAGAACGCGCGGCTGGACCTCCGGAACGACCCGCCCGAGATCCGCCACCTCAACCTGGCCTACGCCGAGTGGCTGCTGGCTCACGCCACCGATCCGACCCACGTCCCGGAGGCACTCACGACCGACGCCTGGGAGGAGATGGAGTGGCGTCGTTGGACCGAACTCAGCCGTTCCGATCCACGTTGGCGCATGACGGTGATCGACACCAGCCGCCAGACACCCGAGGAGAGTTCGGCCGCCGCCATCGACTGGGTGCGTGCCGCGCTGGCCGGCGACGCCCCGATCTTCCAAGCCGGCTGGTTTCGGCAGCCGGACCCTGGCGAGCAGTAGGGCGACTCTTCCGCTCCTCTGCCTTTCAGCGTCTGAGCGCGTCATCAATGCCGCGCCTACATGTATGAAACGGCGAGGGCGCAGCCCGAACCCCGTTCTGTACGTCTAAGCGCGTCGTTCTTGACGCGCTCGTTCGCTAAAAACGAGAGGCCGACCTCTCTCCGGATCAGACCCTGGCGAGAAGAAGTTGGGACTCTTCGACTGCCAGTTCGATGAAGCGTTCCACCGCGGCCGTCCTCTGTCCTTCCGGCCGGGTCACCAGCACCACCACCCGGGCGGGAATTGCCGGCTGCAGGGGACGCAGCACGACCTCCGGATCGGATGTGTCGATCGACAACATGGGCATGACCGCCACCCCCCGTCCGGCCCGCACCATCGCCTGCACCGCGGCGTTGTCACCCGAGCGGAACACGTAGCGGGGCACGGCGCCGTGCATGCGGAGGCCGGCTTCGATCCTCCCCTGACACTGATCGTTGGCGTGCTGACCGATCAGGGGCAGACCCGACAACTCCCTCGGGTGGTAGACGGTGAGGGCATCGGAGGTGGGCGCCATCACGACGAACTCGTCCTCGAAGAGGCGGATCACCTCCAGGCCCGCCCAGTCGGTGTCGTCGTCGACCCAGAAGGTGACATCGAGTTCGTGATCCAGCATCGCCTGTCTCAGCACCGTCGCCGATGTCGACTCCAGGAGATCCACCTGCAGTTCCGGGCGCTCCGCCACGAGCGCCCCCAACACCGCAGGCAGCAGGCGGACCGAGATGCTCTGGAACGTTCCGACCGCCAGGCGTCCGATCGTGCCCTCCGCCAGACCCTCGAAATCGCGCTCGATCGACCGCAACTGAGCGACGAGTTCGTCGACTCGCGGCAGCAGCAACTCGCCTGCCACCGTGAGTTCCACCGGCTTCGGCCCGCCCGGACGGTGAAACAGCGACTGGCCGAGCACCGCCTCCAGGCGGGCGATCTGCTGGCTCACCGCAGACTGGGTGAAGCCGAGGGCGTCGGCCGCCCGCCCGAACGAACGCCGTGCCGCCACCTCCTTGAAGGCGACGAGGTGACGCAGTTCCAGATCATGGATGTTCATAAGTGTGGGTGATCATACCGATGCCGAACGATCGTTGGACGTGATTCTTCGGGTTTCGTACGTTGGCCGTGGAAAGGAGCCCAGCACATGTACGACCTCGACCGACTCGCACACGACATCGCCACCCACGGCATCGACCGTTACGAGGAGGACGTCCAGCGGCTGGCCTCCTACGCCTACCGCCGGGGCATCGCCTCGGTGATCGTCGGTGTCCTAGCCGACCCCTCCCAGCCCACCGTGGCGCGAGAGCGGGCCTTCGCCCGGGTGGTGGCCGCCGACCGGCTCGCCCGGGATCGTATGGCGGTCGCCTGACGGGTCAGAACAGGTACTGCTCGGATGGTTTGCGTCGGCGACGCAGGGCGACCACCGACCATCCGAGCAGTGCGCCTACCAACACCACCGACGGAAACACGCGCAGCCACGCCATGAGACGGTCGAACCCGGACGGTTCGTAGACCACCGGTGGACCGAACTGCGAGACCAGCGCCGCCTCCTCCAACGGAATGATCACCCCGGACGACGGAACCAGGACGTCCGAGATACCGACTGCCTCGTAGACAGGGAGGTCGACCGGCACCAGGCAGTCCCTCAGCTCCCCGGAGGTTGCCCACCGCTCCACCACCACCCCACCCCACACCCGCGTCACCGCGCTGATCGACTGGCCCCAGGGGAGCGGGTTCGAAGCAATCGGCGTCCGCTCCACCACACCCCGCACCGACGGCCGGGACGCTCCCTGCACCAGGCCCAGTTCGGTGCATCCCGCGTCGGCTGCACCCGACAGCGCCACCGCCGCCGCGAGGACGATCACGAGCGACTGCGGACCCATGCCTCGAACTCGACCCGCGGAAGCGTGTTGGCCACATCGGAGCGCTCCGCCCATCCTCGCTGAGCGTTGAGTACCCCGAACTGCATCCGCCCCAGCTCGGACGTGTGATGCGAATCCGTGGAGATCACCAGCCTGACGCCCGCGCCCACCGCCCGGCGAATCACGCCCGGCGCGGCGTCGAGCCGGTCCAGTGCACCGTTCACCTCGAGGCCGACACCCGTGACGGCCAGAGCCTCCAGGACCGGCTCGACCTCGAGCTCCACGCCGGGTCGACGACCGATGTACCTGCCGGTCAGATGGCCGATGGCGTTGACGGTCGGATCCGAGATCGCCTTGATCAGGCGAGCGGTCTGCTCCTCCGAGGACAGGTCGAAGTGGGAATGGATCGACGCCACAGACCAGTCGAAGATCGCCCGGAAGTCGGCGTCATAGTCCAGACCGCCGTCCGGGCCGATGTTCAACTCGCAGCCGAACAGCAGCCGGATATCCCCGCGTCGCTGCTCGAGATCCCTCACCGCGTCCCGGTGACGGCGCATCTCGTCCCGGCTCAACCCGTTGATGGCGAGATCCTCGCCGTGATCGGTGATCGCCACATACTCGTAGCCGGCATCGACCGCGGCCTGGACCATGTCCTCCAACGAGGAGCGCCCGTCACCCGACCGGTCGGTGTGATAATGCAGATCTGCCCGGATGTCGTCACGTCTCACGAGATCGGGCAGGGCGTCGGCGGCGGCGGCTTCGACCTCCCCCGAGCCCTCCCGCAGCGTCGGCTCCACGAACGCCAGTTCCAGCGCCTCGTAGATCTCGTGTTCCGTCCGGGACGCCACCCGTTCGTCGGTGCCTTGCACGAAGAGTCCGTACTCGTTCAGCAGCAACTCCCGATCGATCGCCCGCTGCCGCAGGGCGATGTTGTGCGATTTCGAGCCGGTGAAGTAGAGGATCGCCGCACCGAATTCGTCGGGCTCGACCACACGCACGTCGATCTGCAGCCCGTCCCGGGTGAGCACCGACGTCTTCGTGTCCCCGGCGGCGACGACGTCCGCCGCCAACGGATGGGACCGCACCGCCTCCATCACCACGCCAGGCTCGGTTCCCGCCACGGTCACGTCGATGTCGCCGATCGTGTCCGAGAAGCGACGCAGGCTGCCGCAATAGGCCACCTGCTCGACACCGGACAGTTCCTGGAGTTGGCTGACCAGCCGTTCGGCGATCGGTAGGGCGGCGGCGATCGGGGTCCTCCGATCCTTGCCGTGGAGCCCCAGCCGATCGATCGCCTTGGCGATCTTCTCCTCCGAGGTCTTCCCGAGACCCGACACGGTACGGAGTCGTTCGGACTCGATCGCCTCCCTCAACTGGTCGAGATTCTCGATCCCCAGTTCGGCCCGTATCGCCTTCAGGGTCTTGGGGCCTACACCCGGGATCTTTGAGAGCGCCACGAACTCGGGCGGATACTTTGCTCGCAACGCCTCCACCTTGCCGACCTTGCCTGTCGTCACGAACTCGATGATCTTGTCGGCGGTCGAACCTCCCACCCCCTTCAGGGACGTCAGCTCCGACTTGGACAGCGTCGTCACGTCCGCTCCGGCCCCTTCGATGCCGTGGATGGCGTTCTCGTATGCCCTCGCCTTGAACGATTGCGGGCTGCCCTCGTCCAGCACGGTCAGGGCATGCAGTTCCCACAGCATCGCGACCACGTCACGGGTGTTCACGTCTCGCACGCTACCCAATGGGTGGCCCGGGTTCTTGTCAGGGGGGCGGTGTACCGTTTCCCGGGTCGATGACCACCAAGCCCACTCGCTCCAAAGCCGAAGAGCCGGATAAGCCTCCCGCTTGGCGCGTCGAGGGAATGCCACGCGACGGCGACGATCGGCGCGAGCCGAAGCGACTCTTCCCGACCCCGCCCGGTGGGCGCTGGTTCTGGGTGCTGCTGATGGGGCTGTTGGCGTTCAACGTCTTCATCTCGAACACGCTGCTCGCCCCCGACCAGCGCATCGCCATCTCCTACTCCGACTTCCTGGACGAGATCGACCGGGACAACGTCGTCAGCGTGTCCGCGATCGGCGAGACCATCCAGGCGACGCTGAGTGAGGAGATCGCAGACCCGGACGACGAGAACCTCACGTCGGACCTGATCGAGACCGAACGACCGACGTTCGCCCAGGACGACCTGCTGTCGCTGCTGCGAGCGAAGGGGATCGACGTGACGGCCGAAGATCCGGACTTCGTCCCCCTGTGGCAGCAGATCGTCTTCGGATTCGGACCGACCCTCTTCATCCTCTGGCTGTTCTTCTACCTGTTCCGGCGAGCGGGATCGGCCCTGGGCGGCGGCGCCCTCGGGCTCGGCAAGTCGCGTGCCAAGCGGTACGAGGACACGGGATCGCGGACCACATTCGACGACGTGGCAGGAATCGAGGACGCCGAAGAGGAGCTGGCGGAGATCGTCGACTTCCTCAGGAATCCGGGGAAGTACACCGCCCTCGGTGGCCGCATCCCCAAGGGTGTGCTGCTGTCGGGCCAGCCGGGTACCGGCAAGACGCTGCTCGCCCGGGCGGTGGCGGGCGAAGCCGCCGTCCCCTTCTTCTCGATGAGCGCCTCCGAATTCATCGAGATGGTGGTCGGGGTGGGTGCCAGCCGGGTCCGCGACCTCTTCACCCAGGCGAAGGAAGTGGCGCCGGCGATCATCTTCATCGACGAGCTCGACGCCATCGGCCGATCCCGCAGCGGCTCGGGCGCCGGCCTCGGCGGCCACGACGAGCGCGAACAGACGCTCAACCAGATCCTGACCGAGATGGACGGATTCGACGGTTCGGAAGGCGTGATCGTCATCGGCGCCACCAACCGGCCCGAAATCCTCGACGCCGCCCTGCTGCGTCCCGGGCGCTTCGACCGCCAGGTACCGGTGTCTCCGCCGGATCAGGCGGGCAGGAAGAAGATCCTCGAGGTCCACACCCGCAAGGTCCCGCTCGGAGAGGACGTCGACCTCAACGCCATCGCCTCCACCACCCCGGGCATGGTGGGGGCCGACCTGGCGAACCTCGTCAACGAAGCGGCGTTGATGGCAGCCCGACGATCGCACGAGCGGGTGATGCTGAACGACTTCAGCGATGCCCTGGAGAAGATCGTGCTCGGAACCGAACGGCGCATCATGATGTCCCAGGAAGAGAAGACCCGCACTGCCTACCACGAGTCCGGTCACGCCCTCCTGGGCATGCTGCAGCCCGGGGCCGACCCGGTGCGCAAGATCTCGATCATCCCCCGTGGACGGGCCCTGGGCGTGACCCTGCAGTCACCCGACGCCGACAAGTACTCCTACGGCGTCGACTACCTGCGCGGCAAGATCATCGGAATGCTCGGTGGGCGGGCGGCCGAGCAGGTCATCTTCGGGAACGTGTCGACCGGGGCCGAGAACGACATGGTGCAAGCGACCGGCCTGGCGCGCAGCATGGTCGGGCGGTGGGGCATGTCGGAGCGGATCGGCCCGGTCACCATCTTCGACGAGCGCACCGTCGACGCACTCGGCAAGCCGCTGGTCTCCGAAGCGACGTTGGAGCTGGTCGACTCCGAGATCCGAGTGATCATCGACGAGTGCTACGACGCGGCGGTGAAGCAGCTCCACCACCACCGGGACCAGCTGGAAGCGCTCACCGCAGCCTTGCTCGACAAGGAGACCCTGGAAGAAGCGGAGGCCTACGAGGTCGCCGGGATCGAGCGCGGCGAACGCGGGGGATGACGCCCCACTTCGCTCGAGTCGGCTGCCCGTGACCTCCCGATTCCGCACCCTCGTCGACTCGTGGGTCGCCGACCCCGACATCGAGGGGGACTTGGTCCACGTCGAACACGTCCCCGCTCGCCAGGCGATACACGCCCCGCTCGAACCGCCGCTCCATCCACTGCTTGCCGCCCGCCTGGCAGAGCGAGGAATCGAGGAGCTGTACCGCCACCAGGTCAGGGCGATCGACCTCGTACGTCAGGGCCGACACACGGTGGTGGTGGCGGGCACGGCTTCCGGCAAGACCCTCGCCTACCTCGTGCCGATCGTCGAGGCCCAACTGCGTGACCCGAAGGCCACCGCCCTGCTGCTGTACCCCACGAAAGCGCTGGCACACGATCAGCTGCGTCGATTCACCGACCTCGGCATCCCGGAGATCGTCGCCGATGCCTACGACGGGGACACCGACCTCGACTCCCGCTCCCGTATCCGTCGCAGGGCCAACGTCGTACTCACGAATCCCGACATGCTCCACATCGGCATCCTCGGCTCGCATGACCGGTGGGCGGACTTCTTCCACCGGCTCGAGTACGTGGTGGTCGACGAGATGCACACCCTGCGCGGCATCTTCGGCACCCATGTGGCCATGATCCTGCGACGTCTCCGGCGGATCGCCGGCCACTACGGGGCCTCCCCGACGTTCGTGCTCGGATCCGCCACCATCGGCAACCCCGCCGAGCTGGGAGCCGCGCTCACCGGACTCGATGTCGAGGTCGTCGACGAGGACTCCTCCCCCAGCGGGGCGCGCACGGTCGCCCTGTGGAACCCGCCGGTGGTCGAAGAGGATGCCAACCGCCGTCGCTCCAACCTGGGAGAGGCCACCGACCTGTTCCTGGACCTCGTCCGCCGCGACGAGCGCACCATCGTCTTCGCCCGGAGCCGCAAGGCGACCGAACTCCTCTTCAGGTCCACCCAGGAACGACTCCCGACGACCTCACGCGATCGGGTCGCCGCCTACCGCGGCGGGTACCTCGCCGAACAGCGTCGCGCCGTCGAGGCGCGGTTGTTCTCCGGACAGCTGACGGGGATCGTCGCCACCACCGCCCTCGAGCTCGGGATCGACATCGGGGGTCTCGATGCCGCCGTGCTGTCCTCGTTCCCGGGGACGATCTCGGGGTTCCGTCAGCAGTCCGGGAGGGCCGGTCGCTCGGTCGAGGAGTCTCTCGTCGTGCTCGTCGGCGGCGAGGACGCCCTCGACCAGTACTTCATGACACACCCGTCGGAGCTGTTCACCCGGCCACCCGAAGCGGCCGTCATCAATCCCGCCAACCCGATGATCGTCGAAGCGCACACCGCCTGTGCCGCCAGCGAACTCCCACTGACCCCGAACGACGCCGAGATCCTGGGCGAGGGGGTCGAGGAGGCGGCGAACCGGCTCACCCAGCAGGGGCATCTCCGGCTGCGGGACGGCAGGCTGTTCTGGGCGCGCCGACAGCGGCCTGCCCCGCAGATCGACATCCGGGCATCGGGAGGACCGACGTACCACGTGGTCGGCCCGGAAGGTCTGATCGGCACACTCGACGAGGAGCGAGCCTTCCGAGACGGACACGAGGGTGCGGTCTATCTCCACAACGGCGAGACCTTCGTGGTGGAGAGCTTCGACATCTCCCGCCGGGAGGTGCAGGTGCGACCCGCCCAGATCGGGTACTACACCCAGCCGCGCACCGAGAAGCTGCTGGAGGTCATCGACGAAGAACGGAGCGACCGGTTGGGACCCGTCCGCCACGTGCTCGGGAGGGTCAGGGTCGAAACCGTGGTCTCGGGTTTCCGCAAGTTGCAGTTGGGGACCAGGCAGGTGTTGGAGACGGTCGACCTCGACCTCCCCGCCACGGTCTTCGAGTCCAAGGGAATCTGGTTCTCCATTCCGGACGAAGTGCTCGATCGCTCCGACATCGACGGTCGCGCCGCTCCGGGAGCGCTCCACGCCGCCGAGCACGCCGCGATCGCCCTGATGCCGCTGATGGCCATCTGCGACCGTTGGGACATCGGCGGACTGTCGACTCCGTGGCATCCGCAGACCGGTGGTCCGTCGATCTTCATCTACGAGGCGTATCCCGGCGGGGCAGGGATATCGCCGGTGGCTTTCGAAGCCGGGCGCCACCACCTGGAGGCGACCCGGGACGGGATCCGCGACTGCCCGTGCCTCGACGGCTGCCCCTCCTGCGTGCAGTCGCCCAAGTGCGGCAACGGCAACGACCCCCTCGACAAACATGCTGCCGTGCGCCTGCTCGACACGGTCATCGCAGGCTGACCCGGTACATTCGCAGCGATGGATCCCCTGCGACCGGAAGAGGCTCGGGTGCTCGGTGCCCTGGTCGAGAAGGCTTTCACGACGCCCGACATCTACCCGATGACGATCAACGCCCTGATGTCGGCCTGCAACCAACGGTCGAATCGCGATCCGGTCGTCGAGTACGACGAGAGCACCATCCACGACGCGCTGCGCGGTCTCGAATCGCGTGGACTGGCGAGCATCACCCGGGCATCGGGAGGACGGACCGTTCGGTACGTCCATCGAGTGCAATCGGCACTGGAAATCGACGACGAACAGGCGTCGCTCGTGGCCGTGCTCCTCCTGCGGGGCCCGCAGACCCCGGGCGAACTCCGGAGCCGCACCGACCGGTACGTGCACTTCGAAGGCGTCGGCGCCGTCGAAAGCCGACTGACGGACCTGGTCGAGCGGGACATCGCCCTCGTGGAGCGCCTCGAGCGCCTACCGGGGCAGAAAGAACACAGGTACCACTGCCTGCTCCTTCCCGGTGACCACCGGACGTCTCACGAGCCGCCGACACCCGACCGGCTCGACGAACTGGAACGCCGGATCGCTCGGATCGAGGCGGCGCTGGGACTCGACGAGGAGGAGTAGGACCCGGCGGTCACCCGTGTTGGGGGAACCCGAGATCCACGCCCCGGTGCACCGGATCGGGCCAGCGGGTGATCACGACCTTGGGTCGGGTGTAGAAGTGGATCCCGTCGGGGCCGTAGATCGCATCCGATCCGAACAGCGAGTCCTTCCACCCACCGAAGCTGAAGAACGACAGCGGGACGGGAATCGGGACGTTGATCCCCACCATCCCCACCTGGATCTCGGTGGAGAACGTGCGTGCCGCTCCACCGTCGTTGGTGAACACCGCAGTGCCGTTGCCGTACGGGTTGGCGTTGATCAGATCGATGGCGTCCCGATACCGCTCGGTTCGCACGATGCCGAGCACCGGTCCGAAGATCTCCTGGCGGTAGATCTCCATGTCGGCGGTCACCTCGTCGAAGAGGGTGGGTCCGACGAAGAAGCCTTGCTCGTGCCCCTCGACCCGGATCCCCCTGCCGTCTGCCAGCAGCACCGCTCCTTCGCGCTCGCCGGTGTCGATCAACGACACGACCCGGTCACGGTGCTCACCGGTGACGAGGGGGCCCATCTCCGCCCCCTCCTGCAGCCCCGGCCCGACCTTCAGGTTCCCGATCCGCTCCTCGATCTTGGGAATGAGTCGATCGGCGGCATCACCCACCGTCACCACCACCGAGATCGCCATGCACCGTTCGCCTGCCGAGCCGTAGCCGGCCGAGACGGCGGCGTCCGCGGCCAAGTCCATGTCGGCGTCGGGCAGCACGACCATGTGGTTCTTGGCCCCGCCGAGCGCCTGCACCCTCTTGCCGTGGGCGGTGCCGGTGGCGTAGATGTGGCGCGCGATCGGCGTCGACCCGACGAACGAGATCGCAGACACGTCGGGATGCTCGAGCAGCCGGTCGACGGCCTCCCGGTCGCCGTGGACGACGTTGAAGACTCCATCGGGGAGCCCGGCCTCCCCCAGGAGCTCGGCGGCCAGCATCGAGGGGGATGGATCCTTCTCGGAAGGTTTGAGCACGAAGGCGTTCCCGCAGGCGATCGCCACCGGATACATCCACATCGGAACCATGACAGGGAAGTTGAAGGGGGTGATCCCGGCGACCACACCCAGCGGCTGGCGGATCGTGAAGGTGTCCACCCCACTCGAGACCTGGGCGCTGTGGTCGCCCTTCAGGAGGTGTGGGATGCCGCAGACGAACTCGACGACCTCCAGACCCCGCTGCACCTCGCCGAGGGCGTCGTCGAATGTCTTGCCGTGCTCCATTGAGATCGACTTCGCCAGATCCGAGCGATGTCGATCCACCAGGTCACGAAAGGCGAACATCACCCGCTGGCGAGCCGTGACCGGAGTCGACCCCCACTCCCCTGCGACCGCCGACGCCGCCGCCACCGCATGGTCGACCTCGGCGGCCGACGCCAGTGCCACCTCGTCGCGTGGCGTTCCCGTCGCCGGATCGAACACGGTGCCCGTCCGCTCCGGTCGTCCGTCCCACCGGCTTCCGCCTATCCAGTGCGTGATCATTCCCGTCCCTCGGTCAGGTACCCCCATGCTGCCATCGCCGAGCACGAAACACGCTGTTCACATTTTCTTGACCGGTGAGAAACCGCTCGATGGGATCGTGCATGGAGACGTGACCCCCGAAAGTCACCCGACAGCAACAGACGGAGACCAACCCATGTCAAAGACCCGCGTCGAGTACATATGGATCGACGGCAGCCAGCCGACCCAGAAGCTCCGGTCGAAGACGAGAGTCATCGACAACGGCGCCGAACCGCCGATCTGGGGTTTCGACGGGTCCTCCACCAACCAGGCACCGGGTGAAAACTCGGACTGTGTGCTCAAGCCCGTCAAGGTCATCCCCGACCCGATCCGCAAGGGCAACGACATCCTCGCCCTGTGCGAGGTGCTCCTGCCTGACATGACCCCCCACCCCTCGAACACCCGCGCCAAGCTCCTCCCCGTGGCCGAGAAGTACGCAGACTTCGAGTCGTGGTTCGGCATGGAACAGGAGTACACGTTCTTCCGGGAGGGTCGCGTGTTCGGCTTCCCGCAGTTCGGTTACCCGGCCCCGCAGGGGGGCTACTACTGCGGCATCGGAGCCGACGAGATCTACGGCCGGCCCATCGTCGAGGCCCACATGGAGGCATGTATCGCGGCCGGCATCAACATCTCCGGCCTCAATGCCGAGGTGATGGTCGGCCAGTGGGAGTTCCAGATCGGTCCGTCGGGTCCCATCGACGTCGGTGACGAGATGTGGCTCGCCCGGTGGCTGCTCTACCGCGTGGCGGAGGACTTCGACGTCGCCGCCACCCTCGACCCGAAGCCGGTGAAGGGCGACTGGAACGGGTCCGGATGCCACACCAACTTCTCGACCCGCCAGATGCGCGAGGACTACGACGCCATCGTGGCCGGGGCGGAGGCACTGGGACGCCGCCACGACCTGCACATCGAGAACTACGGCGCAGACATCGAGCACCGCCTCACCGGCATGCACGAGACCG
>DATHWB010000246.1:0-35499 GCA_035460965.1 Acidimicrobiia bacterium
GATCGAACTCGACGCCGAGCGATGCGAAGCCACCGCCGTCCATCTCGCCCGGTACACATGAGCGGGAGACGTCGTGTGCTGGCAGTGCTCGTCGTCGGCGTGCTGGCGGGATGTACCGGAGGCGCCGGTCCGGTCGACACGTCGATTGCGACGACGACGACGGAGGCCCTGACCGCCACCACGACCACGACAGCCACGACGACGACCACGGTGCCTCTCACCACGACGACGACCCGGCCTCCGCTCCCGGCGCTCGTGGGACTCGCCGTCGAACAGGTCACCGACGGTCTGTCCCAGCCGGTGCTGTTGCTGTCCCCTCCGGAGTCGGACCGACGACTCGTCGTGGAACGGGGCGGAAGGGTGTGGGAACTCGACGATGACGGCTCGCCGTTCGACGAGCCCTATCTCGATCTCCGTGATCGCGTGAACTCAGGTGGGATCGAACAGGGCCTGCTCGGATTGGCGTTCCATCCGGGGTTCTGGAGCAACGGTCGGCTCTTCGCCTACTACTACCACGGGGCGGCGACGACCCGGCTGGTGGAACTCTCGGTGACACCGCAGGCTCGAGCAGTCGATCCTGCGACCGAGCGCGTCCTCGTCACGTTCGACCAGCCCACCGTTCGCCACAACGGCGGCATGCTGGAGTTCGGACCGGACGGGATGCTGTATCTGGCGCTCGGAGAGGGTGGAGCGGCCTCGACCCACTCACAGGACCCGAACACCCTCCTGTCGTCCATCCTGCGCCTGGACGTCGACTCGGGTGAGCCTTACGCCATCCCCCCCGACAACCCGTTCGCAGGAGGGGGCGGTGCCCCGGAGGTGTGGGCGTACGGCCTGCGTAACCCGTGGCGATTCTCGATCGACGGGGAGACCGGGGACATGTAAATCGCCGATGTGGGCCACGAGCGGTGGGAAGAGATCAACGTCGTGTCAGACGGCGGCCACAACTTCGGATGGCTGCGGATGGAGGGATCGGCGTGCTTCCAGTCCGGATGCGATGCCGAGGCCGAGGGCTTGACCCTGCCCGTTCACGAGTACGGGCACGACGAGGGCTGCTCGGTGACCGGCGGCCGGGTCTACCGGGGAGAGGCGATTCCCGAGTTGGTCGGCACGTACTTCTACTCGGACTGGTGCGGAGGGTGGCTGCGCAGCTTCCGGTTCGACGGCTCGGAGGCGGTCGACCATGCGGAGTGGCTGACCGATCTCGGTCAGGTCAACAGCTTCGGCGTCGACTCCCGCGGCGAGCTCTACGTCCTGACCTGGGAAGGCGAGGTCGGCAGGATCGTCCCGGTCCGGGAGGAGTAGCCTCCGACACCATGCTCGATCGATTGTCGTGGTTCGTGACGGGCGCGATCGCGGGAGGCGTCGTCACGGTGCGAGCGCTGCGACGGCGCCCCCACCCACGTGATCTCCGCGCCGCCGTCCTCCAGACGGGTGCCGACGTGTTGGATCTCGCCGCCCGCCTGGTTCAGCCGCCCCGACGGAGAATCGTCCGGGTTCGCTGAGAAAAGGCCGGCGGCCAGCCGGGCGACGGCGTGTACCGTTGCCCGTCCTATGGATTCCACCTCGATTCGACGCACCTTTCTCGAGTTCTTCGCGGAGCGCGGCCACGTGGTCAGGCCGTCGGCGTCGATCATTCCGACCGACCCGACCCTGCTCCTGGTCAACGCCGGGATGGTGCCCTTCAAGCCGTACTTCCTGGTCGAGGAGGAAGCCCCGTACGACCGGGCGGTGTCCGTCCAGAAGTCGATCAGGACGATCGACATCGACATCATCGGCACCACCGCTCGCCACATGTCGTTCTTCGAGATGCTCGGCAACTTCTCGTTCGGCGACTACTTCAAAGCCGAGGCCATGCAGTGGGCGCACCAGCTCCTCACGCAGGGATACGGACTGGATCCGGACAGGCTCTGGTACACGGCGTACGAGCACGACGACGAGGCAGCGGACCTGTGGCACGAGCATGTGGGGATTCCCCGCGAGCGCATCCAGCGGGGCGGAAAGGACAACTTCTGGCAGATGGGTGTGCCCGGTCCATGCGGTCCGTGCGCCGAGGTGTTCTACGACCGGGGACCCGAACACGGACCCGATGGCGGCCCGATCGGGGGAGGTGAGGAGCGCTTCATCGAGATCTGGAACCTGGTGTTCATGCAGAACATCCAGGATCGGCCCTACCACGTCATCGGCGATCTCCCCACCAAGAACATCGACACCGGCATGGGGCTCGAGCGGCTGGCGATGATCCTGCAGGGGGTGGACTCGGGGTTCGACGTCGACACCATGCGTCCCGTGCGAGAAGCGGCTTCCGCATACACGGGCGTCGGATACGGCGAGGACCCGGGGTCCGACGTGTCCCTGCGGATCCTGTGTGACCACGGACGCACGATGAGCGTGCTCGTGGCGGATGGCGTCATCCCCTCCAACGACGGTCGGGGTTACGTGCTGCGCCGCATCATCCGGCGGGCGGTGCGACATGCATGGCAGCTGGGCGGGGAAGGACTGGTGACTCCACGGCTCGTCGACGCCACCGTCGATGCTCTCGGGGGCTGGTACACGGAATTGGTCGATCGACGTGACTTCGTCGTCGAAGTCGTTTCCAGGGAGGAGGAGCGTTTCCGTCGCACCCTGGAGTCGGGCCACCAGCTACTCGACAGCGAGTTGGAGGGCTCCGGATCCGAACTGCCCGGACCGGTGGCGTTCAAGCTGCACGACACCTTCGGGTTCCCGATCGAACTCACCCGAGAGATCGCCGCCGAGCGAGGTACGAGCGTCGACGAGGCAGGGTTCACCGCCGCGATGGAAGCGCAGCGCCAGCGCGCCAAGAAGAACTGGAAGGGCGGTGACGCCGCCGCCCTGGGCGAGTTCTACCGCTCGGTGATGGAGGACACGGGACCGACGCAGTTCCTGGGCTACGAGCTCGATGCCGCCGCCGGGCGCATCCTGGCGCTCGTGGTGGACGGCGAGCAGGTCGAGGCGGCCGAAGAAGGACGGGACGTCGAGATCTTCCTCGATAGGACTCCGTTCTATGCGGAGTCCGGTGGTCAGGTCGGCGACTCGGGCTCGATCACGACGGAGTCCGGGGCGGTGGCGGTGGGAGACACCCAGCACGCGATCCAGGGTTTCCACGGGCATCGCGGCACGGTGCGCACCGGGGTGATCCGGGTCGGGCAGGAGGCGGAGCTCGTGATCGACAGCCCCCGTCGGGATCGGATCCGCAAGTCCCACACCGGTACCCACGTCCTGCATTGGGCCTTGCGGGACGTGCTGGGTGACCACGCCAGCCAGGCCGGATCGCTGGTCGAGGCGGGGAGGCTTCGCTTCGACTTCAGCCACTACGGGGCGATGAGTCCCGAGGAGACACGCGAGGTCGAGGCGATCGCCACTCGCAAGCTGATCGAGAACTCCAGGGTGCAGACCGAGGTGACCACACAGGACCGTGCCAAGGAGATGGGAGCGCTGGCGTTCTTCGGCGACAAGTACGGCGAGACGGTGCGGGTGGTCAAGGTCGGCGACTTCTCGGTCGAGTTCTGCGGTGGAACCCACACGGCGGCCGCCGGAGAAGTGGGGCCGCTGATCATCCTCGGCGAGGCTTCCATCGGTTCCAACATCCGCCGGGTCGAGGCCCTGACCGGGGACGCCGCCTACCGGCATCTCGTCGAGGTACGGGAGGGGCTGGACCGAGCGGGGTCGCTTCTCCGCTCGCCGGCGGCGGAGGTGCCGGAGAGGATCCGGGCCCTGCTCGACCGGGTGGAGTCACTGGAGGACGAACTCGATGCGATCCGGGCCCAGCGTCGGAGCGAACTGGCGGCGGAACTGGCCGGAAGCGCCGAGTCGCGTGCTGGTGCGCAGATGCTGGTCGCCTCCGCCGGGGAGATGCCACCGGAACAGCTGCGACAACTGGCGCTCGGCATCCGGGACCGCATCGGCTCGGGCGTGGTGGTGCTCGGGTCCACGTCGAGCGGCAAGGGCGCGCTCGTGGCCGTCGTGACGCCGGATCTCGTAGAGCGCGGCGTGTCGGCGGCGGACGTGGTCGGTCCCGCCGCGCGAGTGCTCGGCGGAGGAGGTTCGAGGGACCCGGAGCTGTCGCAGGCCGGTGGTCCGCAAGGTGATCGCCTCGACGCCGCCCTGGAGGTCGCCCGCGACGAGGTGGGTCGGGCGCTGGAGTGATCGCCGGGCGTGTGCTCGCATTCGACCCCGGGTCGACCCGGATCGGTGTGGCGGTGAGCGACCCCCTCCGGATCCTCGCCACACCGCTGGAGGTGTTTCCCATCGACGAGACCGACGACCGTGTGAGGGCACTGGTCGAGGAGTATCGGCCGACATCGATCGTGGTGGGTCTTCCCGTCGGACTGTCCGGGCGTGAGGGTCCTGCAGCGGTCGCCGCCCGCGAGTTCGGCCGCCGCGTCGAGGCACTCGTCGGCGTCGAGGTGCACTATGTCGACGAGCGCTTCACGACCGCCACGGCCGAAGCGGCGATGTTGGAGGGCGGGGTGCGCCGACGAGATAGACGGCGCAACGTGGATAAAGTCGCGGCGGCCGTGATCCTGCGGCAGTTCCTGGATCGCCTCGACCGATCCGACCGCGATCGCGAGACCTGACGATGACCCAGTCACCCATCCCACCTTCACCTTCCCCCTGGCGCCTGGCACGTCCCGTGCTGGTCGTCCTCGTGGTCGTCGTGGCGGCATTCGCGCTGGTGTCGGTCGCCTCGTCCCACGGCGAGCGAGTGGGCCAGAGCGTCGCGTCAAACGACGAGGAAGAACTCGTCGAAGTCGAACCGGGCAGGAGAGTCGAGGTCGTGATCCCACCGGGTGCCAGCGCCGAGCGAATCGGTGAGATCCTGCGCGACGCCGGGTTGGTGCGTTCCGCCGGGCAGTTCGAGACCGCCGCCCGCGCCGCCGGAGTCGACGCCAGCCTCCAGTCCGGTACCTACGAGTTCATCACCGGGTCCACCATCCAGGAGATCCTCGACGAACTGCGGGCCGGCCCGCGTGTGGTGGTCTTCGACGTGACGATCCGCGAGGGTTTGCGGGTGACCGAGATCATCGACGTCCTGGCGGAGGCCTCCGGGATCGATCGCCTGGAGTTCGTCGAGGCCCTGGAGAGCGGTGGCGTGTCGACCGACGTTGCGACCCTCCCGCCCGAGCCGACACTGGCGCACTGGGAGGGGCTGCTCTTCCCGGACACCTATCGGTTCAGCGAGCAGGCGACCGCTGTCGACATGCTGGGCCGGCTCGCCAACACCATGCGCCAGCGAATGGATGCCGTCGACTGGAGCGCCCTGGAGGCGGCGGGCTACACGAGATACGAGGGGATCATCATCGCGTCGCTCATAGAGAGCGAGGTCAGGGTGGCGGAGGAGCGTCCGATCGTCTCGTCGGTGATCTGGAATCGCCTGGCCGACGGTGCCCGCCTCGACATCGACGCCACCGTGCTGTACGCGATGGGAACCCGCGATCCGGCCGCCATCGACGTGTCGTTCGAATCCCCGTACAACACACGGTTGGTGGGCGGGCTCCCGCCGGGCCCGATCTCGGCGCCCGGGTTGGCCTCGTTGCAGGCTGCGGCCGCTCCCGCCGACACCGAGTTCCGGTACTACGTGCTGGCCGCCGAAGACGGTTCCCACGCCTTCGCCGTCACGTTGGAGGAGCACAACGCCAACGTCGCCGCTGCACGGGAGGCTGGAATACTTCCCTGAGCGCTCCCCGAAATGGCTCAAGCAGGGGGTCACGAGCGACGAAATTCTCCCGGAACGAGGAGAAGGACCATGGCACTCACCGGCAACATCGAAGTCTTCCCCCTTCCCGAGGTGCTCCGACTGCTCGCCCGGTCCGGCAAGAACGGCTGCCTGCGGGTGGAGTCCGGGGCGGTCGACGGTCGGATCTACATCCGTGAAGGTTCGCTCTCCCTCGCGACCGTCACCACGGACCACGAGTTCGTCGAACAGGCCGTGGCGTCCGGCGTGGTGGATGCCCGGGTCGCCCATCAACCCGAACCCGTCGAACTCGTCGAATACCTGGCCTCCGGGCACACCGCCGACGACCTCGCCGAGGTGGTGCACGAGCACGTGGTGGAGGCCCTCTATCGGATTCGCCGGCCCGGCACCGGACGGTTCGAGTTCCTCGTCGATGCCGACCCGCGCTTCCTCACCGGTCAGCGGTTCGACATCGAGCGCAGTGTGACGGATGCCGATCGGCGTGCCGCGGAGTGGGCCGAGATCGAACGCGTCATCGACGACATGCACCTTCCCGTTCGGATGGCCGCCCAGCTCTCGCAGGACGAGGTCACGATCTCCTCGCCGACATGGCGGGTGTTGGCGTCCCTGGAGGGGGGGATGAGCATCGCGGAGGTGGCGCTCAGGCTCGGGACGACGCAGTTCAAGGCGGCACGTGAAGTCGCCTCCTTGATGCGCGCTTCCCTCATCGACGAGGTCGAGCCCGCTCCACCCGCCGAGCGGGAGAGCTGGTACCGGCCGCCGGCCGTCGCAACCCAGGCACCGCCGGCCGAGGAGCTCGGCACGGACACTTCCTGGGAGGAAGAGCCGGTTCGCAGCCCATGGGTGCCCGACTCGCAAGTCGACGAGGCACGCGACCCGTGGTCGTATCCGTCCGAGGCCGAAGCGGGGGTCGAGGAGGCCGTCCAGGCCGTCGAAGACGACGATGCATCCGCCGAGGTCGACTCCGACACGCCGTCGCGGGGCGGCTGGTGGGCCGAGGCGATGGGACAGGGCGAGACCGAGGTCGACACCGACGAGTTCCTCGAGAGCGTGTTCTCCGAGGCCGAAACTCCGGCGTCGGACGAAGAGGAGTCGGGATTCTCGATGGGGTTGCTGCGCCGTCGCCGGATGGGTCCGGTGGCGCGCGACTTGTACGGCAGCTGATCGGTTCGCCGACGCGCGTCGCCGCAACTCGTCCGTCTAGCGTCACCGGGCGATGAGTCCCGTTGTCACCGTGGCGCTCCTCGCCGCCATCGGCGTGGTCCTCGGCCCGACCCTCCACCACTTGGGGGTCAGGGCAGGGGCGCGTCGTCCCTTCGACGGCGCCGTTCCCCGCTGTGAGACCTGTGAGTCGCATCGGTGGCCCCTGGCGATGCGCTGCCAGGACGGACACCCGGTGCGAGGCCGGGAACCGTGGATCTGGCTGGCATCCGGCGTGACGTTCGCAGCATCGGGGGTGGTCACGCAGGGCGAGTGGTGGCTCCTCCCGGCCTACCTGGTGGTGGCAGCCACCTCCATCGTCCTGCTGGTCACCGACATCGACCACAAGCTCATCCCGAATCGAGTTCTCTATCCCGCCACCGCAGCGGCCGTCGGCCTGCTCGTCGCCGGTGGCCTCCTGGAGGGTCGGGCAGACAGGCTCCCACCCGCCGCCATGGCGGGTGCCGGCTACTTCGCCGTCCTGTTCGTCGTCTATCTGGTGGCGCGTGGCGGTTTCGGATTCGGGGACGTGAAACTGGCGTTCATCCTCGGTGCGGTCACTGGATTCCAATCTCAGCGCACCGTCTTGATGGCCGTGTTCTTCACGGGTGTGATCGGGGGCGTGCCTGCCATCGTCCTGCTACTCACACGGCGCGCCCGCAGCGGGGACGAGATGCCGTACGGGCCACCGATGCTGGCGGGGGCGTGGGCGGCGCTGGTGTTCGGGGAGGCGTTCGGGAGGATGATCGCGGGCTGAGTCGTCACCATTAGCCTCACGCCCCATGTTCCGATATCTGACCGCCGGGGAATCCCATGGCCCGGCACTGGTGGCCGTGGTGGAGGGCCTTCCAGCCGGGCTCCCCGTCCTTATCGACGAACTCGGCGTCGAACTCGCCAGGCGGCGACTCGGATTCGGCCGGGGAAATCGCATGAAGATCGAGCAGGACGAACTCGAGATCCTCGGCGGGGTCCGCCACGGCAGGACGCTCGGGTCCCCGGTGGCGATCGTGATCCGTAACACCGAGTACCCCGCGAAGTGGGCCGAGGAGATGAGCCCGCTGCCGGGTGAGACCAAGAAACGACTGACGACCCCGCGTCCGGGGCACGCCGACCTCGTCGGGATGGTCAAGTACGACACCCGGGACGCCAGAGACATCCTCGAGCGTGCCTCCGCCCGGGAGACGGCAGCACGCACCGTGGTCGGCTATCTCGCCAAGCAACTCCTCGCTCACGTGGATGTCGCCGTCCTCAGTCACGTGGTGTCCATCGGCACGGTCCGGGCTCCGGACCGACTGCCCTCGCCGGAGGATCTGCCGACCATCGACGCGTCGCCGGTGAGGGTCTTCGATCCCGAGGCGGAAGCGGCGATGATCGCCGAGATCGAAGCGGCACGGGCCGACCGGGACACGCTGGGCGGCGTGGTCGAGGTGCTGGCGTACGGGGTACCGGTGGGGATCGGCAGCCATGTGCACTGGGACCGCAAGCTCGATGCCCGACTGGCCGAGGCGCTCATGTCCATTCAGGCCATCAAGGGCGTCGAGGTGGGCGACGGATTCACCTCGGCCACGCGGCGCGGGTCGGTGGCACACGACGAACTACTCCCTGGGCCGAATGGCCCCGTCCGGGAGACCAACCGGGCCGGTGGGACCGAGGGAGGCATGTCCAACGGAGACCCCGTGCGGGTTCGGGCGGCGATGAAGCCCATCTCGACTGTTCCCCGGTCGCTACGGACCGTCGACATCGACACCAAAGAGCCCCAGAAGGCCTTCTACGAGCGGTCCGACGTGGTGGCGGTCCCGGCCGCCGGGGTGGTGGCCGAGCAGATGGTGGCGATCGTCGTCGCCCAGGAGATGCAGCGTCAGTTCGGGGGCGACACCGTCGCCGACCTGCAGAGGGCGGTCACCGCCTACCGTGCGAGGATCGCGGCCTTCTAGTGGACCGAATCGTCCTCTCGGAGTCGTCCGATGTGGTCTTCGGTCGCGGTGACATCCTCGTCGACCGCCCCACCCGGGAAGCCGTGGCGTTCCTCGCCCAACCCGGTGAGCCGGCACGAATGGCGGACGATCTCGGTGCGTCGGTCGCCGGATTGCGCACCTTGGTCCACCTGCTGCCGGACAGGGAGGAGGCGAAAGAGCTCGACACCCTGGGTCGGGTGTACGACGCGCTGGCGGAGTTCAACCTCGGGCGACACGACACCGTCGTGGGCGTCGGCGGGGGCGCTGCCACCGATCTCGCCGGCTTCGCCGCCGCGACGTGGTTGCGAGGCGTCGAGTCCGTGCTGGTCCCGACGACCTTGTTGGCGGCGGTCGACGCCGCGATCGGCGGGAAGACCGGGATAAACCGGAAGGGAAAGAACCTGGTCGGGGCCTTCTGGCTCCCTTCCCGGGTGCTCGTGGATCTCGACGTGCTGGCGGCCCTGCCCGAACCGCTGCTGCGGGAGGGGGCGGCCGAGACCCTCAAGGCGGGACTGCTCGCCGATCCGTCCATCGTGGAGGCATACGCCTCGCGAGGGCTGGCCGCCGACATTCACGAGATCGTGCCGAGGGCGATCGCCGTCAAGGTGGACGTGGTCAGGGAAGACCCCACGGAACAGGGTCGGCGGGCGGTCCTCAACCTCGGCCACACCGTCGGTCACGCAGTGGAGTATCTGGCCGGCCTCCCGCACGGTCACGCCGTGAGCGTCGGCCTCGTCGCCGCCGGAGTGGTGTCACACCTCCGACACGGGTTCGACCATCGCTGGCTCACCGATCTGCTCTTCTCGCTCGGCCTGCCGGTGGCCGTCGCGGGCGTCTCGCTCCAGGCTGCCCTCACACTGGTGGCCAGAGACAAGAAGCGGACGGCCGACGGTGTCCGGATGGTCCTGTTGCGGGGGGTGGGCGAACCGGTGGTCGAGGTCGTGTCACAGGACGAGGTCGAAACGGCGATGCGGGCGGTAGGGCTTTCCTGAGGTGGACGGTACGATGCCGCCTCCTGCAAACCCGGAAGAACGATGATCTCGACCAATGACGTACGGCCCGGAATGGCGCTCGATCTGCCAGACGGCCTCTTCTCGATCGTGCAGTACGAGCACGTCAAGCCCGGCAAGGGCAAGGCCTTCGTTCGCATGAAACTCAAGAACGTCGAGACCGGCCAGGTGCTGGACCGCACGTTCCGAGCGGACGAGGACGTTCCACAGGCCTTCATCGATCGGCGTGAGCACCAGTTCCTCTACTCGGACGACCTCGGGTTCCACTTCATGAACATGGAGGACTACTCCCAGTTCGCCCTGACGCCCACCGACGTCGGCGATGCCGCCAACTTCCTGCTCGAAGGGATGACCGTGATCCTGGCCATGTACCAGGGGAATCCGATCGGGGTCGAGATGCCGACCGCGGTCGAACTCGAGGTCACCTACGCGGAGCCCGCCGTGAAGGGCAACACCGTGTCCGGTGCCACGAAGTCGGTGACGGTGGAGACCGGTCTGGCGGTCCAGGTCCCGCTCTTCGTCGAGCAGGGTGATCGCATCAAGGTGGACACCCGCTCGGGCGAGTATCTGACCCGCGTGTGACCGAGCCACGGGAACGAGCGGTCCAGGAGCTGTACGAGGCCGATCAGGTCGAAGGCTGGGAGCCTCCTGACGACCTGCACGGTCGGGCGCTGCGGCTCACGATGGGCGTGCTGGAGCACCGCGACGAACTCGACGAGGCTATCGCCTCGTTCGCAGATCGCTGGCGGGTGGACCGTATGCCCGTGATCGACCGGGCGGTGCTTCGCCTGGCGCTGTACGAACTGCGTCACTGCCCGGACGTGCCCACCGCCGTCATCCTCAACGAGGCGGTGCGCATCGTGAAGGCGTTCTCCACCGAACACTCCGGGCGCTTCGTCAACGGTGTGTTGGCGTCCCTCGCCCGCAGCGAGAGGGCGTGAACCACCCGATTCGTCCACTCCCCGGCGACGGCTAGAGTCGTCGCCAGACCTTTAAGCCGGTCCAGTGAGGCCGGGAAGGAGACGCAGTTGCCGCATGTCGATGAGCGGGGCACAGCATGCCCCGGGTGATGGACGCCGAGTACGTCGACCGTGCGATTCGCCGGATCGGCCACGAGATCGTCGAGCGTCACGCCGGGGGCGGGGACGTCGTCGTCGTCGGCATCCACACCCGCGGAGTACCGCTGGCGCTTCGAATCGCCGAGGCCATCGAGTCGATCGAAGGCGTTCGCGTCCCGGTGGGTGAACTGGACATCGGGCTCTATCGCGACGACCTCTCGACCCGACCGACGCACCGGCTGGCGCGCACCCACGTCCCGGACGACATCTCGGGACGGACGGTCATCCTGGTCGACGACGTGCTCTTCACCGGCCGCACGATCAGGGCCGCCCTCGACGCCGTCAGCGACCTCGGTCGCCCGGCCCGTATCGAACTGGCGGTCCTGGTGGACCGTGGCCACCGGCAACTCCCGATTCGCCCCGACTACGTCGGCAAGAACCTTCCCACCGCACCCTCACAACGCGTCTCGGTGAAGGTGGACAGCGTCGATGGCGAGGCCGGCGTCTGGATCGAGGACCAGTGAAGCACCTGTTGTCCATCGACCACCTCGACGCCGCCCAGATCGCCGATCTGCTCGACCTGGCCGACGGCTTCGTGGAGGTGCTCGCCCGGGACATGCCCAAGGTGCCCACCCTGCGGGGGCGGACGATCGCGCTGCTCTTCTACGAGAACTCGACCAGGACTCGACTGTCGTTCGATCGAGCGGCGAAGGCTCTGTCCGCCGACGTGCTGACGTTCACGCCTGGCGGATCCTCCGTGTCGAAGGGCGAGAGCCTGAAGGACACCGCCCTGACGCTGAAGGCGATGGGACCCGACGTGATGGTGGTCCGGCATGCGGCCGCCGGCGCACCTTGGCGGGTGGCCGAGTGGACGGGTATGCCGGTGATCAATGCCGGTGACGGTTCGCACCAGCACCCCACCCAGGCACTGCTCGACGCCCTGACTATCAGAAGGCACTTCGGCTCGGTGGCGGGACTGCGGGTTGGCGTGGTGGGGGACATCCGCCACTCGCGGGTGGCGCGCTCGACTGCCGGAGCCCTGGTGGCGCTCGGCGCGGAGGTGATGCTCGTCGCTCCCCGTACCCTGCTGCCGGTCGACGTCTCGGGGTGGGGTGTGGCGACTTCGGATTCGCTGGACGACGTGTTGGAGGATCTCGACGTCGTCTACCTGCTGAGAATCCAGCAGGAACGGGGCGGGGGAGACGTGTTCCCTTCGATTTCCGAGTACGTGGGCAGATTCGGCCTCACCCGCGCCCGGGCGGCAATGCTGCCGGACCGGGCCGTGGTGATGCACCCGGGGCCCATGAATCGCGGAATCGAGATCGACCCGACGGTGGCGGACGGGCCGCGGGCCCTCATCGCCGAACAGGTGGCGAACGGAATCGCAGTGCGGATGGCGGTCCTGTTCCGTCTCCTCGGATCGGAAGGTGTGGCGTGATCATCGGTGGCGGCCTGGTTCTCACGGACGATGGACTGGTGGAGACCGACGTCCGGGTCGAGGCGGGGCGAGTCGTCGAGCTGGGACCGGCGCTCTCGGGCGCCGAACGCCTCGACGCCGGCGGGTGCTGGGTCGGACCGGGTTTCGTCGATCTGCACACGCATCTGCGTGAGCCCGGCCAGGAGTGGAAGGAGGACCTCGACTCGGGGCGTGCGGCGGCGGCGGCGGGAGGCTTCACGACGGTCGTGGCGATGCCGAACACGGACCCGCCGATCGACTCGGGCCACGTGGCGCTCCACGTGACTCGCACGGACGGGGTCGAGGTGATTCCTGCCGGTTGCCTCACCCTGGGCCGGGAGGGCCGCCACCTCGCCCATCTCGACGATCTGTGGGCGGCGGGAGTCCGGATGTTCACCGATGACGGGGACACGGTGGCGGACGCCGGGCTGTTGCGGCGGGCGATGGACTATCTGGTGCAAATGGGCGGGCTGGTGGCCCAGCACGCCGAGGATGCGGGCCTGTCGCGGGGTGGGCACATGCACGAGGGGGCGGTTTCCTCCCGGCTCGGGATCGGTGGCCTCCCGGCGGCGGCGGAGGAGGTCGTGATCGCCCGTGACCTGCGGCTGGTCGAGCTCACAGGTTGCAGGTACCACGCCCAGCACTTGTCGACGGCGGGCTCGGTCGAGCTGATCCGGGATGCGAAAGCAGCCGGTCTTCCCGTCACCGCCGAGGTCACTCCGCATCACCTGGTCTTCGAACACACGTCGGTGGAGTCGATGGACCCCGTCTACAAGATGTACCCACCGCTTCGGACCGCGGAGGACGCCGCTGCCCTGCGCCAAGCGGTGGTCGACGGAGTGATCGACTGCATCGCAACCGACCACGCGCCGCACTCCGCCCACGAAAAGGACGTGCCCTTCGAGGAGGCGCCGCGGGGGGTGATCGGTCTCGAGACGGCGGCATCGGCGGTACACGAGGCGCTCGGGCTCCCTGCGGAGACCTTCTTCGATCGGATGGCACTGGCGCCGCGGCGCATCCTGGGGAGGCCGGCAACCGGCTTGGCGGTCGGGAGCCCGGCGGACATCGTGGTGTTCGACCCGGGCGCGAAGTGGACGGCCACCGACTTCCGGTCCCGCAGCGAGAACTCTCCATGGCGTGATCGCCAGTTGACAGGCGCGGTTCGGGCCACCGTGGCTGGTGGACTGCTCGTCCACGACGGGAGCACCACATGACCGACACCGGGCTTCTCGTCACCGCCGACGGCGCCGCGTTCCGGGGTCGATCCGTGGGAGTGGACGGCATCGCCACCGGAGAGGCGGTGTTCAACACCTCCATGACCGGCTACCAGGAGATCATCACCGATCCGTCCTACGCCGGGCAGGTGGTCGTCATGACGGTTCCCCACATCGGAAACTACGGGGAGGCGGCATTCGACGACCAGTCATCCGGTCCTGTCGCCTCCGGATTCGTGATGCGGGCGCTGAGTCGCCGGCACTCGAACTGGCGGGCGGAGGGCTCGTTCGCCTCCTACCTGACCCGTCACGGGGTGGTGGCCCTGTCCGATGTGGACACCCGCCGCCTCACCCGCCACATCCGCGACAACGGTGCCCAGCCGGTGGCGATGGGTGCGGGCGTCGACGAGGCCGAACTGCGGAGGCGGGCCGCCGAGGCTCCCGGGATGACCGGGCTGGACCTGGCATCGACGGTCACGACGTCCCACCCTTACGAGGTCGAACCGGAGGCGACGCTTCGCGGGTCGGTGGTGGCGGTCGACCTCGGCCTCAAGCGGGACATCGTCCGTCACCTGACACGGCGCGGCCTGCACGTGACGGTGGTGCCCGCAGACACTCCTGCCGAGCGCATCCGGGCGCTCGAACCCGATGGCGTGTTCCTGTCGAACGGTCCGGGAGACCCCGAACCGCTCGAAGCGACCACGGCCGCCGTGAGGGACCTGCTCGGAACGGTCCCGGTGTTCGGGATCTGCCTGGGTCACCAGGTGCTGGGTTTGGCCGTGGGGGCTCGAACCTTCAAGCTGCCGTTCGGCCATCATGGCGGCAACCATCCCGTGCGCCGTCTAGCCGACGGCAAGGTGGAGATCACGGCCCAGAACCACGGTTTCGCGGTGGATCTCTGGTCGCTCACGGATCGGAGCGCCCCGCCGCGGGATGGCCTGGTGGACGCCGACTTGATCCCCGCCCGGGTGGAGACCGCCGTCGGGGGCGTGGAGGCGACCCACCAGAACTTGAACGACGGGACGCTGGAGGGTCTGCGGTGCCTCGACGTCCCCGCGTTCGGAGTGCAGTACCACCCGGAAGCCGCCCCCGGCCCGCGGGATGCCGAGTACCTGTTCGACGACTTCGTCGCACTCATGGGATTGGACGCGTAGATGCCCAAACGGACCGACATCGAGACGATCCTGCTCATCGGCTCCGGCCCGATCATCATCGGGCAGGCCTGTGAGTTCGACTATTCGGGCACACAGGCGGCGAAGGTCCTGCGCGCTCACGGCTACCGAGTGGTCCTCGTGAACTCGAACCCGGCCACGATCATGACGGACCCCGAGTTCGCCGATGCCACCTACATCGAACCGATCACACCCGAAGTGGTCGAGGCGATCATGGAGAAGGAGAGGCCCGACGCGCTCCTGCCCACCCTCGGCGGTCAGACGGCTCTGAACGTCACCATGGAACTCGACCGTCGCGGCGCACTCGAGCGCCACGGGGTGGAACTGATCGGAGCCGGGATCGAAGCGATCGAGAAGGCCGAGGACAGGGGCAGGTTCAAGGAGACGATGGAGGCGGCGGGACTCGCCGTACCGCGTGCCGGCTACGCCCGTTCCATCACCGAGGCGCTCGGGATCGTGGACGACATCGGCTATCCCGTGATGATCCGCCCTTCGTACATCCTCGGCGGGGGTGGCACCGGGATCGCGTCGAGTCGGGACGAGTTCCTGGAGAAGGCCCGCTACGGCCTGGAGTACTCGCCGGTCCACGAGATCCTGGTCGAGGAGTCCGTGGTGGGCTGGAAGGAGTTCGAACTCGAGGTGATGCGCGATCGCCACGACAACGCCGTGGTGGTGTGCTCGATCGAGAACCTCGATCCCATGGGTGTCCACACGGGGGACTCCATCACCGTCGCACCGATCCAGACCCTGTCGGACCGCGAGTACCAGGAGATGCGGGACGAGGCGATCAAGGTTCTGCGGGTCATCGGCGTGGAGACCGGCGGATCGAATGTGCAGTTCGCCGTCGATCCCGCCACCGGTCGCAGGCTGGTCATCGAGATGAATCCTCGGGTGTCCCGGTCTTCGGCCCTGGCATCGAAGGCGACCGGCTTCCCCATCGCCAAGATCGCCGCTCTGCTGGCAGTCGGCTTCACGCTCGACGAGATCGCCAACGACATCACCGGCGCCACCCCGGCGAGTTTCGAGCCGGCGCTCGACTACGTCGTCGTGAAGGCTCCCCGGTTCGACTTCGCCAAGTTCCCGATGGCACCCCGCAGGCTCGGGACCTCGATGCGCAGCGTGGGCGAGGCGATGTCGATCGGACGGACCTTCCCGGAGGCGCTCCAGAAGGCGCTCCGCAGCCTCGAGAACGGCCACTTCGGTTTCGGGGCGGACGCGTCCGAGAGCCGGTGGCAGGAGGTGTCGGACCAGGAACTGTGGACCGAGATCGACATCCCGACGCCCGATCGGATCCATGCGGTTGCCGAGGGCCTGCGCCGGGGTTTCGGTGTCGACGAGGTGGCCTCGCGTTCGGGTTACGACCCCTGGTTCACCGACCAGATGCAGGAACTGGTCGAACTCCGCAGGGAGCTGGAGGCCAACCGGCTCGACGTCGGCTTGATGGCCGAGGCGAAGCGCGCCGGCTACTCCGACCGCCAGCTGGCGCACCTCTGGGGGATGAGCGAGGGCGAGATCCGTGCCATACGGCTCGGCGCCGGGATTCGCCGAACGTACAAGACGGTGGACACCTGTGCTGCCGAGTTCGAGGCTCACACGCCGTACATGTACGGCACGTTCGAGGACGAGGACGAGGTGCCTCCGGCCGACAAGCCGCGAGTCGTGGTACTCGGCTCGGGGCCGAACCGCATCGGCCAGGGGATCGAGTTCGACTACGCCTGTGTCCACGCCGCCTTCGCCCTGCGCGACGCCGGCTACGAGACCGTCATGGTCAACTGCAATCCGGAGACCGTCTCCACCGACTACGACACATCCGACCGTCTCTACTTCGAGCCGCTGACGGCCGAGGACGTGCTGGCTGTGGTCGAGGCCGAGAAACCCGAAGCGGTCATCGTCCAACTCGGTGGACAGACGCCGCTGAACCTCGCCGCCGAGCTGGAGGCAGCCAACGTGCCGATCGCCGGGACCTCCCCGGCATCGATCGATCTGGCCGAGGATCGGGAGCAGTTCTCGGCCGTCTGCCGCAGGCTGGGGATCAAGCAGGCGCCGCACGGTCTGGCCCTGAACCGGCTCGAGGCCCTCGAGGTGGTCGATCAGGTCGGACTGCCGGTCGTGGTTCGCCCCTCGTACGTGCTCGGGGGACGGAAGATGCGGGTGGTGTCCAGCTACGACGAGCTGACCGACTACCTCGACGACCTCTACGGGGACGTCACCGAGCGTGAGATGAGCCAGGTGCCGCTCCTGATCGACCGGTTCCTGGAGGCCGCCACCGAAGTGGACGTCGACGCCCTGTACGACGGCGAGGAGCTGTTGGTCGGAGGGGTGATGGAGCACGTGGAGGAGGCAGGGGTCCACTCAGGCGATTCGGCGTGCGTGGTGCCGCCACCGACCCTCTCGGACGCTGCGCACAAGACGATCCTGCTGCACACGGAGGATCTGGCGCGGGAGCTGGGAGTGAAGGGACTGATGAACATCCAGTTCGCGGTCAAAGGCGACGAGGTCTTCATTCTCGAAGCCAATCCTCGGGCATCCCGGACCGTCCCCTTCATCTCGAAGGCGTCGGGGATGCCGCTGGCGAAGGCAGCCGCCCGGGTGATGATGGGCGCCTCCATCGCCCAACTGAGGGAAGAGGGCCTGATCCCGGAGCGCCGGGCCGTCGACTTCACCGCCGTCAAGGAAGCGGTGCTGCCGTGGGACCGGTTCCCCGAAGAAGACTCCGTGCTCGGCCCCGAGATGCGCGCGACCGGCGAGGTGATGGGGATCGGAGCCGATGCCGGGGTCGCCTACGCGAAGGCACTGCTCGCAGCCGGGCATGTCCTCCCTACGGAGGGCACGGTGTTCATCTCGCTGGCCGATCGGGACAAGCCGATGGGCCTGGCGGTCGCCCAGGCGTTCCACATGCTCGGGTTCGATCTCGTCGCAACCGGCGGCACCGCCCGCTTCCTGGAACACCACGCGGTGCCCGCCCGGGCGATCAACAAGGTCGGACAGGGAGACGACGACACCAGGGACTGGATCGAGTCGGGCCGTGTGCAGCTGATCGTGAACACGCCCCAAGGCGGGCGCTCCCGCTCCGACGGCCGCATCATTCGCCACGCCGCCCGCTCGGTGGGAGTGCCATGCGTCACCACCATCGCCGGGGCCCTGTCGGTGGCGCGCAGCCTCCGGGCCGGTGACTCGGCGCTCAACACGCCTCGCAGCCTGCAGGACTGGCACGCATGATCGACCTGGCCGCTCGGCTCGGACCGGTCGGCCTCCGTTCGCCCCTCGTCGCCGCGTCGGGGACCGTCGGGAGCGTCGTCGAGTTCACGGGGGTGACCGACTTTCGTTGGTATGGGGCGGCCGTGGCGAAGTCCGTCTCGGACGAACCCTGGCCGGGTCGGCCCGCCCCGCGTGTCGGCCCGGCCGGGGTCGGGATGCTGAACGGGATCGGGATCCAGAATCCGGGCGTCCGGGCCTGGGTGGATGACGTCGTTCCCCAACTGGCGCAGCTCGACGTCCCCGTGTGGGGGTCGGTGGTCGGACACACCGTGGACGGCTTCGTGACGGTCGCCCGCGCGATGGTGGAGGCGGGCCTGCCGGTCCTCGAGGTCAACCTCTCCTGTCCGAACCTCGAGGGCGAGCTCTTCGCGCTCGATCCGGCGAGGAGCGCCGCGGTCATCGGCGCCATCCGGCAGGAGGTGGCAGTACCGATCGCGGCCAAGCTCTCACCCAACTCCGAGGACATCGTGGCAGTGGCTTCCGCCTGCGCCACCGCCGGGGCCGACTGGGTGGTGCTGACGAACACCGTGTGGGGGGCGGGGATCGACCTCGACCGGCGGGCGCCGGTCCTGAGCGGGGTCATCGGAGGCTATTCCGGCCGGCCCCTGAAGCCGATCGCACTCCGGTGCGTGATCGAGGTGCACCGGGCGCTGCCGGAACTGCCCATCCTCGGCCTCGGGGGAATCACGTCCGGAGACGACGTGGTCGAGTACACGCTGGCCGGGGCGTCGGCGGTCGGCATCGGCACGGTGCATTTCGCCGAGCCCCGGGCCGCCCGTCGCATCGTGAGGGAGACGGAGGCGCGCCTGCGGAAGATGGGGGAGTCGAAACTGTCGGATCTCGTCGGACAGGCGGTGGCGGCATGATGGCGGAGATTCCGGTGGCGGTGGCACTCGATCTGTCGAGCGGGGAGGAAGCGGTTCGGCTCGCCCGATCGTTGTCGCCCCACGTGGGGGCATTCAAGATCGGCCTCGAGTTGCTCTCCGGGCCCGGACCGGTGCTGGTGTCGGCGCTGGCGGAACTCGGGAAGCCGGTGTTCTGCGACGCCAAGCTGCACGACATCCCCAACACCGTCGGCAGGGCGGCGGCGAACCTGGCGCGGGCCGGAGCGCGCTGGATCACCGTGCACGCCGCGGGTGGTCCGGCGATGCTCGACGCTGCGGCAGAGGGCGCTGCCAAGGGCTCACCGGACACCGGAATCCTGGCGATCACCGTGCTCACCAGTCTCACGGCGTCGGATCTCGCCCGGGTGGGCCTGGGCGACAGCGTGGGGCGACAGGTGTCACGCATGGCCCGGCTGGCCGGCGAGCACGGGGCGGAGGGTGCGGTGTGCAGCGTGAGGGAACTGGGCGATGTCGCCCAGGCAGCCCCTGATCTCTTCCGGGTGACGCCGGGGATCCGGCCCGCCGGCAGCGATCACGGGGACCAGGCCAGGACCGCCACGCCCCACGAGGCACTGAAGAGGGGGGCGGACCTGCTGGTCGTCGGTCGGCCGATCACCGCCGCCCCGGACCCCGTCGCAGCGGCCGCCGCGATCGCCGCCTCGATCGTGGAATCCCGACGAGCCGACCGGTAGAGTCGCTTGATGCCACCCGTTCAACCACCGCCGATGTCGGACGAGCAACGGGCAGCCGCGCTGGAGCGCGCCGCCCAGGCGAGGAGGGTGCGGGCGGAGGTCAAGGAGCTCCTGAAGTCGGGTTCCCTCGACTTCGGCGGTTTGCTGCAGCGTGCCGACGAGGACGATCTCATCGGCGGCATCAAGGTCGCCGCCGTGCTCTCGTCGATGCCGGGCACCGGCAAGGTCAAGGCGAAGCGGCTCATGGAACAGTTGGGAATCGCCGACAATCGCCGACTCCGGGGTCTGGGTGACAATCAACGAGCAGCCCTCCTCGCCGAATTCTCCTGAAGGTCGCCTCGTGGTGGTGTCCGGCCCCAGCGGGGTCGGGAAGTCCACCGTGCTGGACGCGCTCAGATCCGACGTCGAGTTCGGATTCAGCATCTCGGCCACCACCCGGGATCCCCGACCCAGCGAGGTGGACGGGGTCCACTACCACTTCGTGAACCGTGACCGATTCCTGGAGATGATCGACGGCGGTGAGCTCGTCGAGTGGGCGGAGTACGGGGGCCACCTCTACGGCACCCCCGTCGAGTCGGTGCGGAGGGCGCGGGCGGAGAGCGGAATCGTGGTACTCGACATCGAGCTCGAGGGCGCCAAACAGGTACGGGCGGCCTTTCCCGATGCGGTGCTCGTGTGGATCGAACCCACCTCGTTCGAAGAACTGGAGCGGAGGCTCCGTTCACGCGGAGACACGGAGGAGGAGGCGATCCTGCGCCGGCTGAGCCGCGCCCGGAGGGACATGGACCTGGCCGAATCCGTCTTCGATCACATCCTGGTCAACGACGACGTCGTCGAGACCGCCAGCCGCTTGCGGGAGATCGTGCTGACAGGTTGAAGCCCGGCGGCGAGGCGTGGGGTGGGAGGAGGCCGGGTTCGGCCCTACACTCCTGGCCATGAAGATCGAAAACGTCGTCGACGAGGTCGGCAACCGGTTCGCGTCGGTCATCGTCTCGGCGCGCAGAGCCCGTCAGATCAACGCCTACTTCCACCAGCTCGGCGGTGGCATCGGCCACTACGTCCCGCCGCAGGTCTACTCCCTCAGTCGCAAGCCGCTGACGCTCGCCATGGAGGAGATCGCTGCCGGCAAGGTGACGGTGGAGACCGAGGAGTCCTGATGCCACTCGACGGTCGCAGGATCGTCGTCGGTGTCACCGGAGGGATTGCCGCCTACAAGTCCGCATATCTCGTCCGTCGGCTCCTCGAACGGGGGGCCGACGTTCGTTGTGTGATGACTCAGGCGGCCACCGAGTTCATCGGGCCGGCCACACTCGCCGGTCTGTCCGGCCACGCCGTCGTGACGTCACTGACCGGCCAAGCCGGTTCCGTGTCTCCGCACACAGAGCTCGCCCGTTGGGCGGATCTCGTCGTCGTCGCCCCCGCGACGACTGCCACCCTCGCCCGACTGGCGACCGGCTTGAGCGAGGATCCCGTCTCGGCGACGGTCGTCGCCGCCACCGGCCCCGTGATGGTGGCTCCGGCCATGCACACCGAGATGTGGGACTACCCGGCGACCCAGCACAACGTCGAAGTCCTCCAGCGGGCCGGGGTACAGGTGGTTGGCCCGGTGGAGGGGGATCTGGCGGGCGGTGACTCGGGTTCCGGCCGGATGGTCGAACCGGACGAGATCGTGAGGGCCATCGAAGCACTCTTCTCGGGTCCGCTGGCCGGCCGAACGGTGCTCGTCACGGCGGGCGGAACCCGGGAGGCGATCGACCCGGTGCGCTACATCGGCAACCGATCCTCCGGGAAGATGGGTCACGCCGTCGCCGAAGAGGCGCATCGGTTGGGAGCCGCCGTCGTGCTCGTGACGTCCAGTTCGCTCCCGACCAGCCCGGGTATCGACCGTCGCCAGGTGGAGTCTGCCGAGGAGATGCAATCGGAAGTCGACGCAGTGTCGGCCGACATCGCCGTCATGGCCGCAGCGGTCGCCGACTTCCGGCCGGCCAGCGCCTCGTCCGGCAAGCTGGCGAGAACCGACGGGCCCCCCCAACTGGTCCTCGAACCGACTCCGGACATCCTCATGTCGGTGGCCAGACGCGAGCCCCGTCCCTACCTGGTGGGCTTCGCCGCCGAGACGGGCTCGCTCGACCGAGCGGTCGACAAGGCGCGTCGAAAGGGGGTGGACCTGTTGGTCGCCAACGACGTGACCGAGCCGGGTTCGGGTTTCGCGGTCGATACGAACCGAGTGTCGTTGGTCCGGGCCGACGGAACGGTCGACCACTGGGATCAGATGTCCAAGTCCGAGGTGGCGGCGAGGTTGTGGCGGGTCATCGTCGAAGACCAGCAGGGCGAACAGTGACGCGAGTCCCTCGGGTCTATCCTCCGGCGCCTTCGATCGAGTGGGCCCGATGACGTCGCGTACGTGGTATTTCAGTTCGGAGTCGGTGACCGAGGGACATCCTGACAAGGTGTGTGATGCGGTGTCCGACGCGGTACTCGACGCCGCCCTGACGGGGGACGACCACTCGCGCGTGGCGTGCGAGACGATGGTCACCACTGGTATCGCCATCGTCGCCGGGGAGATCAGTACTCGCACCTCGATCGACCTCGACCCGTTGGTGCGGGGTGTCATCCGCGACATCGGCTACGACGGTTTCGATCCCGACTTCTCCGCCGACACGATCGCCGTCGACGACCGCTTGCACCAGCAGAGCCCTGACATCGCCGACGGAGTCGTCGGGTCCCTCGAGCGACGGCGCGGGAGCGATGACCCGCACGACGAGCTCGGCGCAGGGGATCAGGGAATCATGTTCGGTTACGCCTGCGACGAGACGCCCGAGCTGATGCCGCTGCCGATCCTGCTTGCCCACAGGCTGGCCGAGCGTCTCAGCGAGGTCCGGAAGTCGGGGATGCTCGACTACCTCCGCCCCGACGGCAAGACCCAGGTGACCGTTCGCTACGACGGCGATCGCCCCGTGGGTGTGACGAACATCCTTATCTCCGCCCATCACGCCACCGAAGTGACGACCGACGACCTGACGGCCGACCTCCACTCCGAGGTGGTGAAGCCCGTACTGGCCGAGCACCTGGCCGGCGAGTCGGTCCCGCTGCTGGTCAACCCTTCGGGACGTTTCGTGATCGGAGGCCCCGTCGCCGACACCGGCCTGACGGGGCGCAAGATCATCGTCGACACCTATGGGGGGTATGCCCGTCACGGGGGCGGCGCCTTCTCGGGCAAAGATGCCACGAAGGTGGACCGCTCGGCGGCCTATGCCGCCCGCCACGCTGCCAAGAACGTGGTGGCTGCGGGACTCGCCCGGCGTTGCGAAGTGCAACTCGCCTACGCCATCGGACAGGCCAGCCCGTTCTCGATCCACGTGAACACGTTCGGGACCGAACACGTCGCCCCCGAGCGCGTGGAGAAAGCCCTCGACGACGTGTTCGACTTTCGGCCGTCGGCGATCATCGAACGACTGGGACTTCGAGCCCCGATCTTCCGCCCGACGGCGGCCTACGGCCACTTCGGACGGACCGGGTTCCCGTGGGAACGGACCGAGATGACCGGGGCACTCGCCGCGGCGGCCGGCCTCTGAACCGCGGCCGGGCGCTCGTCGTTCCGGCCGTCCCCTCGTTCTCGGTGGACGGCGGATTCCGGTACGCCGTCCCCCCTGCCCTGGCGGAGGGTCTCGGTCGCGGGAGCATGGTGCGGGTGCCTCTCGGCGGTCGCAGGGTGCGCGGTTACGTCATCGACGTCGATCCTGAGGGTGACCAGGAGGGGTTGAGGGCGATCGCCTCGATCTCGGGGGACGTCCCGGTCTTCGACGATCGACTGCTCGCTTCGCTGCGGTGGGTGGCGGCTCACTACGTTTCGCCGCTCGCCACCTTGCTCGAGCGGGCGTGCCCCCCGAACAATCCTCGCAGTCCACGCAGGGTCTCCGGTTCTCCGTTGGAGCTCGACGGAGAACCGATCGAGGGAGTCGTCGAGGCTGCGATGAGTGGCAGGCTTCGGCCCCCGACCGTCTTCTTGTCGGCGCACCCGCCGGTCGGCGCCATGAGGGCGACCGCTTCCCGCCTGCTGGCGGAAGGTAGGTCGTCGATGTTCGTGACGGCGACCTCCCATGAGGCGACGGCGCTGCACGCCTCTTTGGCGGGCGACGATCGATTCGTGCTGGCACACGGTGACATGTCCGATCGCGAGCTGACCGCTGCCTGGGGTGCGGTGCAGGCGCCCGCCGTCCTGGTCGGAACACCGCGGGTGGCGTGCTGGTCAGTGCCCGATCTCGGGGCGGCCGTGGTCCTGGAGGAGGGTCGTCGAGCGATGAAGGATCGACAGACGCCCACCTTGCACGTACGTGACGTCCTGCGGCGGAGGGCGCAACAGGAACGCTTCCAGTTCGTCGTGGCCGGGCCGACACCCACCACCGAGGTGCTGGCGACCGGACCCCACGTCGTCCGGGAACGGACGCGTCTATGGGGTCTGGTGGAGGTGATCGACCGAAGGCAGGAACCTTCCGGCGGCGCGATCCTGACGGATCCTGCGCGCCGAGCCCTCGCCGCCGTGACCCGGCGAGGCGGGCGTTCGTTCGTCTTCGGGCACCGCAAGGGATATTCCGCCGCCACCCGGTGCGTGTCCTGCCGGGCGGTGCGCCGGTGTGCGGGTTGTGGATCGAGGCCGGACCCGGGCACCACATGTGCGCGCTGCGGCTTGGAACTGGGACCGTGCGAGGTGTGCGGAGGGACCAGGTTCGAGCCGCTCGGAGCCGGGGTAGGACGCATCGTGGCGGATGTCGGCAGGGTGGTCGGAGCCGACGCGGTGGCGGCCTCACCAGGTCCGGCGCCGGTGACGGTGGGCACGGAGCGGGACATCCTGGATCTGGCGGAGCTCGATCTGGTCGTCCTACCGGACCTGGACGGCCTCATCCACGGTACGAACTACCGGGCGGGAGAGGACGCGCTGCGGCTGGCTGCGCGGCTGGCGGGGCTGGTGGGTCGCGGTTCAGGGCGACGAATGATGGTGCAGACCTCCGATCCGGACCATCACGTCGTCCGGGCACTGGTCAAGGGCGACCCCCTCCCGGCCCTGCACTCCGAGCTCGAGGCGAGGCGTCCGCTCGGATACCCCCCGTTCGGGGAATTGCTCGTGGTGGAGACCTCCGGCGGGCCCGCTCCCGCCCTCGACGAGTTGGGAGACCACTGCGCGGTCCTCGGACCTGCCCCTCACGGCGAGGGAAATCGGTGGTTGCTGCAGGCCGACGACCTCACCGCCGCCAAGGTGACACTGCGACTGCTGGTCCAGCGCTGGCGTGACTCGGGGCTGCGGGTGCGGATCGACGTCGACCCCATCGACCTCTGATACCGTCCCGGGACGACATGGCCATCTTCCCGATTCGCACCTATGGCGACCCCGTGCTCCGTACTCCCACGACGCCGGTGGTGGCGGTCGACGAGTCGGTGCGCAAGCTGGTGGCGGATCTGACCGAGACGATGTACGACGCTCCCGGCGTGGGGTTGGCGGCCAACCAGATAGGGGTGTCGCGCCGTGTCGCGGTGTTCGACGCGCACGACGGCGAAGGCCCGCGGCCCCTGATCAACCCGGTGATCGTCGAAGCCGGCGGAGAGCTCGAGTTCGAGGAGGGCTGCCTGTCCGTACCCGGCCATTACTGGCCGATCGTCAGGCCGGAGTTCGTCCGGGTGCTGTCGTTGGACCTCGATGGCAACGAGATCTACTACGAGGGCGTCGACCTCCTGGGTCGGGTACTCCAACACGAGATCGGACATCTCGACGGCGGACTGCTCATCGATCACCTTCCCAAGCGGACCCGCAAGAAGGCACTCAAAGAGTTGCGGGAAGAGTTGCTCACCCGCCCGGAACCGTGAAGGCCGTCTTCCTCGGGACGCCGGAGGCCGCCGTCCCGTCGTTGCGGGCGTTGGCGGGCATCGCCGACGTGCGGGCTGTCGTGACCCGGCCGGATCGGCCTCGCGGGCGATCGGGTCGGCCGGTTCCGTCCGAAGTGGCCGGCGTGGCTGAGGAACTCGGTCTTCCGGTCGTGCGTCCCGAGAACTCGGGACAGCTTGGCGAGGCGATCGTGGGCTTGGGACCGATCGAGGTGGGGCTCGTCGTGGCGTTCGGCATGATCCTGCGTCCGGAGGTGCTGACAGCCGCCAGGTTCGTGAACGTCCACTTCTCGTTGCTCCCTCGGTGGAGGGGTGCGGCCCCCGTTCAGCGAGCCGTGATGGCGGGTGACAGTCGAACCGGGGTCTCGCTGATGGCCATGGACGAGGGACTCGACACCGGGCCGATCCTCGCCACTCACTCCACCGCCATCGGTGCTCGGGAGGATGCCGAGGCCCTCACGCGCCGTTTGGCGGACATGGGCGGGGACCTGGTCGCACGCTGGCTCCCGGCACTGCACAGCCTGGCGGCGGCTCCACAGAACGAGGCGCTCGCCACACTCGCACCGAAGCTCACAGGCGAGGAACGGTGGCTCGACCCGGCGACGACAGGGGTCGAGTCCGCGATTGCCGCCGTCCGTGGTCTCACTCCGTGGCCGGGCGCATGGGTCCGCCACGCCACGGGCCGACTTCGACTGAAGGAAGTCGGGCGGGGCACTATCGACGGTCCTCCCGGGATCCTTCGGGTCGTCGACGGAGCCTTGGAGCTGGTCGTGAGGGACGGCTCGATTCGTCTCGATGTGGTGCAGCCCGAGGGCCGTCGGGCGATGCCGGGAATGGACTGGGCGCGCGGACGCGGCGCCGACCTCGGGTCGGTCACGTGACGCGGAAAGAGGAGCGGCTGGCGGCTGCCCGGGCAGTGGGCCGGGTGATCCGTTCGGGCGCCTGGTCCAATGTGGTGTCCCGTACCGAGGCCGCGAGCCTCGGCGCCGAGCCGACCATCGTCCAGGCTCTCGTCTTGGCCGTGCTCCGGCATCGACCCCTGCTCGATCGCGAGGTCGAGAGACACGCCGGCCGATCGTTGGACCGCATCGATCCCGTCGTGTGCGACCTCCTGAGGGTGGGGGCGGCCGAAGCCATGGAGGGCCGCATGCCGGCCCCGCTGATCGTCGACGGCATCGTCCATGCCGCCCGGGCGGCGGCCCCCCGAGCAGTCGGTTTCGTCAACGCGGTGATGCGGCGCCTCGCCGAGGATCCACCCGTGATGACCGGCCCCGGCGACGGCGGTGTGCCCGAGTTCGTGGATCAGGCGCTGCGCCATGTGCTGGAGGGTGAGGCGGTCGACGCGTTTTGGGAGGCTTCCCGGAGCCCGGCGCCGGTGGGGCTACGGTCCGGCGAGGGCGTCGAAGGTGCGGACGCGGTCGAGGGGATTCCCAGCGCGTGGCTGTGGAGGGAGGGGGCGCCGCCACCCGGCGTCGCGATCCAGGATCCGGCGTCCGTGGCGGTCGGCAACGCTCTGGATGCCCGTCCGGGCTGGCAGCTCCTCGATATGGGGGCGGCGCCCGGCGGGAAGACCGCCCACCTGATCGAGCAGGTCGGCCCGGAAGGCAGGGTGGTGGCGCTCGACCGACATCGTCGACGCGTCGAGACTGCCTCCCGACGCGTGCCTGGAGCGCTCTGGGTGGTTGGCGACGGCACCCGAGCCCCGTTCGTGGAGTCTCACTTCGATGCCGTGCTCGTCGACGCCCCGTGTACCGGCCTGGGGACGCTACGCCGGAGACCGGAGTTGTCCGAGAGGGTGACGCCCGACGAGATGGCTCGGCTGGCCGCGATCCAGCGAGCCATGCTCGACGAGGCCCTGCGGATCGTGCGGCCCGGCGGCAGGGTCGTCTACTCCGTCTGCACGATCACTCCGGCCGAGACGATCGACGTCGTGGCCGGCCTCGGCGCCAGGGCGCCCGAGGGGCTCCCGGGAGTGCCGTACGGGGACGGGTGGTTGATGGCGCCTCACCTGGGACCGACGGACGGGATGTTCGTGGCCGTGTTCGAGCGCTGAGGTACCGGCCCCTGTGAGGCCGTGTCGGTACACTCCCTACCGTGGTGGACATCAAGATCGCTCCGTCGTTGCTGGCGGCGGATTTCAGTCGTCTCGCCGAGGAGGTGGCGTCACTCGACGGTGCGGCCGACCTCCTCCACCTCGACGTGATGGACGGACACTTCGTCCCCAACATCACATTCGGAATCCCGGTCATCGCCGCACTGCGGCCCCACACCGGTCTTCGCTTCGACTGTCACCTGATGACCACCAATCCCGCTGCGTTCCTCCCCGAGTTGGCGGAGGCGGGGGCGGATCTGGTCACGATGCATGTGGAAGCGGTGCCGAACCCTCGTCCGGCGGCCGAGGCGGCCAGACGCAACGGGCTGCAGTTCGGCGTCGTCGTGGCCCCTCCCACCCCGTGGGAAGCCATCGAGTCCTACGTCGAGATCTGCGACATGGTCGTGATCATGTCCGTCCACCCCGGGTTCGGGGGCCAGTCGTTCCTGCCGGAGGTGTTGGGGAAGGTCGAAGCCGTCAGGAAACTCGTTGACTCGCAGGGGCTCACGACCGATATCGAGATCGACGGCGGCATTTCGACCGCCACCGCCCGGTCGGCGCGCGAAGCCGGCGCGAACGTGTTCGTGGCAGGCACCGCCGTGTTCGGGCAGGACGACCGGAAGAGGGCGATCATGGACCTGCGAGAGACGATCGAGGGGGACGCGTGAACGAACGCGCCCTCGTCGTCGACGACGATCCAGACATCGTTCGGGTCGTCCGCATCAACCTCGAGTTGGAGGGATTCGAGGTCGAGACGGCCGGTGACGGCCAAGAGGCTCTCGACCGGGCACTGGCGAACCCGCCGGACATCGTGCTCCTCGACATCATGATGCCGCGGATGGACGGCCTCACGGCACTCCGCAAGATGCGAAGCCAGCCCTCCCTGGCGTCGACGTCGATCGTGTTGCTCACGGCGAGGGGACTGACCGAAGACCGGGTGAATGGTCTCGAACTCGGTGCCGACGACTACGTGACGAAGCCGTTCGACGTCGTCGAGCTGGTGGCCCGGGTCAAGGCGGTCCTCCGCAGGACCAAGACCGCGCGGGACACGTCGCCGCTGACCGGACTCCCGGGCAACTTCTCCATCGGGGCCGAGATCGAGAGCCGCATCGCCAGCGGTCGGCCCTTCGCCCTCGTCTACTGCGATCTCGACAACTTCAAGGCGTTCAACGACCACTACGGCTTCATGCGCGGGGACCAGGTCATCCAGTTCTCCGCCGACGTGCTCCGGCAGTCCCTGGGCGACGTCGGGGACGACGAGGGCTTCGTCGGGCACATCGGTGGCGACGACTTCGTCGCCATCACCGACGCCGATGCGGCCGAGGCCTTCTGCAAGTCGGTGATCGACCGCTTCGACGACGGAATCCTCGACTACTACGACACGGCGGACGCTCTCAAGGGCTACATCGAGGTCACGGATCGGCGGGGGGAACGGTATGCCTTCCCGGTGGTAGCGATGTCGATGGGTGTGGTCACGAACCGGTCGCGACCCATCACGACACAGTGGGAGGCGTCCGCAGTGGCGGTCGAGATGAAGGAGTTCGCCAAGAAGCAGCCCGGCTCGGCGTACCGGATCGACCGCCGCACGTCGTGAGCCCGGAGGACCGGGCACGGTGGATGCGCCATGCCGTCTCCCTCTCCACCCACCAGTATCCGCACCCCAACCCCCGGGTGGGGGCGATACTCGTCGGGTCGGACGGCTCGGTGCTGGGGGAGTACGCCCATCGGGGGGTGGGCGAGACCCATGCCGAGCGCGGGCTGCTCGAGCGGGTGGAGGAGGTCCCGGTCGATGCGACCCTGGTGGTGACGCTGGAGCCGTGCGTGCACACGGGACGCACCCCGCCCTGCGTCGACGCCATCGTGGCGGCCGGCGTTCGGCGGGTGATCGTGGGTTCGGTGGACCCCGACGAGCGGGTGGCGGGTCGCGGAGTGGCCGCGCTCCGGGACGCCGGCATCGCCGTGGAAGTGGGAATCGAACAGCACGCGGTCGAGGACGCCGACCCTGGGTACTTCCACCACCGCAGGACCGGACTTCCGCTCGTCACCCTGAAGCAGGCGACCACGCTCGATGGCCAGACCGCGGCGGCGGACGGGTCTTCCCGCTGGATCACCGGGACGGCCGCAAGGGAGGACGCCCATCGTCTGCGCTCCCAATACGACGCCGTGCTCGTCGGCGCAGGCACCGTGAGAGCTGATGATCCGCGACTCGACGTGCGGCTCACCGGATACGACGGTCCGCAGCCGGTTCCCGTACTGGTGGCCGGTCGTCGTCCGCTCCCGGCCGATCTGCGGGTGTGGGACCGCCACCCGATCGTCATCGCATCCGATGAGGCGAGTCTGCCCGGCCTCGACGTGATCCGTGCCGGCTCCGGTGGCGTGGTGGACCTGCGGGCTGCGATGGAGGGCCTGGCGGCCCGCGGTCTGCTCTCGGTGCTCGTCGAAGGGGGAGCGGGAATCGCCGCTGCCCTGTGGGAAAGCGGCCTGGTCGCCCGTGGCACCGTGTACCTGGCGGGAAAGATGGCGGGTGGAACGGGCCGCGGCTCCTTCGATCGTGTGTTCTCGACCCTGACCGAGGCGGTGGACGTCGTGATCACGTCCGTCGTGCACCTGGGACCGGACCTGCGGATCGACTGGCGGGTGGCAGGCCCCTCGTAGAATCGCCGCCTGCGACAGGAGACGTCCCATGTTCACGGGCATCGTGGAAGCCGTCGGTGCGATCGGAGAAGCGACCGAGGTCGATGGGGGCCGTCGTTTCAGGATCGCCGCCCCGTCGGTCGCTCCTCATCTCGAAGTGGGTGACTCGGTCGCCGTGCAGGGGGTGTGCCTGACCGCCACGTCTGCCACCGACCGCGAGTTCGCCGTGGAACTGGTGGCCGAGACTGTCGCGCGGACCACCCTGGGAGTTCTCGTGGCGGGCGATCCGGTGAACCTGGAGCGTGCCATGAGGGCCGACGGGCGGTTCGACGGTCACATCGTCCAGGGACACGTCGACGGCGTGGGGGTCGTGCGCTCGGTCGAGGCGGAGGGCCGCGGTAAGCGGATCTGGGTGGACTGCCCGGCAGAGGTCCGTCGATACGTGGTTCGCAAGGGCTCGATCACGATCGACGGGGTGTCGCTGACGGTGGCGGGACTCGACGAGGAAGGATTCGAGGTGGCCTTGATACCCCACACGCTCGAAGTCACCACGCTGGGGTTGCTCGAGCCCGATGCAACGGTCAACCTCGAAGCCGATATCCTCGCGAAGTACGTGGAACGCCTGATGGATCGAGAACACTGATGTTCGCAACTCCCGAGGAGTTGATCGCAGCGATCGGACGCGGCGACATGGTGATCATGGTCGACGACGCCGACAGGGAGAACGAGGGCGATCTGATCGTCGCCGCCGACCGGATCACCGAAGCGCAGATGGCGTTCATGATCCGGCACACGAGCGGAATCATCTGCATCCCCATGGAGGGGAGTCGCCTCGACGAACTCGAGCTCCCGCTCATGGTGCACCACAACACCGAGTCTCACCGGACGGCCTTCACGGACTCGGTCGACGCCCGCGGGGTCACCACGACCGGCATCTCCGCCTTCGACCGCACCCGTACGGTCGAAGCGATGTTGCACCCCGACACCCGACCGGGGGATCTCGCTCGGCCCGGGCACATGTACCCGTTGCGATACGCCGAGGGGGGCGTCCTCAAGCGCGCCGGCCACACGGAGGCGGGGGTCGACCTGGCCCGATTGGCGGGTCGCTATCCGGCGGCGGTGTTGTCCGAGGTGATGAACGACGACGGCACCGTGGCACGCCTGCCCGAGCTCGAGCGGTTCGCCAAGGAGCACGACCTGCTCATGGGAACCATCGCGGACCTGATCGCCTATCGGCGCCAGCGCGAAGCCCGGCCGTTCCGAAAGCTGATCGAGGCGGCGGTCCCCACCAAGTACGGATCGTTCCGGGCGATCGGATACCGATCGGAGGTCGACAGCAGGGAGCACATCGCATTCGTGATGGGTGACCTGGGCGACGGTGAGGAGGTACTCACCCGTGTGCACAGCGAGTGTCTCACCGGCGACGTCTTCGGCAGTCTCAGATGCGACTGCGGCACCCAGCTCGATCGGGCGCTCCAGATGGTGGCGGAGGAAGGGCGCGGTGTCGTGCTCTACATCCGCGGGCACGAGGGCCGCGGCATCGGACTGTTCGCCAAGCTGGAGGCCTACAACCTGCAGGACGACGGGATCGACACCGTGGAGGCGAACCAGCAGCTGGGTCTTCCCGTCGACTCACGCGACTACGGCATCGGAGCCCAGATCCTGCACGACATCGGGGTGCGCTCGATGCGGCTGCTCACGAACAACCCGACCAAGCGAGCCGGGATCGAGGGCTACGGACTGACGATCTCGGAACGCGTCCCGCTCGTCACGGATGTGACCGACCACAACCGGGACTATCTCAGGGCCAAGGCGGAGAAGATGGGGCACATCTTCGAGGGCGGCACGTGACCGATGCCGTCCGACCCGCCCGGGTCGGGGTGGTCGTGTCGACGTTCAACAGTCCGATCACCGCGCCGATGAAGGACGCCGCCATCAAGACCCTGCGGGACGCCGGCGTCCCCGACGTCCCGGTGTTCGAGGTGGACGGCGCCCTCGAGATCCCGGTGGCGGCCCTGGCGTTGATCGACCGGGGCTGTGAGGGTGTGGTGGCAATCGGTGCAGTGATCAAGGGCGAGACCGATCACTACGAGTACGTGTGCGCCGAAGCCACCAGGGGTATCGGTGAGGTGGCCCTGAGAACGGGGCGTCCGGTCGGCAACGCAGTGCTGACGGTGCGGGAGTACGAGCATGCCCTCGAGCGGTCCCGGCCCGGCCCCGGAAACAAGGGGGCGGAGGCTGCTGCGGCCGTTCTGACGGTGTGTCGGGGGCTGGCCGCTCTCTGAGCGAGTGGGAACTTGGCGGATGTGCCGACTACGATGTGGCTCCACAACCGAGCAACAAGCGGAAGCCGCTGCTTCCCGCCCGGCCGCCCGAGGGCGCGCCGAGGCCGTTTCACCGGGCACGCCGAGGCGAATTCGAGCCATGGCCGTGAACGGTGATGAGATATCCGAGCAGCACCCCGCGTGCTGCTCGTTGCGTTGAAACGAACAACGAGAAGAGGAGTGCGAGATCGCTGATCTGCGCGTGAACGGCTACATCCGGGCCCAGGAGGTCCGGGTGGTGGCTCCCGATGGATCCCAGATCGGGGTGAAGAAACTGTCCGAGGCACTGTGGCTGGCCGAACAACTCGATCTCGACCTGGTCGAGGTCGCTCCCAACGCCCGCCCACCCGTGTGCAAGATCATGGATTACGGCAAGTACAAGTACGAGCAATCGGTCCGCGACCGAGAGGCTCGCAAGAAGCAGACCCGTACCGTGATCAAGGAAACGCGGCTGACGCCCCGGATCGCCGATCACGACTTCGACATGCAGGCCCGACGCACCGCCGAGTGGCTGTCGGAAGGGGACAAGGTCAAGGTGACCGTTCGCTTCCGCGGACGCGAGCGGGAGCGGCCGGAATTCGGTCGGGAGGTTCTCGACCGGCTGGTGGCCACCGTCGGTGAGCGAGGCATCGTCGAACAGCCGGCGTCCCTCGAGGGGCGCAACATGACCATGACGTTGGCTCCGAACCGCCGGTTCAAGGAGCCGACCGACGATGGCGGCAGAGAAGCACGGCACTCGGACGAAGAAGAGTGAGGAGGACGGAATGCCGAAGATGAAGACTCATCGCGGCGCCGCCAAGCGCATCAAGGTGACGGGCACCGGCCGTCTCCGCCGCAAGCAGGCGGGCAGAGGTCACCTGAGGCTCGCCAAGGGGGCGGATCGTTATCGCCGCCTGGGCGGGGAAGCAGATCTGGCGCCGGGCGACGCCAAGGTCGTCAAGAAGATGCTGGGGAAGTGACATGGCACGGGTGAAGCGAGCCGTCCACGGCAAGAAAAACCACAAGAAGGTCCTCGACCGGGCGAAGGGCTACAAGGGCGCCCGAAGCCGACGCTTCAAGACGGCGAACGAGCAGGTCATGCATGCGATGCAGGACTCGTACCGTGACCGCAGGGCGCGCAAAGGCGAGTTCCGGAAGCTGTGGATTCAGCGCATCAACGCCGCCGCCCGGCAGAACGGCACGACCTACAGCCAGCTGATCGCCGGCCTGAAGGCCGCGGAGGTCGAGATCGATCGGAAGATGCTGGCCGACCTGGCCGTCAACGATCCGCAGGCGTTCAGCCAGCTGGTCGCCTCCGTCAACTCGAACTGATCGCCGATGGAGCCGGTCCGCTCGACCCGCAATCCGCGGGTCGCCGAAGCGGTCCGGCTTCGTCGCGTCCGGGAGCGTCGCAAGACCGGGCTGATGTTGTTGGAAGGGCCCCACCTCCTGGACGAGGCACTGGCGGCCGGCGTCGAGATCGTCACGGCATTCGGTCTCGGCGAGCCTCCGTCCACCGACCTGCCCTGGATCGCGGTGACGGAGGAGGTGTTGGGGAAGGTGGCGGACACCGAACACCCCAGGGGACCGGTGGCGGTCGCTCGCATCCCCGGCGAGGCGCCGATCGCCCGTGACCACCTCCTGTTGGACGTGACGGACCCGGGCAACGCGGGCACCCTCATCCGAACCGCTGCCGGATTCGGCCTGGACGTGTGCATGCGGCCCGGCGGCGTCGATCCGTGGTCGCCAAAGGTCCTGCGTGCGGCGGCCGGCGCCCACTTCCGCACCTCCTTGGGACAGCCTCCCGCCGGGGCCGGGCGCATCGCGACCGTGGTGAGGGGAGGCGACGATCCGCGTCGCTTCCCCGAGATGCTGGACCCGGGACGCATCTGGTCGATCCTGGTGGGGTCGGAGGCACACGGACTCGACGCCGCCGAGGTGGCGGCGGCCGACATCGTGGTCACGATCCCGATGCAGTCCGACGTCGAGAGCCTCAACGCGGCGGTGGCGGGATCGGTGGTGGCGTACGAACTGGCGCGTTGGCGGGCCGACCGGGCCCCGGTGGCGAGCCGGTAACCTCCCGGACTCCCATGCAAGAACTCGAACAGGTGGTGGCCTCGGCACCGGACCTCGTCGCCGCCACCACCGACCTGAACAGCCTGCAGGAACTCGAGACCGATCTCGTCGGCCGCCGCTCCGTCCTGTCGAGACTCCAGCGAGAGATCGGGTCCCTCCTACCGTCCGAGCGACCCGCCGCCGGCCAGGCGATCCAGGCGGCGCGCCAGTCGCTGACTGCGCTCATCGACACCCGCCGGGCCGAGTTGGAGCGAAGCGCAGCAGATGTGCTCCTCGAACAGGATCGGGTGGACGTGACCCTCGAGGCGCTCGAGTTCGGTCGTGGGACGCTCCACCTCATCCAGCAGACGATCGACGAGGTGTGCGAGATCTTCATCGGACTCGGCTATGCGGTGGCCGAAGGGCCGGAGGCCGAGACCGGCTGGTACAACTTCGACGCTCTCAACACACCGCCGACCCATCCGGCTCGGGCCGAGAGCGACACGATGTACCTGTACTACGAGGTCGCCGACGACGAGTCGCTGCTTCGGACGCAGACCTCGCCGATGCAGGTCCGTTGGATGGAGGCCCACGAGCCTCCCGTGCACGTGGTCGTGCCGGGCAAGGTGTTCCGCACGGACACGATCGATGCTTCACACCTCCCGGTGTTCCACCAGATCGAGGGTCTGGCCGTCGACACGGACATCCGGTTCAGCGACCTGAAGGGAACGCTCATGCACTTCGCACGGGAGTTCTTCGGTCCTTCGACCACCGTCCGGCTGCGGCCGCACTTCTTCCCGTTCACCGAGCCCAGCGCAGAGCTGGATGTGTCCTGCTTCGCGTGTGACGGCGGGGTGGCGGGCTGCCGGGTGTGCGGAGGGGCGGGCTGGCTGGAGATGCTCGGCTGCGGCATGGTCGACCCG
>DATHWB010000247.1:0-8457 GCA_035460965.1 Acidimicrobiia bacterium
AGCAGCGAGGTCTTGCCGTGGTCGACGTGGCCCATCACCGTGATCACCGGTGGGCGCGACACCAGATCGGCCTCCGCGTCGTCGAAGATCGGCATCTCGGCTGTGGCGGGCGCGGCTGCCGTCTCGGGCGGCGCGTCGGCGACGTCGACGATCACGTCGAAGGTTTCACCGATCTCCTCGAACATGTCCGAAGGCATCTGGGCAGCAGCCCCGGCGGGCCGTCCCCGCAGCATCAGTGCCTTGACGACCTCGCCCGTGGCGACACCGATCGCCTCGGCGAACTCGGTGACGGTCATCCCATCGTGCACGGTGGCGATCCCGATGTCCGGTTCGGACTCGGCCGCGACGTCGTCGGACACCGGCTCGGGCTCCGGATCGTCCGACGGTTCCTCCGCCGGCTCGGCGGCGGGCTCCGGCACCGACTCGGCGGCAGGCTCGGCTGCCGGCTCAGGCGCCGGCTCGGATGCGACTTCCGGCACGGTTTCGGAGGCGGACTCGCCGTCGTCCGAGAATGCCAGTCGGATCAGGTCTGCGTCGGTCTCCTCGACGCCCGACGAGGCGGTCTTGACGTCGAAGCCGAGCTCCAACGCCTTGTCCAGGACATCCTTCGATTCGAGGTCGAGGTCCCGCGCAATCTCATAGATACGTACTTTCGCCACTCTCACTCCACCTCACGTCACTCTTCTTCGCCATCACCGGACTCGTCGACCTCCGACTCGAGCTCGGCGACGGCAGGTACTTCCTCGAGGGGTGGGGCTTCGACGGCCGTCACGGCCACGGCCTCCTCGCCGTCCACCACCGGCTCCTCGACGGGCTCCGGCTCGGGTTCGTCGGAGCGGATGTCGATCTTGTAGCCCGACAGCCGGGCGGCGAGGCGGGCATTCTGCCCCTCCTTGCCGATCGCCAGGGAGAGTTGGTGCTGGCCGACGATCACCTCGGCGACCTTCTCGTCCTCGTCGATGATGACGTCCTTGATCTTGGCCGGGCCGAGAGCCTCGGCGATGAACTGTCTGGTGTCGTCGCGATGTTGGACCACATCGACCTTTTCACCACGGAGTTCGTTCACCACCTGCCGCACGCGAGAGCCGCGGGCACCGACACACGCTCCCTTGGGATCGACGTTCGGGTCGTGGCTGATCACGGCGATCTTCGTGCGGTGACCGGGCTCCCTGGCGATACCGACGATCTCCACGGTGCCGTCCACCAGTTCGGGGACCTCGAGCTCGAGCAGCCTTCGGACGAGATCCGGGTGGCTCCTCGAGACGACGATCTGGGGGCCCTTGCCCTCGCCGCGAACCTCGATGATCACGCCCTTGACCCGGTTGCCCCGCTCGAGCCGCTCGTACGGAATCCGCTCCGAACCAGGCACGATCGCCTCGGCATCACCGAGGTCCAGGATGGTGTAGCGGTTGTCCACCTGCTGGACGATGCCGGTGACGAGGTCGCCTTCGCGACCCTCGTAGACGTCGAAGACCTGCTCGCGCTTGGCCTCGCGCAGACGCTGGGCGATGACCTGCTTCGCCGTCTGGGCGGCTATACGACCGAAGTCGTCCGGGGTGTCCTCCCACTCACGAGTGACGTTGCCGTCCTCGTCGAGCTCCTGGGCATAGACGCGGATGTCGCCACTGTCGGGATCGATCGTGACGCGCGCCTCTTCGGCTGCGCCGGGGCTGCGCTTGTAGGCGCTCACCAGGGCATTGGCGAGGGCGTCGAGGATGGTGTCGACCGGTACGCCCCGCTCCCGCTCCAGCAGCTCGAGGGCCTCCATCACCTGAAAGTCGATCTTCATCTTCGTCTCCTCACTTCTTCCCCGGTTTGGGGGCGGCCTGCCATCTGAAGACCGTCCGCGCCTTGGCGATCTCGTCGTAGCCGAACTCGACGACGGTGCCGTCCTCGGCAGCCACGGTTGCCCGCTGCTCACCGGCGTGCTCCAAGACACCCTTGACGACGATCGTCTCGCCGTCCCTCCGGATCTTCATGTTCACTTCTCGTCCCACCGACTTCTGGAAGTGTCGGGGGGTCTTCAAGGTCCGTTCCAGCCCGGGGGACGTCACCTCGAGCTGGTAGGAGCCCTCGACGTCGAGCTCTGCGTCGAGCAGCCGGCCGATGCCTCCGCTGACCTCGGCGATCCGGTCCAAGTCGACCGGTTCCTCACCGTCGATGACGACGCGCAGCACCCGCCCGGGACCGGAACCCTTCAGTTCCAGGTCGTCGAGCTCGAGCCGTTCGGCCAGGAGCCACGGCTCGATCAGCTCCCGCACCTGATCGGTGAGTGTCATGCTCTGCTCTGTCGTCCTCGTCGTGTCCATGTCCTGTCAACAAAAGAGGCGGGCGCGACGCCCACCTCAAGCGAAAAACTCGGATGTCGACCCACCATCATAGCGCGCCGCGAACCCTCGGATCGGGGCGCCGAGCCCGGCGACACCGACCCGGTCGAGAGTCTACCGCTCGTTCCCCTGGTGGATCTCAGACAGGGGCGGAGCGTCGGAATCCGTCCATGAACTCCACGAGCGCCCCGACACTGTCCATCGACAGTGCCGCATACATGCTCGCCCGGAGCCCCCCCACGCTGCGATGGCCCTTCAGCCCTATCAGCCCGGATCCCGGGGCCTCGGAGACGAACTGCGCCTCCAGTTCCGGGCTGGGTAGCCGGAAGACGACGTTCATGTGGCTCCGATCCCGCCGATTGACGGGGTTCCGATAGAACCCGTCTGACTCGTCGATGGCGGCGTAGAGCGCCTCCGCCTTCTCGGCGGACCGACGCTCCAGAGCGGCCACGCCCCCGCTCGACTCGATGCGGGCCAGCACCTTCCCCATGATGTAGATGGGGAACATCGGCGGGGTGTTGCCGAGCGAATCCGACTCGGCGTGGAACCCGTAACGGAGATAGTCGCCGAGATCGGGGGCCGGCTCCTCCAGCACCGATCGGCGCACGAACACCACCGCCATACCCGACGGGGCCAGGTTCTTCTGGACCCCGCCGTAGACGAGGTCGTAGCGCTCCCAGGCGATCGGCCGGGCGAGATACTCGGAGGACATGTCCGCCACCAGCGGGGTGTCCGTCTCCGGGAACTCGACCATGCGAATGCCGCCGATCGTTTCATTGGTGGTGATGTGGAGGTACCGGCTCCCCTCCTCCACGGTGATCGCCGCCGGATCGGGCATGGAGCGGTACCCGTCCGCGGCGCCGTCCCACGCGGCGTACACGCCACCGTGGGGGCGGGCGTTCGCCAGTGCCTTCTCGCCCCATGCCCCGGACACGACGTATCCGCCTCGGCGGTCTGCGCCCAGCAGGTTCATCGGGATCATCGAGAATTGCAGCGTGGCCCCTCCCTGAACGAAGAGGACCGCGAAGTCGTCCGGGGCCCCCGACACCGACCGGGTGAGACGAAGGGTCTCCTGGTGGACCTGCTCGTACTCGGCGGATCTGTGACTCAACTCCACGATCGACATGCCAGTACCGGCGAAGTCGAGCATCTCGTCGCGGGCTTCCGCCAGCACTTCGTCGGGGAGGGTGCAGGGGCCGGCACCGAAGTTGTGAGCGCGCATCGGATCTCCGAGTCGGGTCAACGGATCGTAGGTCAGCCACCGCAGCCCGTAGCCTTGCACTCGATGGCAGGGTTCACAGAAGTCGACGTGGTGCGGTTCGACCCCGATGGAGCGCGCTCCACCACCGATCGGGTGGCGACCGAAGCCCCCCTCGAGATCCGTCTCGGGACCACCCCCATCGCGGTGCTGATGCGGACTCCTGGCCAGGAGCTCGAACTCGCCACCGGATTCTGCCTGACCGAGGGGATCCTCCTCGCACCGGAGGAACTCGAACGGGTGGAGCGGCTGGACGGCGACCGCTACCGGATCCACCTGGCCGACGGGGTGGAGGTCGATCCCGAGCAGTTCCGCCGCAACACGTATACGACGTCGTCCTGCGGCGTGTGCGGCAAGGCCTCGATCGACGCCGTTCGGATCGCCGCCCGTCCCCTTCCTCCCGGCCCGACCGTCGATGGACGTCGGATTCCTCGGCTCATCGAACGGCTGCGAAGGACCCAGGAGATCTTCGACGTCACCGGCGGACTCCACGGAGCGGCACTCCTCCTTCCGGACGGCACCGTCGTGGCCTCTGCCGAGGACGTGGGCCGCCACAACGCGGTCGACAAGGCGATCGGGGCATACGCACGCCAGGTGTGGCCCCTGGGCGAGGTGATCCTGGTGGTATCCGGCAGGATCAGTTTCGAGATCGCACAGAAGGCAGCCGTGGCGGGTGTCCCGATGGTGGTGGGGGTGTCCGCCGGCTCGTCGCTGGCGATCGACCTGGCGCGCGAGGTGGGGATGACCCTGGCGGGGTTCGTTCGCACCGGCTCGTTCGTGGTCTATGCCGGAGCACACCGAATCGTCGGCTGATCAACTCAGCCGATCGAGGACGACGTCCACCACCTCGCCCAACGCGACGTTCTCCGTCTCCATCGTCGAGCGGGGAGTGAACTCCACCGTTCCCGACTCCAGGCCCCGCGGTCCCAGCGTGATCCGATAGGGAATTCCGATCAGTTCGGCATCGGCGAACTTGACGCCGGGACGCTCCACACGATCGTCGTAGATGACGGACACCCCGGCGGCTCGCAGCTCGTCGTAGAGCCTCTCAGCCTTCTCCTGCACGGCGGCTTCGTCCGCCCTGAGGGTCGTCACCACCACGTCCCACGGCCCCACCCCCACCGGCCACACGATCCCCCGATCGTCGTGACTGACTTCCACCACCGTCGCCATCGCCCGTTCCAGGCCGATCCCGTACGAACCCATGATGATCGGCAGGGAGCGACCGTCTTCGTCCTGCACGTAGGCCCCCATCGCCTCGGAGTACTTGGTTCCGAGCTTGAAGATGTGACCGACTTCGACGCCTTTCCAGAGAACGAGGGCGCCCCCGTCGACTTCGCACGGCTCGCCCGCTGCCACGGCGCGAAGATCCGCCCACGTGCCGACGGCGATGTCCCGCTCGACGTCGACGTCGCGGAGATGCCAGTCGTCGTCGTTCGCCCCGGTCACCATGCCGCGGCGTCCTCGCAGCGACTCGTCGGCGATGATCGGCGGCCCATCGACGCCGACCGCCCCAAGGCTTCCGGGATGTGCACCGAGCAGGCCGACGATCTCCTCGGGCTGCGCCGCCCTCATCGTCACGGTCTTCGTTTCGTCGATCAGCTTCTGTTCCTGCAGGTCGTGGTCGCCTCGCATCAACACCAGCGTCGGAACCTCGTCGAGGACGTAGACGAGGGTCTTGATCTGACGCTCGGGCGTCGCCAGCTCGGGAAATCCCTCGGTCAGGGCCTTGATGGTGCGGATCCCGGGCGTCGGGAACCTGGTGGGTTTCGCCACCGCCTCCGGGTCGTCCACGGGATCGACCCTGGATCTGGCGCGCTCGACGTTGGCCGCGTACTCGCAGGTCTCGCAGGTGACGATCCAGTCCTCGCCCGCCGGACTGGGGACCATGAACTCCGTCGACTCGGACCCGCCCATGATCCCGGATGAGGCTTCCACCGCCACGGCCGACAGCCCCAGGCGCCCGAAGATCGCGACATAGGCGGCGTGGTGCGTCCGAAAGGCCGCGTCGAGACCCTCGGCGTCGACGTCGAGCGAGTACGAGTCCTTCATCGTGAACTCGCGTACCCGCAGGACTCCCGACTTGGGACGGGGCTCGTCCCGGAACTTCGTCTGGATCTGATACCAGATCTGCGGGAGCTGGCGATAAGACGTCAGCTCCGAGGCGAGCATGGCGAAGATCTCCTCGTGGGTCATGCCGAGCGCGTTGTCCGCTCCCTTGCGGTCGACCAGACGGAACATCTCCTCGCCCATCGACTCCCACCGCCCCGACTTCTTCCAGATCTCGGCCGGATGCAGCGCCGGCAGGTGGAACTGCTGCCCGCCGATGGCATCCATCTCCTGGCGGATGACGCGGTCGATGTTCAGGCGCACCTTCTGGCCCATCGGGAGCATCGAGTAGTGACCCGACGAGAGTTGGCGAATGAATCCACCCCGCACGAGCAGTCGGTGACTCACCGCCTCGGCTTCGGCGGGATCGTCGCGAAGCGTGGGGATGTGGGCACGGGACCAGCGCATGGGCCACCGAGGGTAGACCGACGCGGGAATGCCCCGGTTACCGTTTCGCCGGATGAGCGAGATCTGGGTGGTGACCGGAGGAATCGGATCGGGGAAGAGCACGATCCGACACACGCTGGAGGAGTTGGGGGCGATCTCCATCGACGCCGATCGAGTCGGGCACGCAGTGCTCGAGCCGGGCGGAGCCGCCCACGAGGCGGTGGCCGCCCGTTGGCCCGAGGTCGTCCGCCCCGACGGCTCGATCGACCGGGCTCGGCTCGGCTCCATCGTCTTCGCCGATGCGGACCAACTCCGGGAACTGGAAGGGATCTCCCATCCGGCGATCGGCGCCGAGATCGCCCGGCGGGTGGCGGAGGCCGGCTCCGGGCTGATCGTGGTCGAGATCTCCGTCCCCAAGGACCTCGTCGGCGCCGGCTGGTTGCGAACGATCGTGGCCGATCTCCCCGACGACGAACGCCGATCACGTCTGTCGGCCCGCGGCATGGCGGAGGGCGACATCGAACGACGCATGTCCGCGCAGCCGCCACGACACGCCTGGCGAGGACGGGGGCGGTGGCTGCTGTCGACGGCCGGAACCCGCGACGAGGTCGCCGAACGCGTCCAGCGCCTCTGGCGGGACGTGATCCGGCGCGGATAGGTAGCGTGCCCGGTCATGGTGATCGATCCGACTCTCGACCGCCTCATCGTCGAACTCCCCAAGGCTGAACTCCACGTTCACATCGAAGGGACGCTGGAACCCGAGGCGATGTTCGCGATGGCCGCTCGCAACGGCGTCACGCTGCCCTGGTCCACCCTGGACGAGGTACGGGCGGCATACGACTTCACCGACCTGCAGTCGTTCCTCGACGTGTACTACCTGGGTGCGGCGGCCCTGGTCACCTCGCGGGACTTCGACGAGCTGATGTGGGCGTACCTCGAACGGGCAGCCGCCGACGGGGTGCGGCACGCCGAGATCTTCTTCGACCCCCAGACGCACACCCATCGGGGGATCGGCTTCGACGTGTTCGTACCGGGCTTCGAGGCGGCGATGGCGAGAGCCGAGGAGCGCTTCGGCATCACCTCGGACCTCATCATGTGCTTCGTACGGCACCTCCCGCCCGAAGACGCCATGGAGACCCTCACCGCCGCCGTTCCCCACCTCGGGTCGATTCTGGGCGTGGGACTGGACTCGAGCGAGGTCGGATTCCCTCCCGAACCGTGGGCGGCCGTGTACCGGGAGGCGCGATCGCACGGGCTGCGAGCCGTGGCCCATGCCGGCGAGGAGGGGCCGCCGGAGTACGTTCGCGCGGCCCTCGACGTGCTCGAAGCGGAGCGAATCGACCACGGCGTCCGATCGCTGGAGGACCCGTCACTGGTGGCCCGGTTACGCGACGACCGCATCCCGCTCACCGTGTGCCCACTCAGCAACTTGCGGCTGAAGGTCGTCGACGAGATGGCCGAACACCCGATGCGACGCCTCATGGACGAGGGCTTGCTGGTGTGTGTCAACTCCGACGACCCGGCGTATTTCGGCGGATACGTCGCCGACAACTACCGGGCCCTGGTGGAAGGGCTCGGGTTCGGGCGCCGCGAGATCGTCGCACTCGCCCGCAACTCGATCTCGGCGTCGTTTCTGTCCGACCAACGCAAGACGGACCTGTTGGCGGAAATCGACGATCTCGCCGGCTACGGCTGACCCTCGTCAGGAGCGCTCGGCGATCTCCTCGACACGGCGCTTGCGTTCCTCCGCACGGTTGGCGTCACCGCGAATCTCGACCAGCTGCTCACGCTCGGCGGCGGTGATCGCCGCGGCGTCTGCATCGGCGGCCGCCAGTCGGGCGTCGACTCCCTCGGCGACGAGCTTGCGCGCCTCGTCGAGAAGCGCCTCGACCATCTCTGCCTCGGGCACCACCCTGACCACCTGACCGCGGATGAAGAGATGGCCTCTCCCCCGACCCGCAGCGATGCCGATGTCGGCCGAGCTGGCCTCACCCGGGCCGTTCACGACGCATCCCATGACCGCCACCTGGATGGGCAGGTTGGCCTCTTCGAGCGCCGCCTGGGCGTTCTTGGCCACTTCGATGACGTCGACTTCGGCCCGGCCACACGAAGGGCAGGCGATCAGGTCCAAGCCCTTGCGTTCCCGCAACCCGAGATACTCGAGCAGCTGGCGGCCGGCCTTCGCCTCCTCCACCGGATCGGCCGTGAGCGAGAACCGGATGGTGTCGCCGATTCCCTCGTTGAGCAGGGTGGCGATTCCGGCAACGGACTTGATGAGGCCGCCGGGAAGCGGCCCTGCCTCGGTGACTCCGAGGTGGAGCGGATAGTCCACGGTGTCGGCGAGCAGCCGATACGACGCCACCATGGTGGGAACGT
>DATHWB010000248.1:0-7493 GCA_035460965.1 Acidimicrobiia bacterium
AGCCGATGTCGCGGCCGTCGGAGGTATCGGCGGTTTCGAGGGCGCTGGCTTGACCCGCTCGCCACATGATCACCACCGGGTGGCCGCCGATCTCGGTGTTGGTTGCCTGTGCGTCGCCGGAGGAGATGGCGTCGAGGGTCAAGGCCGTCGCCGCGTCGTCGAGGGCGATACCAACGACCCGTTGCTTGGCCGCCGCTCGAGCGTCGAAGTCGCCCCGGAAGAGGAAAGGGCTGGTGTCGGGGTTGTCGTAGCCGATGTACGGGTTCCGACCGTAGTCACGCTGGAATCCGGTCTCCCGGCTCAGGACGAGACCGTCGGGATGAGCCTCCACGAACTCGCCCCACGCCAGCAGCGGCGAGGCGACGGGTTCGAGCCGGGTTCCAGCGAGGACCCCGGCCACGGCGACACCATCGAAGTGCGTCCACAGGCTCTCGGTTGCCCGATCGTACATCACCAACGCCGAGGCGTAGAGACGGCCCGAGGTGCCGAAAGTGGTCTCCTCCCCGTTGATGGTTCGCCGGTAGCTGATGGCGCTGTTGCACAAGGGGCAGTACGTGATCGAGACGGGGACCCCACCGACGGTGTCGTTGACGATCTCGTGCCATATCAGGATGTCCACCGGGTAGGCCCGGGCGTCGCCGTTGATCTCCACGGCGATGACGCCGTCGTGATCCTGCAGCGACGGGCCGGCCCCGTCGACAGGGCGGAAGTTCGGCTCATCGATGGCGGGAATCCCATCGGGCGGCGGCCCACCGGCGATGATCTCCGTGGTGTCGAGCAGCGGTGGCGGAAACGAGGGGTCATTCATATCGTCGAGGGCAGAGGGACCATGGGGCAGCCCTTCGGCCGGAAGATCCGGCTGCTCCGTCACCGTGGTGGCCTCCTCCTCCGAAGAAGGGACAGTGGCCGCCTGTGGCGCCGGCGAGCCGCCGCCACAGGCGACGGCGATCAGGGCGGTGGTTGCGGCGAGGACCGCGAGCCGTCGCATGACAGATTCAACACACCGACCCCGGATCGTTCTCCAAATGTCGGAAACCCGACTCTCCTCGGGACCCATGACGCTCGTCGTGTGCGATGAGGGGTCCTTGGGGGAGGTGACTACGACCGGGCGTGGCCCGTTTCCTCAGTCGTTCGATGGGTGAATCGTGGTTCAGCCGGTGCGGGTCACCTCGACCAGGGCGACCGGATTGATCCAGCCGTGCACCTCCGGGACCAGGTCCGCGATGCTCGCGATCCCGGGATGCATTGCGATGACGCCGCCCTCGGCGAGGCCGGGGTTGGACGTCCCGGTCCCGCCCTGGTCGCCGAAGCCGGTGAGCTGAGCGCAGGGAGGCACCAGATCCTCCCAGGCCTCGGTGTTGACCTCGGTACCGGCGTCGTAGCCGGCGGTCGAGAACGACCGCGTGGTGCCCAGCCGCTGCGGCAGCCGGACCGCGTCGAGCCCGGTGAACCCATCGTTGGTGCAGATCAGCATCGACACCCACGACAAGAACCGGGCTCCCGGCCCGGCGGTGAGCTCGAACGTCACCGAGGCTCCGGGACCGATCGGAGGCGGGCCCGTCGGTGAGGGCACCACTGCCCAATCAGACACGCCGCGTCTGGTCGACACCAGGGCGACCATCGGGTCGAGGTTGCCGTTCTCGGCGATCTCCTTCACCTCGAAGCTCGCCACCCGACCCACCGAGAACAGATCCACCGAGCGACGGTGGGTCGCCACGGCTACCGGAGTGAACCACTGTCCCTCCGTCAGGTTGTGAATGGTGATTTCATAGACCCGATCGGGCGGCCGGGCCGCCAGCGCTGTCGGCGCCGCCGCGACGAGCAACCCGGCAGCCAAGAGGGGTACGAGGATTCGCGAACGCATCGAGACTCCCTTCCTGCGATGTCCGCCCGACGGTACCGACCGGATGTGAACGGCCCCGAAACGGAGTCGGAACATTCGAGTAAAACGGTATGTGCGGCTGCTGCACGATGGCTGGGCCGACGAGGATGGCATGTCGCCTTATCCACGTACGTGTGGGCCGCCGTACTCCGTCGCCTCGAGAACTACGTCGAACACGGTGAGCGCGACCCGCTGTCGTCAGGAACCCGGCACACCCGGACCACTTGACCGTCGTCAGGGGAGCCCGTACCCGCCGGCTGGAAAGCACGATGGGTTGACCGGCTCCCCAGCGCCGTCGAGGCCGAGTCATCATGCAACGGTGCACGGTGCAACCCAATGGCGGCGATCACCCGAGATGTAGAGCTCCGACCTGAAGCTCCGTACCGGCCGGAAACCCTTGAGCGCAACGGCTGCCGGCCCATGGCCCTTGTCCTGCAAGGACCCCTGGCCGGTCGGCCGAAACGTGTCCTGGGCAAACTGTCAATCCGCAGGCCGAGGGTCCGAGTCCCTCCCCCGCAGCCATCGCGACGTCTGGATCCCAAGGATCTTCGTTCCCGTCGTAGTCTCACCCTCGCTGTCGCTCGAGGACGAACCGTGCTACTGCTGAGACGTACCGGCGGTAGCATTCGAGCGCCTCGGGGACGGCCTTGGCGACGATGACGTGATCCAGATCGACATACTGGTGAACGATCACATTGCGCATCCCTACGGAGCCGACGAGGCGGTCGCCCAGCTCGGGGTCGAGCACGCCCATCTTGGTTGCCATCCGGAACGACTCGGCGTAGGCCCCCGGGCTCCGGCCCGAGACCGCGACCACGATGTGGCTGTTGATGTCCACGGCGAGATCCACGATGCGCGACAGGAGGCGCTCCACGGCGGCGGCGATGATCGCATCCTCCGATAGCAGGGTCGCTGTGACTTCGTGGAGGGATTCGAGCGAGTCGAGGCTGTCCTCGATCGCGGCCAGCTTCTGCCGGACCACATCGAGATCGAGCTCGGGCGGCGTCATCGGCTCGCCAGGAGTTGCAGGTCGCGGCGTCGCATCGGTGCCGTCTCCATCTCCTCGGTGATGGCGGCCATCTGAGCGAGCGCACGGGCCCCCCGGCGACCCTCATACAGACCCTTGCTGCCCGGTCCGAGCGCGCGACTGCGGGCGACGACGCCGGCACCGTTGAGGACCATCACATCGAGGTCATCGAAGCCGAGGAGCTCACCGAGGGCGGTAACGGCACCTAAGACGTCCTGGGCACGACCTGAGCCAAAGCGAACTGCTACGTCGAGGTCGTCCGGTGTATCCACGTTGGGGTCGAGAGCGCTCCCGAAGACGGTCAGCAGCTCCACCCCGAACCGGTCACAGACATCCTTCAGCCGGCCGTCCTCGGCGGCGGCGAGAAGCGTCTCGAGCGCCTCACGTGGCGTGTTCATGGGAGTCAGGATAGGTTCGACGCAACCTTCGCCTCCGGGGATCGCCTGCGTCCAGGCGAAGGCCGACCGTCTGTGCCGAGCGGCGAGCGACGCCCTGGCACCGAGGAACCCGGCGGACCCACGTCCCGGGTGGAGGAATCGCTCAGGTCCGGGACGCCGAACATGAGCCCGGGTCGCACCAGGACCGAGGACCTCCGGCCCTGGCGGACGGGTCGGTGACGCGATGAGATGGCGGCCAGATGGGAGCACCGATGATATCGACTGCCACGACGAGGACCCGGTTCACCCAGCCGGTGCGGCGGGCGGGGTATGCGGTGGCCGTCGTCGTGAACGCGGTGCTGCTGTACGTGGTGGCGAATGTTCTGGAATGGGGCTGGCTCCCCTTCCTCACCGAGGACTTCTCACGGGTCGCCCCGTTCCTCGGAGTCTCCATCGTTGCCTCCATCGTCTTCAACGCCGCCTATATGTGGTACGACGGGGTTTGGTTCAAGACGCTGGGAGAGCTCGTTACAGGTGTCCTCAGCCTGGTTGTGACGATCCAGACCTACCGGGTGTTCCCCTTCGACTTCGCAACCTCCAGCTTCCCGTGGGCCGGTCTCGTTCGTGTGGTGCTGATCCTCGCCATGCTGGGCATCGTCGCTGGCCTCGTCGCGGCGGTGATGCGGCTGGTCCCGGGTCGCACCGACGCCTGACGCGCCCCACCAGGCCTGCGGCTGCCTGGACCGCATCCAGGCCTGAGGGTGATCCCCTCTAGGATCGTCCGATCATGGCGACGAGGACACTCCGGGGCGTCGAGGAACAGGGCGCCACGTTCGTGGAGCTGTTCTTCGATCTCGTGTTCGTGTTCGCGGTGACGCAGATCACCGGCGTCCTTGCCCACGACCTCACCGCTGGTGGCGTCGTGCGGGCTCTCATCGTGTTCTGGCTGGTGTGGTGGGCGTGGACCCAGTTCACCTGGTCGCTCAACGAGGCCGACACGGAGCATCCCGGCATCAGGTTGACGACCCTCGTCGCCACCGCCCTCGCCTTCGTCATGGCGATGACCGTCCCCGACGTCGCCCAGGAGACCGGCTGGCTGTTCCCCCTCTCGTATCTCATCGTACGCGTGGTGGGCATCGCGCTGCAGTGGATGCTCGTCGAGGACGACGCCCAGTGGTCGACGGCGGTCCGCCGCTGGACGATGGTCTCGAGCGTCGGGCTGATCGCGGTGGCGGTGGCGGTGGTGGTCCCGCCCGAGCACCGCTTCGTCGCGCTCGGGGTGGCCGCCCTCCTCGACGTGTTCGCCGCTCTGCGGGCCGCCACTCAGGGGGAGTGGCGGCTCTTCAGCGGCCACTTCGCCGAGCGCCACGGCCTGTTCGTCATCATCGCCCTCGGCGAGTCGCTGATCGCCGCCGGCGTGACGGCCGGCGGTCAGCCGCGCACCGCCGGTCTCCTCGGCGTGACCGTGATCGCCGTCGTCGCCGCCTGCGCCCTGTGGTGGACGTACTTCGGGTGGGTGATGGGGGCCCTCGAGGAATCTCTCGCGGGGCAAGGACCGGCGACGGTGGGACGCACCGCTCGGGATGTCTACTCCTTCGCCCACTTCCCGGTGATCGCCGGGGTCATCGGCTTCGCCGTCGCCATCGAGGAGAGTGTGGCGCATCCTCGGGACGCGCTCGAGACCCCGGCCGTCATCGCGTTGGTGGTCGGTGTCGGGCTCTTCCTCGGCGGAGTCGCCGTGGCGCTGCGACTCGCCCGTTGTCGGGTGCCTCCGCTGCGGCTCGGTGCGCTCGGCCTGCTCGTCGTGTCCACCCCTCTGCTCATGGCGATGCCGGCGTGGGCGGCGCTGGCCACGGTCGCCGGCGTCGTGGTCGCGTTGGCGATCGTCGAGCGGCCGATGGGCCGGCACGCTGGGCCCGCGGCGACGGAAGGTGCCTCGGCAGGCGACGCCGCGACCGGCTGACGGTGCGCCTCACCCGAGAGCGCCGGATCATGGCGCCGACGCGGGTCGGCCCCGAGAAATCATCGACTCAATGGTGTCGATCCGGCCGTGAGCCGTTCGTTTCACGAACGACAGGCTGGCGAGCCCGGCTGCGATGAGTTTGCCAGAGCCCAGCTGTCTCATCACGAGCACATTGGAACAGGAGCACCACATGGAGTTGCAGAACGCCGCCGATTCGGCGCGGGCGCGCGCCGGGCGCCGGGAGTGGCTCGGCCTCGCCGTCCTGGCGCTCGCCTGCCTGCTCTACGTCATGGACCTGACGGTGCTGCATCTGGCGGTGCCTCATCTGAGCGCAGACCTCGAGCCGTCGAGCGCACAGCTGCTCTGGATCATCGACATCTACGGGTTCGTGGTGGCCGGATCGCTGATCACCATGGGCACCCTGGGTGATCGGATCGGCCGGCGCCGTCTCCTCATGGTCGGCGCCACCTCCTTCGCCGTCGTGTCGGTGCTCGCCGCGTTCTCGACGAGCACTGGCATGCTCATCGCCAGTAGGGCCTTGATGGGTGTCGCCGGAGCGACGTTGGCCCCTTCGACGTTGTCGCTCATCTTCGTGATGTTCTCGGACCCCAAGCAGAGGGCGGTGGCCATCGGGTGGTGGATCGCCGCGTTCTCGGCAGGCAGCGCGGTCGGTCCGGTGCTCGGCGGGGTGCTGCTCGAGCATTTCTGGTGGGGTTCGGTGTTCCTGCTGGCCCTCCCGGTCATGGCGCTGCTGTTGGTACTGGGACCACGCGTCCTCCCGGAGTACCGCGACCCGGAGGCGGGACGACTGGATCTTCGCAGCGCGGCGATGTCGCTCGGAGCGGTGCTGGCGGTGATCTACGGTCTCAAGGAGATCGCCCAGGACGGGCTCGGTTGGCCACCGGTGGCGGCGATGCTGGCCGGGGTGACGGTAGGGGTGTTGTTCGTCCGCCGGCAGCGGGCGCTGTCGGATCCTCTCATCGACCTGCGCCTGTTCCGGATCCGCACCTTCAACGTCGCGTTGGCCACGAACATGCTGGCGATCTTCGTTGCGATCGGGTACTTCCTCTTCGTCGCCCAGTACCTGCAGCTGGTGGTGGGTCTCTCGCCGCTTCGAGCGGGGCTGTGGTCGCTGCCCTCGGCAGCGGGGTTCATCGTCGGGTCGACCGTGGCCCCCCGGTTCATACACCGCATCCGTCCCGGCATCGTGATCGCCACCTGCATGACACTGGGAGCGTTCGGGTTGGTGATCCTCACCCGGGTCGGGGTGTGGGGCGACCTCGAAGTGGTCATCACCGCCTCTATTCTCATCGCTCTCGCTCTCGCTCCGGTGTTCAACTTGACCACAGAGATGATCGTCGGGTCGGCTCCCCCGGAGAAGGCGGGGGCGGCGTCTGGCATCTCGGAGACGGGCGCCGAATTCGGGGGAGCGCTCGGGCTCGCCATCCTCGGAAGCATCGGCACCGCCGTGTACCGGGCTGAAGTTGCCGGTGGCCTTCCCGCCGGGATCCCTGCCCGAGCGGCGGAGGCGACTCGGGACACCCTTGGCGGCGCTGCAGCGGTTGCCGAGCAAATCTCCGGCGAGCTCGGCGCCACACTCCTCCAGGTGGCTCAGGATGCTTTCACCCAGGGCCTCCGCCTCACGGCGGCGATCAGCGCGGCGATCGCCATCGCCGTCGCCATCCCGGCGATGATCCTCCTCAGGAACGTGCCGCCAAGCATGGAGGGTCTGGGTGAGACGTCGACCGAGGATGGGGGAGCGGCAGCCGCGTTCGCCGAGTCGTACTGACCGGTTGCCGCGAATGGCGCGGTGCCGCAAACGTCACAGGCGGGTCAGCGGGCGCCAGGAGCCTCGAGGACAGCCATCACATCTGGCGGGATCGGTGAACACCTCGAGGGTAGACCCCTCCCGCCGAGGGCGATCCCCTTCTCATCCTGGTCGGAAAACGGAGTCGATCTGGAGCAACCCTCCCGATCAGACACGGTCCTTCAGCTCCGGCACTCCGCTCTGCCCCGCGCAATGGGCGCAGCAGTAGATCGTCCCGTTCGCTTCCACGCCGTGCCCGATCACGACGCAGCCACAGTGAGCGCAGCGAGGAGCTTCGCCCTGAATGGCGCATTCGAAACTGTCGTAGGTCGCCCGATGTCCGTCCCGAACGACATCGAAGGACTTGTCGTAGTCGTTTCCGCAAGTGGCGCAGATACCCATGGCGGCTCCTCCCATCGTCGGTTTGCCGGCTCGTG
>DATHWB010000249.1:0-5223 GCA_035460965.1 Acidimicrobiia bacterium
CCCTCGGCCCGGCTCCGTCGGGCCGGTCCCCCCGGTGGGGGGACAAACCCCGACCCGGGGTCTCTCCCCCCAGGAGCGAAGCGACATTGGGGGGAGCAGCCTCGCCGCCAGGGGGGGCGAGGGGGGAGAACCGTCAGCCGCCGCGCGCTGCGATCCCGGTCACCGGAAGGGTTCCCGCCACCGCTCCGTCCTCGATGACGACCGCGGGCCTGTCGGCCAGGCTGACGATCCCGGCGCGGCCGTCCCATTCGAGACGGGTGATCGTGGTCTCGTGGGCTCCTTCGACCGGAACGGCCATCAGTTCCTCCCCGGTGGAGAGGTCTACGACCACGAACGTGAACGGTGCCTCGCTGCGGGGTGACCCGCGCAGAAAGGCCATCGTGACGCCGTCGGCAGCCTGCACACCGTGGCCGACCCAGACCAGGAAGTCGTCGGCCGCCTGCTCCTCGGTTCGCGGGTTGACGAACCCGCCGTGACCGCCCGCCACGACCTCGAACCACGTGTAGCCCTCGGCGATCTTCGAGGCAACGAACCTCCCTCCGGTGTGCGACACCCGCAGGACGGTGCTCTCGTACCCGCCCACCGGGCCGAGGTTCGTCTCCTCGCCCGTGTCGAGTGCCATCACTCGCAGTTCCTCGGTCACGTCCTCCGGCGCGACGTCGGGTCCCGACCGGCGGACGGTGTACACGACGCTGGTCACCCCGTCGATCTCCGTGACCTCGTGCAGCCGGAGCACGACGCCCGCATCCGCCGGGACGACCTCGACCGGATCGGCCCCGGGCGCCGAGAGCCACAGGATGCTGCGTGCGGACTGCCCGATCTGGACCACGAAGCCTCCGCGACCGTCGGGGACGGCCAGCATCACCGGCCCGAGGTCGATGTGGTCGACCACCTCTCCGCCGTCGACGAGCACGATCCCGTCCGGGGTGGCGATCGCCGTCGACCTCCCGTCGGAACCCGCCGGTGCCGAGGTCGTCACGGTGGGCTCCACGCCGGTCGACACGGTCGTCCCCGGGTCCTCGTCTGGCGGGCCTACCGCGGGACCGGTGGGGCCGGGGCTGGTGATCAGCGCCACCACGAACACCACTGCCAGAGCTGCGGCCAGACCGGCCGCCACCCGGACCGTGCTGGTCCAGCGCACCGCCCGGCGTGTCACCCGCTCGATCGATCCCGGGGGGAAGGCCATACCGGCCGCCTCCGCCGACAGCTCTTCACGGATGCGGTCCTCCAATGTCATGGCTCCACCTCCACGAACGCCCTCAGTTCCGCCAGCGCCCGATGCAGCCGACTCTTCACCGTGCCGGGGCGGACCTGCAGGGCCGCGGCGATCTCGTCGATAGACCAGTCGGCGTAGTAGCGCAGGACGACTACCGACCGCTGGTGTCCGGGGAGGCGACCGATCCGATCCAGCAGCCGAGGATCGTCGGGTTCGGGATCTGACAGGAGCTGCTCGGCCACCGCGCCCAGCCGCTCACGTCGCGTCTTGCGGGCGTTGGATCTCGCCCAATTCAGGGCCACCCGGTAGACCCAACCCTGCGGACTGGCGTAGCTGCCGACTCGGCGCCAGCGTGCGTACGCACGGGCCATCGCCTCGTCGACGGCCTCCGCCGATACGGCGGGGTCGCCCAGCGAGAGGCTCAGGATCCGCACCAGCCGGTCTCGCTCGTGTCGGTAGAACAGCTCGAACGAACGGGGTCGCACCTCGTGCCGCGATTCACTCATCATCGAGAAGACGCACTGACCACCCGTCGGGTTCCATCGGATCAGTCTCGGGTCGGACGCACACTGCGAAGGTAACGGGTGAAGACCTCTGTGAACTCGACGCTGGTCACGGCATCGATGAGGTGCCCAGCGTCCTCGTCGCCGGTGCGGAGCACGGCGGCAGCCGAGTTGGCCTGGCGCTTGGTGGTGCGGAGCGGTCCCGGTGGCGCCGACAAGAGCCTCCTGACCAAGGCATCGACCTCCTGGTCGAGGCCCCCCGTCGGTGCCAGACGGGTCAGGAAGCCGCGACGATACGACTCGTCCGCGTCCATGTCCCGGCCCGTCATCACCAGGTCCTTGGCCACCGACGGTCCGAGTTCGGCCACGAGGAGGGGCATCGCACCCCACCCCAGCGGGATCCCGAGCGGCACTTCGGGGATGCGGACCGTGACGCTCGGGTCACCGACCCTGAGATCGCAGGCCGCCGCCAGCGCCGCCCCACCGCCCACGACCCAGCCGCGGAGGCCTGCGACCGTGACCGGGCTCAGGTCGAGCAGCGCCTCGACCGCCCGCGCCCCGGCGTGTGCACCGTCGGACGTCTCTCCGGCGGCGATCTCGTCCAGGTCGAACCCCACGGAGAACGACGGACCTTCTCCGGCGAGCAGGACGACGTCGACCCCGACTTCCTCGATCTCCTCGCAGGCGCGGGCGATCGCCCGCAGCATCTCCGAAGTCAGTGCGTTGCGGCGCTCGGGTCGCCGCAGTGTCAGCCGGGCGAGCCGACCGTCGAACGAGAGCACCACGTGAGGCATGGGACCGAAACTAGCCACGGTATTCAGTGCTCGTACCGCAACACGACCAGTGCATCGGCGGCCGACAGCGCTCCCCACACCTCCCCGGGCACGCCCAGCAGTTGGCGCACCGCCCCGCCGGGCACGGGGAGCGGGAACCTGTCGAACGAGCGGGAGCCCGGATCGAAGCGAACGAGCGCATGGTCGCCGCCGAAGTCGGACAGCCACACGGTGTCGGTCTCGTCGACGTAGACGGCGTATGCCTGGGGTGCGTCACCCGGCAGTCGCCACTCGTCCCAGACGCCCGACGCCGGATCGAAGCGGCCGAGCTGCCCGGCGTTCCATTGCGCCACCCAGATCACTCCCTTCGAGTCCGACCACACCCGTCTGGAGCCCTGATCCGTCGTCGGCGGATCGACTCGCTCGGCCTCGCCACTGCTGGGGTCGATCCGGGCGATGTGACTGCCTGCGAGGGAGGCATACCAGACCGCGCCATCCGGGCTGGTGGCGATGCCGTAGGGTCCGCTGCCGCCTGGTGCATCGAACACCTCCGCCTGGGAGGTGCGAGGGTCGAACCGCCCGTACACCCCGGCCTGGCCGGTGAACCAGAGGACGCCGTCGTGATCGAAGGTGGCCGTGTTGAGTCTGGCCCCGCTTCGTCCGACCGGATGGATGTCGACGTCGAAGGTGACCCGATCGACCCTGACGATGGCGTCCAGTCCCCCGTCGGTGACCCAGGCTGCCCCGTCCGGTCCGACGATCACGCCGTGGGGAGCCGAACGCTGCCCGACCTCCACCTCGGTGACCTCGCCCGTACGGGGGTCCAACAGCCCGACCCGGCCGGTGCGCTGGGCGGTGTACCAGACGGTGCCGTCCCCGGCGGGTGCGACGTCGTGCGGCCTGCTGCCCGCAGGGACCTCGAACACCTGGTACCCGAGCACCTGGCGAGGGCCGGTGAGCGTCGTGGTGGTCGAGATCGTCGTAGCGGTGATGGAGGTCGTCGGGGTCGCTGCCCGGCTCGTGGCCGTGGTCGGTGCGGTGGTGGTCGTCGAGTCGCCGACCGGCTCGGTGGCGGGCGACCGAGTCGGAGTCTCGCACGACGCCAGCAGCATCAGCACGGAGACGGCGACGAAGGCTCGGCGATCGACCACCCATCCGACCCTACCGGAGGCGTGTGAAGCCGTCCGTCGCGAGGCGGCCCTAGGCGATATCCGGCGCGTTGCCGTTCGACTCGATCCCCAGCAGGCGGTCACCGGCGCGGACGACCTGGGTTCCGGGGAGCAAGCGTCCATCGCGCACGATGGCCACCGTTCCGGAAGGTGCCGGCCGGTCGAGATCGTCGGCGGACGCCTCGCGTTCGACCAGGTCTGCCCCCTCGCCCACCAGCAGCAGATCCTCGATCATGGCCGCCTGGTGGGGGCTGTGCGCCGCAAGACCGAGCAAACGGCCTGTCGCCTCGTCGGAGGTGACCACCACCGACGCCCCACCCCGCTTCAGGATGCGCGAGTTCTCCTCCTCCTTGGCTGCCGCCACCACCTGGACGTCGCCGTTGAGCAGACGAACGGTGAGCGTGGCGAGCACGGCGGTGTCGTCTCGGTCCACCGCCACGATCACGCCACGGGCGCGTTCGACTCCGGCGCGGCGCAGCACGGACTCCCTGGTGCAGTCGCCGACCACGGCGACGAACCCGTCACGGTTCGCTTCGTCGGCGACCGAGGGGTCCAGTTCGACGACGACGATCCGATCGCGGGGTAGATCCTTCGACACCAGCGAGGAGGCGGCGCTGCGCCCCTTCGTCCCGTAGCCGCAGATGACGTAGTGCTCGTTCACGGTGCGCCTCCATCGTTGCACACGCAGCAGGTAGCGGCTGCTGGCCGTGAGCACTTCGACGGTGGTCGACACCACCAGCACGAGAAATGCCACGCGCATCGGCGTGACGACGAACACGGTGAGTAGCCGCGCCTGATCGGTCACCGGAACGATGTCGCCGTACCCCGTCGTGGTGACCGAGACGGTCGAGTAGTACAACGCGTCGATGAACCCGATCTCGCCACCCGCAGAGTCGGTGTACCCGTCGCGGTCGGCGTACACGACACCGGCGATGACCAGCACGACCGCCACGGCACCCGCCAGTCGGGACGCCACGACGCGCAGCGGGTTGGTTCGCTTGTCAGCGAATCGGATGGGTCCCGGCTGTTCGGTCGAAGTCGTCGTCATCGCCGACCCGGCATCGTAGGGACTCGGGAGGGGCGGCAGCCGTCACACGAAGATGATCTGCGCCCCCTCGGACAGCTCGATGAAGTCGGCGGCCGAGATGATCCCCTCCACCCGGTCGTAGAGATCCTCTTCGTCGACATGCATCATGTCTGCCGACATGCGGCAGGCCCACAGGCGGCCGCCGGCATCGGTGATCATCTCGAGGAACTCGGGAACGTCGGGGACGTCGATCCCCTCGATCTGCTTCTTCATCATGTGGGTGGCGAAGGCCGTCATGCCCGGGAGGCCCATCAGGGCCGGAGGCATGTGGGTGGCCGGGTTGCCCACCGGGCTGAACTTCAGGTGCGCCATCGTCTCCTTGTTGATGATGTCGAAGCCCCAGAAGGTGAAGAACAGGTGCGTCTCGATCCCCTCGCCCAGGGCGGCGTTGGCGAGGACCAGCCCGGGGTAGGCCATGTCGAGGGAGCCCTTCGAACAGATGATGCACAGCTTCCTGGTGACTTCGAGGTCATCG
>DATHWB010000250.1:0-3622 GCA_035460965.1 Acidimicrobiia bacterium
CCGAACACACACCCACTGTTGACCGACGCCGGATCAAGATTCCCATTCGGATCACTGTCATTGGCCGCAACATCAACCGTCACCGCCGTATCCGCAACCGTCACCGCACTGTCATCAACCGCCACCGGCGCCACCGGCGAACTCGGGACGGTCTGCACGTGGAGTCCGTCGACGTCGACGGCGGGGTCGATGCCGAGGGTCGACACGTCCAGCTCCACGCTGGCGCTACCCGACGTCGCCTCACCGAACGTCCCGACGAACCGGGACACGTCCTCATCGTCACCCGCGCCGCCAGCCGCCGAGTAGCTGCCCGCCGTCGAGAACAACAGGCCGGCGTCGGCGAGGAACGACACCCCATCGAGCTCCTCGCTCGACTCGGTCAACCCCACATCGGAGCCATCGAACACCAGCGCCCAACTGCCCGACGTGACCGACCCGAACGTCCCCGTGAAGCGATGCACGTCCTCATCGCCGCCCTGCGCCACCCCCGCCACGTTCAGGCTGCCCGACGTCGAGATCCCCCACGAGCCATCCGCGAACTCGTACAGCCCGCCGATGTCCTCGCTGGTGGTGTCCAACCCCACATCGCTGCCATCGAACACGAACGAGAAACTGCCCGCCGTGACCTCCCCCGTCAACGACGGCGTGAACACCACCACGTCGCGATCCTCCACCGACTCGCCGGCCGGACCACCCACGAGTCCCGGAACGTCCAACGTCGACGAGAACGACATCAACACCGACCCATCGGCCCGCACATGGAACGCGTCCAGATCGCTGGTCGTGACCCCGACATCCGACGCATCAAAGTACATCGACCAGCCACTCGACCCGTCATAGGCGACGATGTCCTCATCCCGCACCCCAACCCCGATGCCAGGCACGGTCGTGTTCACATCGAACGACATGAAGGTCGCGCCATCAAGCCCTGCGCTCACCGTCACATCAACCCTGGCGGTGCTGCACAACCCATCGGTGTCACAGATCTCGTAGACAAACCCGTCCGACCCCGAAAAGCCCGCAGCAGGCGTGTACGTGATCGTCCCATCACCATTGTCGGTCAGACTGCCATCGGACGCCCCCACACACCCCGGCGACCCGAACACACACCCACTGTTGACCGACGCCGGATCAAGATTCCCATTCGGATCACTGTCATTGGCCGCAACATCAACCGTCACCGCCGTATCCGCAACCGTCACCGCACTGTCATCAACCGCCACCGGCGCCACCGGCGACGTCGACGGAAGCGTCATCTCGTGGATCCGACCGTCGTTCTCGTTCGGGTCAGTGTCGTTGTCCACGCCACGGTCAGCGATGTAGACGACCTGCGCACCGGGATCCTGGCTACCTGGGCCAACGGCAAGTCCGGACAACTTCTGGCCGGATCTCTGTCCATTGGGATTCACAGCTGACACGTCGATGGTCCTGATGAGCGCTCCGGACGTCGACACCTCGAGCAACGTGTCGTACGCGCGAGTTCCGATGTTGGGTGTCCTACCTGCGAGGTACAGACTGCCGTTGTCCGGGTTGTACGCGACTCCCTCCGGGTCCTCCAGACCGACAGCGAAGGTGTCGAACTGCCCGACGATCTGGTCGTCTCCGGTCGGCGCCACGCCGTCGAACCTGCCATTGGGTCCCGGGGAGTACTGGTAGACCTCGTTGTTCACGCCGTCGGCAATGAACAGCACGTTCATCCCGGTGGCGTACGTGATGCCCTCGGGATCGTTGCTGCCGAAGTCCGACGTACGGACCGCTGTCACCACATCGTCCGATGTGGCGTACTGCCCGTCCGGCCCCGGATCCATCTCGTTCACGAGCTTCGGCGACGTGTCCTTGCTGACGAACAGGTGCCCGTTGGCCGGGTTCACGGTGACGCCGGTGGGCTCGTCGCTGTCGAAGTCAAGCGTGGTGAACGTGTCGAGCAGGCTGCCGGTCAAGCTCGACTCGAACATGTTCGCACCGGCGTACAGCGGCATCTCGTTGACCTCACCGTCGGCGGCCAGCAGGGTGCCGGACGCAGGCAGGTGGACCACGCCGGACGTGTCCGGGCTCGGTGGAGACCACTGCCAGGCGTTGATCGTCTGGACGAGCGACGACGTGGCCGAGCCGACCACGGAGGCGGCCAACGTCGCCCCCTCGCTGAAGGACAGCTCCAGGAGTTGACCGCTGCCCTGGGTGTCTGTGCTCTCGTCGGCCGCGGCCACCGTCGTGGCTCCGCCTGATCCGTTCGCGCTCGGATCGACGAGCTGCGCGGTGCTCATCGGCGTCACGCCCGAGACGGCGGGCAACTGCGGGTCCGTGACGCCGTCGAGGCCGCTGTCGGCCAGGTACAGGCTCATCTGGTCGGGATCGTCGGTCAGGTCTCCGCTCTGCGCGAACGTCATCCCCTGCGGATCCACCAGCCCGAATCCGGACAGGTCTCGTGTGGCCACGACCTCACCGGTCTGCTTCAGTTCGTGGAGCGTCCGGTCGGACGGATCCATGACATGCAGGTGGCTCGTCGTGGGATCCAGCGCCAGGCCGACCGGGTTGACGAGGCCCGTGCCCCGCAGATCCACCTCGGCAACGACGGCGCCGTCCAGGGACCCGCCGGTCGCCGGTTCGATCCGGACAAGTCGCGGCGTTGCGCCATCCAGGATGAACAGATGACCGCTCGTCGGATCGACGGCCATGCCCTGGTGGTCCTCGAGGCCGAACCGTCGGGCCCCGGAGCGGGCAAGCGTGCGCGGATCCAGCGCTCCGTCAGGGGCCTCTCGGATCTCGATCAGCTGGTCCGAACGGGACGCGTAGCTGAGCAACCGCCCACGACGCTGATCGTAGGCGACGTTGATCGGGTCGGTGAGCTGCGCGGCGATCCGCTCTGAACGGAGCCGACGTTCCGAGGGCGTCACGCTGGCGATGTCAGTGGCACCCGGAACGGCCCGTTGTTGCGGCGCCGCCTCGACCACGTGAAACGCATTCGCCACCGGCGAGAACGCCAGCCCGACCGGACTGTCCAGTTCCAGGTCGTCCAGCTCGAACTTCCGTACCAGCCGGATCTCATCGGACTGCGCGACGGCGGTCGGAGTCGCTACGGACTGGACCGCGACCGTGGCAAGCATGGTCAGCCAGGCCAGAACCGCTGCAGTCCACGACGTTGTCACACGCATCGGTGCCACCTCCCGCCAGGCTGACCACGCGCTGGGCCGCCCATCGACGCAGCGACCGTCGGTGCGGACGCAACGCTACCCTCACGGCTCTGGGCGAACAAGGATTCCGGCACGGTCGCGGTGCTTCGTCGCGCTGTTGTCAACTGTTGACGCGAGTCCCACGCATCGCTGGTGACGGGCGGATGTCGCCTCGCGACGATCCGGCCGGTGGCCTCTCGCACCGCTGCCAGGTTCACCCAGTCGGGCCTGCCGGTCGTCGGGTCACCGGGGTCGCTTCGAGGACGTCGGTCGCGGACGACCTGCACCACTGGCGCGCTGTGCTCGCTCGCACTAGCCTGAGGGGCCGGCACCACACCGAATCGACACGGAGCGGCGGGCACTCGGTGGTGTACGGACGACGATCGATGACGGGAGACCGGTGGCGTGGCCGGTTCACCCGCATCGTGTGGTGGTGAGAGCGACTCCGGATG
>DATHWB010000251.1:0-2645 GCA_035460965.1 Acidimicrobiia bacterium
CCCGGCACCTACGAGCCGACGCGCCCGCAGCCCCGCTTCGCCGGTTCCGTGCGCGAGGTGCGTGGGGCCATCGTGCGCCGCCTCGTGGCCGGTCCCGCCGACCTCGACGACCTCGTGGATGCGACCGGCGTGGACGACGACGGCATCGATGAGGCAGTCGACGCACTCATCGAGGATGGGCTCGTGGTCGAGACGGAGGACGGCTTCGCTTTGGAGGGCTGACCGGCACCGGGTACCGCGGGCACCCGCGGCCGGCCCGCACCTCGCGCCGGTACCTGCCGGTGCCGGAGCCCGCTACGAAAGAGGCGAGAGGAAGTTCGCCAGCAAACGCTTTCCCTCCCCGGTCATCACGCTCTCCGGATGGAACTGGACCCCCTCGATGGGCAGCTCACGGTGACGAACGCCCTGCACCACTCCATCCTCGCTTCGGGCGCTCACGACGAGGTCGTCGGGAACCGACATGACCGCCAGCGAGTGGTAGCGGGTCGCCTCGAACGGGTTGGAGAGCCCTGCGAACACGCCGACCCCGTCGTGGGTGATGGCCGAGGTCTTGCCGTGGCGCGGCTCAGGGGCCCGGTCGACCGTCCCGCCGTAGACCTCGGCGATCACCTGGTGGCCCAGACATACACCCAGCACCGGCACCTCGCCGGCCATGCGCCGCACGTAGTCCATCGAGTTGCCCGCCGACCCGGGTCTGCCTGGACCCGGCGAGATGACGAGGCGCTCTGCTCCCAGCGCCATGGCCTCGTCCGGGTCGAGGACGTCGTTGCGGTAGACGATCGGGTCCGCTCCGAGCTCGCCGAGGTACTGGACGAGGTTGTAGGTGAACGAGTCGTAGTTGTCGATGACGAGCACCCTCATGAGATGGCGCCCCCGGGGTCCAGGAGGAGCCATCCCAGCCAGTCGTAGAAGAAGTGGAGGGCAGCGAGTCCGGCGATCACGACCATGGCGGCGAGGACGACCTTGACAGGCGTTGGTCCGGGGAGCGCCCGGTACGCGTTCCGGATCACAGCCCGGCGAGGATAACTTCGGCGTTTGGCCCGTCGACCAGCTCGGCCTGGATGATCAGCCGCTCCCTCGCCGAGTACTTGGGTTCGCAGGTGGTGAGCGTCAACCATCCCCCCGGGAGGGGGTCGGTGACCCAGATGTCGGTCGGTTTGACCACGAACGACTCCCTCACCTCGTAGACGTGCGTTCCGATCGCCGTGTCCACCTCGATCCGGTCGCCGTCGACGAGGATGTCGAGGTCGTGGAACGGGGCGCCGTAGGTGGTGCGGTGCCCCGAGATCACCGCGTTCCCAGGCTGGCCGGGCAGAGGCGTGTCCGGCATGTGACCGGCGCCGTTCCTCAGATCGGAGAGCCGGACACCGTGGACCACGTTCCAACCCTCACGCAAGGCCTCGATGTTGGGGATACGAATCAACGCGAACGCCTCGCCGAGCGGCGGAGAGCTCTCCGCCAACAGGGTGAGCGGCTCGGCATCGGGCTCGGCCGCCGGCGGCTCGAACGGGACCTCGACCACCTCGGCGGTTGCGAAGTACTCGGTGCGCGCTTCGTCGAGCTGGGCCTGATTGCGTTCAGCGAACCACGTGGTGACCCAGAGTTGATGTGCGACGAACCCGAGGGTGAGCAGACCCAACCAGATGAGGGTCCAGCCCGCCGCGCGTACGATGCGGACACCGAGCCCTCTGGTGTCGGCCGGGTGCGCGGGAGCGGCCTCTTCTGTGTGTCTCGGCGTGCCCCGGGCAACCGGAGTGTCGTGCATGATCGGGTGGCCTCGTCTCCGGTCCCCACCTGGCCCGATGAGGATACCGCGAATACCGAGCCGAACCGCCGGGCCGCTCGATGCTCTGCCGCTCGCTACCCTGCCGGGATGCCGGTGTCGAGAGGACGCAAGAAGGCCATCCGCCGGCCGACGCCGCCGAAGAAGCCGGATCCGGTCAAGGAGCGAGGTGGCCCGTCGCCGATGTGGTACGTGGTGACGATGTTCGGGTTGATGGGCATTGGGATGCTGCTGATACTCGCCAATTACATCAACGTGTTGCCGGGCGGCACGTCGAACACGTGGCTGCTCATCGGCCTTGGCGGCATCGCCGCAGGGTTCGCGATGACTTTGAATTATCGTTAGAGAGTATCAAGTACTCAGTACACGGTATTCGGTACCTTTGCAGTCAGTACTTGACCTCTGCCATGTCCTCGCGGCAATGCCGGGGTGCGGTCGCCTCGCCATCCTGGGCATGGGTGACCGTGAGCCGCAGGCCACAGACGGTGCACCGGTAGTCGACGGCCACCTCTCGGACGTCGTCAGGATCGGGTTCCTCGGGGGCCGGCGTGGCGAGGAGTCGAACAACCCACAAGGCCGCCAGGAACACGGCGAGCCCGATCGCCACCGCCACGGTCGCGGTCACGACGGCATGCTCAGTCGAGCCTTTCGATGATGGTGGCGTTGGCCATGCCGCCACCCTCGCACATCGTCTGCAGCCCGTAGCGGCCACCGGTCCGCTCGAGCTCGTTGAGCAGTGTCGCCATCAGCTTTGCGCCCGACGCCCCCAGCGGGTGGCCGAGGGCCATGGCGCCTCCGTTGACGTTCGTCTTGTTCCAATCGGCGCCCGTCTCGGCCAGCCAGGCGGCGATCACCGTGGCGA
>DATHWB010000252.1:0-32561 GCA_035460965.1 Acidimicrobiia bacterium
GGCGAACCCAGGGTACGGAGCGACTCTCGAACCGTGGGCGGTGGAACACACTGGGTGTGTTGGCGAACCCAGGGTACGGCGACGTCGTCGGGCGTATGCTCCTGCCGAGATGGGGTACGAGCACGTCGAGATCGAGGCGGACGGAGCGGTCGGGTGGGTGTGGCTCGACCGTCCCGCCAAGCACAACGCCCTCTCGGCGGACATGTGGGCCGACATCCCCGACGCCGTGGCCGAACTCACCGCCGACGACCGGATTCGCTGCCTGGTGGTCGCCGGGCGAGGGCCGTCGTTCACGGTGGGCATCGACCTCGGGATGCTGGCGTCGTTCACCGCCGATGCCTCCTCCCACGCCGATCGCAGCCGCACGATCCGCAACGAGATCCTGCGACTGCAGCAGACCATGTCTGTGTTCGAAAGGACCCCGGTGCCCGTGATCGCCGCCGTCCACGGCTGGTGTCTGGGCGCCGGCATCGACCTCATCACCGCCTGCGACGTCCGGTTCGCCTCCGGTGACGCCACGTTCGGCATCCGCGAGACGGCGATGGGTCTCGTGGCGGACGTCGGCACCGTCCAACGACTCCCCCGCCTGATAGGTCGCGGCCACGTCGCCGAGCTGCTCTTCACCGGGCGGAACTTCCCGGCGGAGGAGGCCGAGAGAATCGGTCTGGTGAATCGCGTGGTGGAGGACGTGCACGCCCACGCCGCCACCGTCGCCGCCGAGATCGCAGCGAACTCCCCGCTGGTCGTCGAGGGCGCCAAGGAGGTGCTCCGGTTACAGGAGAGCATGACGGTCGAGGCGGCGCTCGACCACATGGCCCTCTGGAACGCCGCCTTCCTCGCGTCCAACGACCTCACCGAGGCGATGGCTGCCTTCGTGCAGAAGCGACCCCCCGACTACACCGGCAGCTGACTTCCCGATGCGGGTGGCCGCGCTCGGCCCCGGTCCGGATGGTGGCCTGCCGCAGGCGGCTGCACCCCATGGCCTCGACGCCGCAGCCCGTGTAGGAACCATCCCCGAGCGGACAGGGCTCGGTCCAACTCGAAGAAAGGTGAGACGAGCCCGCACTGGTGGTCCGATCCGGGTTCGAGGTGGCGACAGAGGGGCTGATCGTCACCCTGTGACCGCCGAACGGCCCGGGACACAGTCCGCCTGTCCGGGTACCCTCCTTCCCAGACCGCGAGGAGGATCCATGAGAGAATTCGTCGCTCCCGGCGAGGTCGCCGTCGACCCGGCCGAGAACCTGACGACCCAGTTGTGGGCGAACGAGCAGTCGCTCCCCGATCACGCCATCGCCGCGTATCGGGTGGGTGATGGTCCGTTCCAGGACGTGACCTTCTCCGAGTTCGCCTCACAGGTTCGCCGAGTGGCGGCGGGCTTGATGTCCCTCGGTCTGGAGAAGGGTGACCGCGTCTGCATCTTCTCCCCGACGAGGTACGAGTTCACCGTCATCGACTACGCCCTCTGGGCGGCGGGACTGGCGGCGGTCACGATCTACGAGACGAGCTCGGACGAGCAGGTCGAGTGGATCGTGAAAGACTCGGGGGCGAAAGCGATCATCTGCGCCACCGACGACCTCAAGAAGGTGTTCCTCGAGAAGGCCGGCCAACTCGGAACCTGCGAGCACGTCTTCAGTCTCGAGACCGGCGCCATGGAGGCGCTGGTGGAGGCAGGCTCGGCGATCACCGACGAGCAGGTCATGGAGCGCGCACGCTCGGTCGGACAGGACGACCTCGCCACCCTGGTGTACACGTCGGGCACGACGGGTCGCCCGAAGGGATGCGTCCTCACCGTGGGCAACTTCGTCTGGCTCGTCAGGCAGGTCGAGTCCGTCACCGAGAAGGTGCTCCACCCGGGAGCCTCCACGCTCATGTTCCTGCCCCTCGCCCACATCTTCGCTCGCGTCATCCAGGTCGCTTCGATCGACTCCGCCGCCAAGATCAACTACTCCAACGGGGTACCCGTCCTCCTCGAGGAGTTGCAGATGGTCCGTCCCACGTGGATGTTCTCCGTTCCGAGAGTGTTCGAGAAGATCTACAACGGAGCCTCCCAAAAGGCCCACGCCGAGGGCAAGGGCAAGATCTTCGATCTGGCGGCGAAGACCGCCATCGAGTACTCGGAGCAGGCAGAGCGGGGACGCGTCTCGATCAAGACCCGGGCCTTGCACGGACTCTTCGACAAGCTCGTCTACGGCAGGCTGCGGGACGTGTTCGGCGGCCGGTGCGAGTACGCGATCTCCGGAGGGGCTGCGCTGGGCTCCAGGCTCGGCCACTTCTTCAGCGGCATCGGTCTCAAGGTCCTCGAAGGATATGGCCTCACCGAGACGACAGCAGGTTCGACGGTGAACCGGCCCGATGCCATCTCGATCGGCTCCGTGGGTCTTCCCATCCCGGGTGTCGGGCTGCGGATCGCCGACGACGGCGAGGTGCTCATCAAAGGCCGGCACATCTTCCAGGGCTACTGGAACAATCCGGAAGCCACCGCCGAGGTGATGGACGGCGTGTGGTTCAGGTCCGGCGACATCGGCCAACTCGACGACCGCGGTTTCCTCAGCATCACAGGGCGCAAGAAGGAGATCATCGTCACCGCCGGAGGCAAGAACGTCGCCCCGGCAGTGCTGGAGGACCGGTTGCGCGCCCATCCACTCATCAGCCAGGCGATGGTCGTCGGAGACAACCAGCCGTTCATCGCCACGCTCATCACGATCGATCCAGACGAGTTCCCACGGTGGGCGGCCGAGCACGAGAAAATGGGGACCCTGGCGGAGCTCATCGATGACGAGGACCTGCTGGGAGAGATCGGGGCGGCGGTCGAAGACGCCAATCGGGCGGTGTCGAAGGCCGAGTCGATCCGCTCCTTCCGCATCCTCCCTCAGGACTTCACGATCGAAGGCGGAGAGCTCACTCCGACGCTGAAGGTCAAGCGCCGGGTCGTCACCGATCGGTACGGCGACGTGATCGACGGCATCTACGCCGGCTGACCGGCCGCGTCGACAGGGAGGCGGGGTGGCCGGTCCGGTGGCTCTGCTCGGAAGCGGGGAGTTCCTTCCGGGGATGGAGGCGCTGGATCGACGGCTCCTGGACGGGCGCGCCCCGCGCGTCGTGCACCTTCCGACCGCCGCCGGCCAGGAGAGCGGGCGGCGGCTGCGCTACTGGCGCGACCTCGCCCACCACCACTTCACCGGACGGCTGGGAGTGGTCGTGGAGACGCTGGACGTACTCGACCCGCGCTCAGCCGATGATCCCCGGCAGGCGGACCGCCTGCAGTCTGCCGGCCTGATCTACCTCTCGGGCGGGAACCCCGGCTATCTGGCAGCGGCGCTGCGCGGCACACGTGTTCTCGATTCGATGCGCCAGGCGTGGATGGACGGTGCGGCCCTGGCCGGCTGTTCAGCGGGAGCGTCGGCTCTGACCTCCCTCGCTCCGGACGTCCGATCCGGCGAAGGCGAGTCCATGGGCCTGGGACTGGTTCCAGGGGTGGCGATCATCCCGCACTACGACGCCATCCTGCGTCGAAGGGCATTGGCCCGGCTGTTCACCGTTGCTCCGGACGGTGTCACCACCATCGGGGTGGACGAGCACACTGCGATCGTCAGCGCGGACCTCGAACGGTGGGAGGTCTACGGCGTCGGGACGGCCGTGGTGGTGAGGGACGGGGCGGTGTTCGGACCCGGGGACCGCTTCACCGTCTGATGTCCCACAGCTCTACCCGAGCCACGGGAAGCGGCGGTTGCGGTGTCCGTGATGGCGGCCCAGGAAGTAGGCGGCCACCATTCCGGCTCCGGCCAGCGTCCCCATGGACGCCAAGGCGATGGCTCGCTTGGTCCGCCTGGCGAAGATCACGATCGGCCAACCCCGCTCGTAGGCGATCCGCTCGAGTTCGCCGTCGGGATTGACGGCCACGGGATGGCCGACGGTCTCCAGCATCGGAAGGTCGGAGATCGAGTCGGAGTAGGCGTACGACCTCTCGAGGTCGTAGCCCCGCTCCTCGGCCAGGCCACGGATCGCCGCGGCCTTGCCTTCGCCGTACACGAACGGGCCGTCGAGCTCATCGGTGTAGTGCCCGTCGACGATCTTCCCCCGTGTCCCGATGGCTCCGTTCATACCGAATGCCTGTGCCAGCGGGTCGACGATGCTCTGCGGCGAGGCGGACACTATCCACGTCTCTCGTCCTGCATCGTGGTGCATCTGGAGGAGCTTCTTGGACTCCGGGCGTATGTCGTTCACCAGGTTGGGAAGCATGTCCCGGGCAATGGCGTCGAGCTGATCGACGCTCACCCCGGCCACCTTGCCCAGGAACTCGGCCCTGGTGTTGTCCGAGAGGTCGTCGCCCTTGTCACCCGTCAGGAGGAACATGAGGGCGGCGACCGTCCAACGGGCGATCTCCCGATTGGAGACCAACCCTGCTCGCCAGGCCTCCACCGCGAACGGGAAGGCGGACGCACCCGAGATGAGAGTGCGATCGAGATCGAAGAAGGCTGCTGCGGTCATGGTGTACTCCATGCTAGCAATAGCAAGCGGAAACAAAAGGATAGCAAGCGTTGTGTCAGCCGAGGAGATAACGGAGAAGAAGGAACCCGTCGCAATGGATGACACGGTCGAGTGCCGCCGAGCGAACTCCCTCCAACCCGCGAATGATCCGGGGCCCGTCCCCGGCGACGACCGTGGGGGCGAGGGTGATCGAGATCTCGTCGACCTGGCCGACCATTTGCCCGTTGAGGGTCGGACCGCCCTCCAGCGTCACCCGCTCGGTGCCGAAGCGGGTCCGGAGCAGCCGCATCGCGTCGTCCAGATCCACCCGCTCCTCTCCCGCCACCAGCACATCACCCCGGCTCGCCCACCTGGATCGTTCCGGGGAGGGAGCCGCCTCGCACGTCACCAGGATCGGATTCGAGTCGAGCAGGGAGTCTGTCGGGTCGAACCCCAGTTGGGCGGAGACGATGGCCAGCCGCGGAGCCTCGGACAGGCCCTGGTTCCTTCGCCAGGCGACCAAGCGATCGGGGAGACGAACCGATCGATACCGCTCGCTCCGCACCGTCGACGCTCCCACCAGGATCACGTCCGCTACGGCTCGCAACGCTCGGAACACCGCCCGGTCGGGCGGACCTCCCAGCGCCGTCGACCCCCCGTCGAGGGTGGCAGACCCGTCGAGCGACGAGATCATCCCCATCGTGATCCAGGGACGTTCCTGGCGTACCGGCCTCTCGTCCGCCAGATAGTGGCCGGCGATCTCGTCCGGATCGGTGAGATCCAGCACCGTGGTCACGGCAGGCTCCACTCGGCCTTCGCCGAGACGAGGTCCCAGAGGGCGGACCTTCTCTCCGCCGTGTCGGATCGACGGGTGCGTGCCAGCTTGTGGATGTCACGGATCCGGCGATCCAGCCAGAAGCCGCCGGTGGTCGCCAACGGAGGGCCGTCGTCCGCCGAGAGCCACACCATGGTGTCGGCCGCCTGGTGAGCACTGCGCAGCAGGGGTCCGACCACCCTGCGGAACCCTGGCAGCGAGCCCTCCACTCCCGGTGTGTCCGCCCAACCCGGGTGGAAGGCATGGAAGTGCACCGCGGGCACCTTCTCGGCCCACATCTCGTTGAGTGTCACCTGCGCCCGCTTGGCGATGGCGTATTGGGTGGCGCCTCGATAGGACTCCTCGTCCATCTCGAGGCCCGTCACGGTGAGCGGGACCGCGTACATTCCGCCGGACGACATCGTCAGCACTCGACCCCCCGGCGCGATCCGGTCGAGCAGCAGCCCTGTGAGCAGGAACGGCCCGATCACCTGCACGGCCACGGTGGTCTCGGTCCCGTCGGGTTGGGTCCGGCGTTCGTTGAACAGCGAACCGGCGTTGTGGACGAGGACGTCGAGGCGGTCGTGGGTCTCGGCTATGCGGGCACCGGCCGCACGTACCGACTCGAGATCCCCCAAGTCGGCGGTGACACTCGAGATCGTGGTGTTCCCGGTCTCCTCCTCGAGGCGGGCGGCGAGCGAGGCGACCTTCTCCTCGTTGCGTGCGATCAGGATGAGGTCGGCACCGAGGCGGGCGTACCAGCCGGCGGCCGCCTCGCCGATCCCCGACGTCGGTCCGGTAATGGCAACGGTTCGACCCCGCAGGTCGTAGTCCCACAACGGACGCCATCCCTCGACCCGACTGCGGACCGCGTATCCGAGGCGGGTGAAGGACGTGACGACAGGGGCCTCGAGTACCGCGTCGACGACATCGGCCGCAGTCATCGCAGCCACTCACCGTCCAGGGCGTCGGCGAGACCCGTGGCGGCGGCGTCGCCGATGCGGTCGAACACCTTCTGCAACCACCGGTCGGCCAGCGAGAGGGGAAACGGCATCGTGAGGTCGGCTTGGTACGTCACGATCGATCCGTCCTCGGCGGGCTCCACTTCGATCAGGTCCGTCGAGGTGAACGGCGCCTTCCTACCGACGATGGTGTACCCGATCGGCGGGTCGAAGGCAGTGACCGAGTAGCGAAAGGTCATCTCGCGGCCCCCGTTTGACGTGACCACGTCGTACATCGCATCGGGGGCCGCACCGTCGCCGGACACTTGAGCGACGGACACCACCCCGGGGTCCCACGTCTGGAAGTTCCTGACATCGGCCATGAAGTCGAAGGCGTCGACCTGCGCCAGCGGAGTTCGAATGCGGCATCGGTAGTGGGCCATCGGGTCTCCTCAGGTGGACTCTCCGGAATGGTGACCGAAACCAGTGACAGTCGGTAATCGCCTAGCCCCGAGAACGGGCGCCGAACGCGTTTTTAGCGAACCAGCGCGTCATTACTGACGCGTCTAGACAGACAAAACGCGGTCGAGCCTCAGCCGCTCGACATCCCGAAGAAGCTGAGGGAGTCCACGTCGGTGACCTCGGAGGGATCGGGAGCGACGATCGACACCGGCTGGTTGATGTCGTAGAGGTTGAACGTCATCACCATGCGTTCGAACTCGTCATCACCGCCGAACGAAGCGCCGTCGACATCCATCACGTACCGGATGATCCAGCCGTCGTCGCTGATCCACAGGTCCACGGGGAATTCTCCGTCCGGGATGAACCCCTCCGCTTCCATCTCGGCCCGCTCTTCGGGTGTTGCCTGGGCGTAGATCTCGGCGGCGTCGAAGATCACCCGGTAGTGGGTCGTCTCCACGCCGTTGATCGTCTCGCGACCGATCTCCGTCACCTCGGCGTCGGCATCCTCCAGGTCCTGAAGCACCCCGGTCGGGTCGTCCGCGGCGCCAAACGAGAAGTCGGCGACGAAGTCCTCGCCCTCCTCGGCCGGTGCACTGATCCACGGCGTCTCGGCGCCGAACATCATGGCGAAGAACGGGAACTTGATGTACGAGATCCCGTCGATGACCCGGATCTCCATCTCGCCGAACATGTCTGCGAATTCGGCCGGGACCTCCTCGCCACCCATTCCGGTGAAGCCGCTCAAGTCCATGTAGAAGCTGGAGTTGCCGGTGGAGTGGTCGAACGTTCCGCCGAACGGCATGGTGATGTCCATGACCTGTCCGTCCTCGACGGCGCCGGTCACCTCGATCAGTCCCTCCATGCGAGCGGACGTGAGTTCGGCACTCTGCGCGATCGCCGCGCGGATCGAGGCCAGACCCTCCGACGAGCCCTCTTCCTGGGCCACCGACGTGGTCGTGGTCTCAGCCGCGGTAGTGGTCGTGGTCTCCGCCGCCGTCGTGGTCGTGGTCTCAGCCGCGGTCGTGGTCGACTCTGCGCCGTCGCCGGGACCGCAGGCCGCGACCACGAGCAGCGTGGTCAAGAGCAAGGCGATGCGTCGGGTCATGTGAAATCTTCCCCCATCAATCTGGTGTTCTCTCGAATCGACCGACGAGCCCCCTCACCGGCGCCGTGAACTGTATCGGCTCCCGAGGGCGACGACTGCAGTCACGGCTTGACCTCGAAGAACGCACTGAACGGATTGTCGATGGGAAGGCGCCGGAAGCGGGTGAATCCGGCCTCCCGACAGAGCTCCTCGGCCCGGGCCGGTCCCCACGCAGTCCCCAGGCCGGGGCCGCCTGCCGCCAGCGACTGAGTCATGCAGAAGAGCACACTGACTCCGTAGAGCAGCGCCACCCGCGGCTCGATGTTGTCCTCCAGCGCCGACTCCACCGCGGGCTCCATCATCAGGAACACCCCGTCGGGCGCCAACGCCTGGCGGATTCGCCGCAGGGCGGCGGCAGGGTCGGCCAGATCGTGGACGACGTCGAAGGCGGTGACGAGATCGAACGGCGGGTCGGTCGGGATCGAGTCCGCCGACAGGACTTCGAAGTGGGCGTTCCCCACCTCCGCAGCTCGGGCTGCTTCCACCGCCCGCGGGTCGACGTCGTATCCGAAGAACTCCGACTTCGGATAGGCGGCGGCCATCGTGACGGCGGCGGTGCCGGATCCGCATCCGACGTCGGCCACCCTCGCTCCCTCCTCGAGCCGGGCGACCACGTCGGGCATCGCCGGGAGCCAGCGACGCGTGAGCAGGATGCGTGTGCCCGGTGCGTTGGCCCGGTCGACCGCTCGCACCATCAGGTCTGGGTATCGAGAGGCATGCACCCCTCCCCCGGTTCGTACCGCCTCGGCGACGTCGTCGATGAACATCCCGGCAGTGGGGAGCATGTCGAGCCATCCCGTCATGGCATACGGGCTGGCATCGTCGGCGATCACCGTGGCGTGCTCCGCAGGGAGCGTGAACGTGCCTGTGTCGGGTTCGTAGTGGAGCACGCGGGCGGTCGTGAGCTGGTGGAGGATCTCTTCGACATAACGCCTCTGCAGTCCGGTCTGTTCGACGAGCTCGTCGACGGTCAGGGGATTCGATTCCGACAACGCTCCGAGCAGGCCCGACCTGTCGGCCACGGCCAGGGTGAAGATCGTGGCCGTCCCTGCAGCCATGTCCACGAACCTCTCCATGAACCGCCAAACTGCGTCCCGATCCATCACAGGAGACTACGCGTCATGGCGTCAAGGCGAGTTCCGACAGGGTGCGGTAATACGGGAGGCAAGCCTCCAGAAGCCCCTCGAGATGTGCCGGGAACGGGTCCTGGTGGGTCGTGGGCGGACCGAAACCGGTGGAACGATGCACCGACCCGTACCAGTGCGGAGCCCAGACCCCGTCCTCGGGACGGGGTCCCGCCTTCCAGGACAGCATCGCCGGGTCGAACGGGATCTGGAGGCGGTCACACAAACGGCGGAGCACGCCCTCGGGGTCCCGCAGCGTGACCGTCGAATCGAGTACGACAGGGTCCTGGCCACGGGCCCGGAGTTCGGCCAGCAGCTGAGCGTTCTGGAGGTACCCGGTGTCGAGCAGTCCGGGCGTCTCGACCACGGCGGCGTACGAGCGGAGCATGTCGCGCGGATCGCGGGTGAGGATCACGTTCACCGTCCGGTCGAGAAAGTCTCGATCGAGATCGACCAGATGATGTGTCATCTGCTTGAAGAACACGATCGGCGTCGAGTAGTCGCCGAGGATCACGTTCCTCACGACGTTGGCACCGTTCGACTCCATCGATGCGATCACCTCGGCGGCGCCGGGGTGGTAGTCACCGGCGGCAGTCACACGCAGGTAGTGGCCGTAGAGCGGCTCGTCCACCACGGTGGTGTCGGATCGTTGGGCGAAGCTGTACATCAGGGCGGTCGAGATCGTGCGAGGACCGCACCACACGCACAGTCGCAGCGTCACGCCTGGTCCCGGCGGGCAGCCGCCGCCACGAAGGCCGTGACCTTTTTCTCGTACAAGGCCCGCAGCCGAGCGGTGACCGGGGAACCTCCGACTCCGATCTCCTTGCCATCCACGGAGAGGACCGTCGTGAGCCCCCCGAAGGTCCCGGTGACGAAGGCCTCGTCCGCCGAATACACCTCGAAGAGGGAGAAGTCCTTCTCGTGAGCCGGGATGTCCGCCGCCCGAGCAACCTCCAGCACCTTCGACCGCGTGATGCCGTGCAGGCAGTACGCGCCGGTGGACGTCCACACCTCGCCCCGGCGCACGATGAAGAAGTTCGTCGAGTTGCAGGTGGCGACGTTGCCATGCGGGTCGAGCATCAACGCCTCGTCGGCGCCGGCTGCCAGCGCCTGGTTGAGTGCCATCACCTCGTGCAGCTTGGAGTGGCAGTTGAGGCGTGGGTCCAGCATCTCCGGCCCGCCTCGGCGAATCGTGGAGGTGAACAACCGGACGCCAGGTCCTTCCCGCATGATCTTGTACTCGGGGATGATCACGATGTTCGGCCCCGACACGGTCAACCGAGGGTCCTGGGACGGCGTGCGCTTCGTTCCGCGGGTGACCATGAACCGCACGTGCACACCGTCGGTCATTCCGTTGGCGTCGAGGACCTTCCACAGCTCGGCCGTCAGCTCGCCCCTGGCCAGGCCGATGTCGATCCCGGTGGTGGCTGCCGCCGCCCACAGCCGATCCAGATGGTCGTCGAGGAAGACGAGCACCCCGTCGTGCAGTCGGACAGCCTCCCAGATCCCGTCACCGACCAGGTACCCGCTGTCGAAGACCGAGATCGAGGCTTCGGCGCGTGGCACCAGCCGGCCATTGACCGAGACGAGGATGTGCTCGTTGCGGTCGTCGGGAAGCGCGTCGTGGGTGCCGGATGGCATCGGCGCCGAGGCTACCGGCCGCTGGATCCCGGGGTCGTCACGGCTCGACGACCACCGGCGAGCGTGCCAGGTCGATCAGGACCGCCTGGAAGTCCTCCGCGTGCCCGGATGCCAGCGTATGTGCGACTTCGTGCAGAACGATCCAGGCCCGCGCCGGGCGCTCGACGAGGATGTGCCTCGTCGACGGGTCGTACTGGCCGGAGATCCTGCCCTCGATCCTGTCGACCACCTCCAGAGTCACCGGTTCGACGCCGAGGTGATCCACCAGTGCATCGGCCAGCGCACGGGCGTCCTCCTCGTCGAGGAGGACGTTGGTGAGCCTGCTCATCGTCAGATCCAGCCCCACCTGGCGCATGGCGTCCTGAACGACGCAGTAGTCGAAGCCGCACAGTTCCAATCCGCTGTCCGAAACGGGTGGGTTGGCGCCCCTGATCACGTTCCAGAGGGGAAACGCCAGCATCGACGCGGCCACCAGGATCCCCACGACGAGCATGGTTCGCCGACGCCACGGAGGGTGCGCCGGCGGTTCTTCGTCCTCGGGGGCATCGAACCAATCGTCGTCCGGGATCTCGGTCACACGCCGATGATGGCTGTTCGGGGGGCTTGTGCCAGTCGATCCCACCGTCACGCGGCACCGCGTTCGGATAGATTCCGGGAACAGGAGGGTCGACGGTGATCGCCCCGGCGTCCGGCGGCTCTCGCCGACGTGCTCGCGAACAGCGGGTACGGAGAGGAGCCACATGCGCGTCAAGACGATCCTGTCGAGCAAGGGAGACAACGTCACCAAAGTGGCGTCCTCGGACTCGATCCGCACGACTCTGCTGCGCCTCAAGACGCACAACATCGGAGCCCTGGTGGTCAGCGATGACGGCGACACGGTGGCCGGCATCATCTCGGAGCGGGACCTCGTCCGAGCGATGGTGGATCACGGCCCGGCACTGCTGGAGATGACCGTCGCCGAGTTGATGACGAGGGACGTGCGAACCTGCGGGCCCGAGGACGACATCGAGGACGTGATGGACTCGATGACACATGGCCGGTTCCGGCACATGCCGGTCCTGGTCGACGGGAAGCTGGTGGGAGTGATCAGCATCGGCGACCTGGTCAAGCACCGCATGGGCGAACTGGTCGACGAGACCAAGGCACTACGCGAGTACGTCACCGACTATCGGTGAGCCGACGCCACCCGACGAGAATCTGAGTCAGGCAAGCCCATCTCGGGAGCGCTCAGCGGCACCTCGACGCTGAACCGCGCACCACCCAGGATGGGTGAGTGATCGACCGCCACCGCCCCGCCGTGAGCTTCGACCAGGGCCTTGACCAGGTGCAGTCCGATCCCGGTGCCCGACTCCTGACCTTCGTGGAGGCGGTGGAAGCGGTCGAACACCGCCTCACGCTCGTCGAAGGGCACTCCCGGCCCGGCGTCGTCGACGACGAACCGCAACCGATCGGCATCCCCTTCCAGCCGGATCGCCACGCTCCCCCCGCCGTACTTGCATGCGTTCTCGAGGAGGTTCACCAGCACCTGCCTCAAGCGGGGGGCGTCTCCGGCGACCAGACAGACGTCGTCCGGAATCGAGGCGTCGATCCGGACGGCGGGATGCAGGTGCGCCACGAGGTCCACCGCCTCCCGGGCCACCCGCGAGACATCGACCGGGTCACGGCGGATGTCGAGGATTCCGGCTTCGAGGCGTGACGTGTCCAGCAGGTTGGCGATCAGAGCCTCCAGGTGCAGAGACTCCCTCCCCATCAGCGCCACGAACTCGGCGGCCTCGCCGTCCACCAGGCTCGGCAGCACCTGTGTGAATCCGACGATGGTGGTGAGGGGCGTGCGGAGTTCGTGGGACACCGTGGCGACGAACGCCGTCTTGAGGCGATCCAACTCGGCCAACCGGTCCTTCGCCGCCCGCTCCGCGTCGAGCAGCCGGGCGAGGCCGATCGCCGCCGCCCCGTGCGATGCCACTCCCAAGGCCACCCTGACCTGGTCGTCGCTGATCGTCCGCGCCTCACGATGATCCAGCACCATCGCCCCGAACCGTTCCCCCCAGGCCTCGAGAGGAACCAGCAGCATCGACCGGAGGCCGAACGAGTCCCGCCACTCCGCTCCGACGAGGGTCGGATCGCTACCGGCATTGCGCACCAGCAGCGGCTCACCGCTGTCCACGACTCGACGGCAGGCGGGCACCTCTCCATTCCGGGAGATGAAGTCCTCCCACGCCTCGGGATCGGTGTGTCCGTCCGCGAACTGGCTCATCGTCGGAACCAGCACGCCGTCGCCGTCGAGGATGAAGATCGACGCCCGCTCGAACCCGGTCGCCCGCGCCGAGTACTGGGCAACCGAGGCGAGCACCCGGGTCGGATCCGTGTAATGGGTGAGGACCGCGGACACCTCAAGGAGCGCCTCGGCCTCTCGGGCACGTTGCTGCTCGCGTTGGAAGGCGCGCACATTCTGCACGGCGAGCGAGACGAAGGACGCCAGCTCTGCCAGTTCGTCGCTCTGAGCCGTGAGTTCCTCGGGGTCACCCTCGATGAGCACCATTCCCACCATTCCGTCGGTGTCACCTTGCAGGGGAAGGGCGAGATAGGGGCGGATCTGGAACCGCTGCACCAGCCGTGTGGGAAAGCCGGATGACGGATCCACGTCGAGGATCGGACCAGGTCGGGCCTTCATGCGCTCGACGACCGGTAGATGGTCGACATGTCCGTGCTCACGAAACTCGGACCACAACTCCGGTCTGGTCTCGCCCGACCAGTACTCCGAGACGAGCGGGACGAAATGCCCGTCGTCGAGGACGTAGACACTGACACGGTGGACCGCGAACTCGTGCGCGACGAACCGTGTCATCTCCGACAGGATGCGAGTGGCGTCGCGTTCCGACCCGGCTCGATGGATGAAGCGGAGAAGCTCGGTTGTCAGGCTCATGTCGAACCTCTCAGGACGACGGTGCCCCGCATCGTGTATCGGGTCGCGTGGGGCGGCCCTTGAGCAGCCTGGATACGATCGGAATCCCCCGGTTCAGGAGTTCCAGTGAAGGTCGAGACGCATCTGCCGCTCGGGAAGGTGGACCCTGGGCTCCGGTCGACCGATCGGCGCCTGGACGTGGCCGGGGTACCGGACGCCGCCGCCCAGGTGGAGCGACTCGGGTTCGACGGTCTCGTCCTCACGGAGACCAAGGAGGATCCCTACGTCGTCATGGCGCTCGCCGCCTCCACCACCCGCCGCATCGAGTTGACGACGGCAGTGGCGATGGCGTTCCCCCGCAGCCCGACCATCACGGCCATGACCGCGTGGACCCTCCAACGCGCCGCCCAGGGCAGGTTCGTACTCGGGTTGGGAACACAGGTCAAAGGACATGTGGAACGACGGTTCGGGATGAAGTGGTCGGCGCCGGCGCCATGGATCGAGGAATACGTCGAGGCCGTTCGGGCGGTGTGGGACTGCTGGCAGCACGGAACGACACTCGACTTCCACGGCCAGCACTACCACCTCACTCTCATGAATCCCCTCTTCGACCCGGGGCCGATCGAGCATCCGACGATCCCCATCCACCTGGCCGCCGTGAACGCCGGAATGGCCCGGGTGGCGGGGCGCGTCGCGGACGGCATCCGGCCCCACCCCATCTGTACACGTCGCTACCTGGAAGAGGTGCTCGTCCCGTCCGTCGACGCGGGGGCGCGGCAGGCAGGGCGGGAGCGAACCGCCCTGGACGTGTGCGCCAGTCCCCTCATCGTCACGGCGCCCGACGACATCACCCTCGAACGACGGGTGTCGGATGTGCGCGCCCGCATCGCCTTCTATGCGTCGACGCGCACTTACCGGCCGGTGTTCGACACCCACGACTGGGGCGACACCGCCGAGCGTCTCTCGGTGCTCTCCAAGCAGGGCCGATGGGACGAGATGGAACGCCACGTCACCGATGAGATGGTGGAGACGATCGCCGTCGTCGCTCCTCACGACCGTCTGGCGGAGGCGGTCCGCGAACGGTACGGCGGGATCTGCACCAAGGTCGAGTTCAGCATCCCCGTCGACTCGGACGCCGATGCCGCCCTGCTGGCGGAGATGGTGAGCCGGATCCAGCTGGCCGACCGCTAGGTGACCAGGAGCGGCCAGACGGGTGCATGAGCCAATGTGACGGACGCCCGATCGGCGATCTCGACTTCGAGCCCCGACTCGAGATCGAGAACGCGGGTTCCGGCCACCGGGAACGTCGCCTCCGACCCGGACGGGAGGATCAGCGAAATCGGGCCGTGTGCCGCAGTGGTCGTGAGCACCCGGCTGCCGCCGGCTGAACCGGCCACCCGCAGACCGGTGAATGGTCCGGCGGGAGCCATCGCGCCCTGCAGGGTGCCGAACACGTGCCCGGCAGCCCTCGGGTTGAAACGACGATCGACCAGCCCCAGCCGGGGGAAGTAACCGCGGTCCATGTCGGCGATGGTGTCGAGGTGGATGGAACACCCCACGGCGTGACCGGCGAACAACGCTGCCGCCACCCGGCGGGCGGTGGCCGGCTCGTCGTCGGCCACGATGGCCGGGTCCTCGTCGGCGAGGGAGACGTAGACCACGGCTCGGGTTCCACGCTCCGACGCCCAGGCGACAGCCCGGGACACCACCTCGTCCACCAGGTCTCCGGCGGCCGCCCGCATCACGACTGCGTCGACCGCGGACACATCGAACTCTGAGGGGTCCTCGACATCGAACCCGTGGCTGATGAAGTGGGTGTACGCCGCCCCGTCCGCCCTCGCCTCGGCCGAACTGCGCAACCGGGACAGGTGGACCGGAACGCCGGCGGTCCTGCGCAACTCGCCCAACTCCCCCGCGGCCTCGGTCAGCCTCCGCCCCGGGAGGATCACCTCGATCCCGGAGAGGAGGGAGCCGTGCTGCAGGATCGCGCGAGCGGCCTTGCCCGTGGGGATCTCGTAGGTGAACGCTACGAAGCGGTGCCCGAGTTCGTGCAGGACCTGCATCCGAGCCCGGACCTCGTCGTCGACCAGGTCGCCGATCGGCACCCGGAGGTTTCGGATGCCCATCTCCCACAGCGCCGCCAGCAGGTAGTCGTTGCGGGCTCGCTTGCGGTAGAACTCGTCGACCACGCCCTGATAGGGGATTTCGAGGATCCGGCCCCACCCCTGTCGCATGTCCACGCCCACCGGGCAGTCGACCCGGGTTCGGCTGTGGGGGCCGGGTGGGCGCATCCGATGCGAGGGGGTGCCTGCCGCCTCATCGAGGGTGGCTCCGTTGCTGCGCACGAAGTGGGCGATGTGGTCTCGCTCGTGGACGTCCACGACGAAGAACCCGAGCTTGGCGCTGTCGTCCCTTCCGTGCTCCTGGTCTGCCGCGGGAGGAGTCGTGAAGAGCTCCGAGTAGTCGTGCCGCACGGCGGACACGGCGGGGAGGACGTAGAAGTCGCAACCGCCCCGGCGGTCGTAGAAGAAGTTGTGGACATGACCCGCGAACACCCCCTCGACGCCGCGGCGCTCGACCAGGTCGAGGAGGCGCGATCGGGCCGGTTCCCCGATGTTGTCGTAGTGCTCCATCTCGTCGGCTTCGGCGACGTAGAGGGGGTAGTGCGTGAACAGGAAGGTCCGGAGACCGGTGCCCGTCTCCAACTCGGTCTCCAGCCAGTCCCACTGTTCGGCTTCGCGGGTCGACCCGGTGTTGAGCACCTGCGAGTTGAGGACGAAGAAGCGACAGCCCTCATGGTCGAATGTGGAGTGATCCGTCCCGAAGTGCCGGGCATAGGCGTCCAGGAACTCGTCGTTGACGACCGCCGCCGGAGCCCAATCGACCGGCTTGTCGCCCATGTCGTGGTTGCCTGGTACATAGTGCAAAGGTGCCTCCAGGGCCGACATCACCCGGTGGGCACGGTCCGCGGCCCGGGCGTAGGTGTCCTGGGAAGGCACGGGATGGACGATGTCCCCGAGGTGAATCGTGAACGCCGGCTGGAGACGGTTGATCTCCCGCACCACCGCCCGGGTACGTGCGTTGGCGGCGCGGTTGGTGAGCCACGGCGACGGGCTCTCCCCGTCGCGGGGGTTCATGTGCGTGTCGGCCAGCACCGCGAAACGGAAGAGGAACCCACCCGGACCCGTGTCCGCGGAGACGTTCGACCGTCCGCTCACCGTTCCAGCTCGAATCCCTCGTCCCGCCAACCCTCGACCCCGCCGATCATCTTCTTGACCGGACGCCCGAGCCGGGCCAACCGAGCGGCCGCCTTGTCGGCGCCGTTGCAGTGGGGTCCGGAGCAGTAGACCACGAAGAGGGTCTCCTTCAGATAGTGGGCGAGGTTTCGCTCGTTGATTCGGGCGTGCGGCAGGTTGACCGCGCCCGGCAGGTGACCCTCGGAGTACTGGTCGGGACTGCGCACGTCGAGCAGCACGAAGTCGTCGACGCCTGCTGTCACATCGTGATGGACGTCCCAACAGTCCGTCTCGAGAGAAAGCAGAGACTGGAAGTGGGCGAGTGCCGCCGACGAAGTGGCTGCGGGCACGGCGGTCACCTGGCTGGTCTTGGTCTTCATCCGCTCTCCTGTGAACATGAAGGAGGCATTCTCGCCTCGTCAGAGACACCTTCAGCCGACCCGGGACGTCCCCGACGGGAACCCGAACAACGGCGAAGCCGTCCTATCTGTACGAACACCAGCAAGGAAGGATCCATGAAGCGCGCCACCATGCTCTTCGCCGTTCTCTCACTCGCTCTCGCCGCCTGCGGTGGCGGCGACTCCGCGGCGACCACCACCACCGAGGCGTCGACCACGACGACGACCACGACACAACCAGAGACGACGACCACGACACAGCCTGATACCACCACGACCACACCCGAACTGCCCGGCGAGCCGATCGACTTCGGCCCGCGGGAAGGCGACACGCTGGCGGTCATCGGTGTGGCACACGACGATGTGCTGAACCTGCGCGCCGCCCCCGGAGCGGACCAGGACATCGTGGCCGAGATTCCGAACCTCTACGACGACCTGACGGCCCTGGGAAACACGCGGGACCTCGGTGACGCCTTCTGGATCGAGGTGGACTTCGAGGGCACCACGGGGTGGGTCCACATGTCCTTCATCGGGTACATCGGCGTGACCGATGACGCCACCTCCCACGTGGTGGCGACTCTCGGCGACGGCCCATACGCCGAGACGATGCTCGACATCGGCCTGATCGTGGCCGAGACGTTCGCGTCGGACGAGCCCGCTTCGAACATCGTGCTCACGGTCTCCCCGACCGTCGGCGACCTCGGAGAGGTGACGTACGACGTGATCGGCATCGGCGACGACGCCGTGCGCGGGTTCCGCGTCCACGTCTTCGGACAGCCCGACGACGAGACCTTCGGCCTCAAGTCCGTCGAAGTCACGACCCTGTGCGGACGCGGCGTTAACGACGAAGGCCTCTGCCTCTGAGGTAACCCTGGGTTCAGGACCACCCATACGGTGGTTTTCGCGCACGAGTTCGACCGCCGGAGAGGGCACGCCCTCCCGGCGGTCAGACGCGTGCGCGACGAGCGCGGTATCGTGCCGATCGACTGAGAAAGGCGTACCCCGGTGTCCGACGAGATCCTGAGCGTCATCGAGTCCTCCCCGTTCCTGGGGGCACTCTCGAAGGCCGACACGCAGCGTCTGGCGTCGATCGCCTCCGTACGTGAGTTCTCCCCAGGAGAGGCGATCGTCCGGGAGGGCTCCCGTGAGGCGATGACGATGTGGATCGTGGTCGACGGCGAGGTCGAAGTCCGTCGCGGCGACACCATCGTCACGGAGATGGGACCGGGCGCCCACATCGGAGAGATGGCGCTCTTCGCCGACTCCGACCACCCGCGCAGCGCCGGGGTCTACGCCAAGACGGAGGTGCGCGCCTTTCGGGTCGCCAAGTGGGACCTGATGCCCTTCATCGAGCGCAACCCGAAAGTTGCGGTGGCGATCATCCAGGAACTCGCCCGGCGGCTCGAACGGGTCCCCGACCAGCTGCGCTGATCCGTCCGCCGGGGAGGCGTCACCCGACGTCGAGCGCCAGACCCTCGTCGGCGAACACCACCCGACCGTCGAAGACGCTCTCCGCCTCCTCGATCGCCTGCCGGCGATGCTCGTCGACATCCAGATTCGGTCCGTGGTGAACCAGCACCAACGTGCCCACACCGGCGGCGGCGGCCATCTGCCCCGCGGTGATGGGTCCCGTCTGGCCGTTGTCTTCCCCCATCCGCCGCATGTCCCCCTGCAGATCCCAGCACATCGAATAGAGGACGTCAGCGCCCGTGGCCAACTGCACGACCTCGTCGCACGGACCGGTATCGCCGGTGAAGACGACTGAACCGCTGTCCGTCTCCAGGCGGTAGGCGAGAGAGTCGAGATAGGGCTGGACGTGCTGGGCGTGACCCGCCGTGACCCGCCATCCGTCCCCTTCGTAGGAGTCCCCGGCGGCGACGACCGTGCTGTTGGTCTCGGGCCACGGGCGCGGGAGCACTCCACCGCGGTTCATGAACACCTGCTGGCTGCCCGGGAACCCGATTCGGGCTTCGATGTCGTGTCGGAACGCACCCTGTCTGCCGATCAGGTCCTCGACGAAGGTGTCTGTCGGTTGTGGACCGACGATCTCGATCGGCGGCAGGTAGTGGCCCCCCTGATCCCAGCGTGACAGGAGTAGCGCCGGCAGGTCCACGACGTGGTCGAAGTGGAGGTGGGTGAGGAACAGGTGCCCGATCTCGGTCGGGTACCCGCCGGCGCGGACGAGTCGATCGGTGGCGGCAGGACCGCAGTCGAACATCAGCTTGCTGTCCCCGTATTCGACCACGAACGACGATCCCCAGTTGTTCACGGTGGGGGTGGGCGTCCCCACTCCCAATGCCAATACCTTCATCCGGGCTCTCCTACCTCACGGGACCCCGGGGATACCGGCCACGCCACACCGCTGTCAACTTTCCGACCCTCCTGCAGGCTCGCCACAGCAATACCCTGGGTTCGCCAACACACTGAGTGTGTTGGCGAGCCCACGGTTCGGACGCGGCCCGCGCCAGCCCACGGCCCTGCGCGGCACGCTCGGAGGACGGCTCAACCATCCAGGGTCTGTGCCGGGATCAGCCCCCTGTTGACGAGGTCACGCAGGATCCCGTCGACAGACACCGGTTCCGGGTCGAGGGCCTGAGCGGGGATCAGGCCACGGTTGGCGAGGTCACGGAGGATCTCGTCCATCGATCGCTCACTCGTGGCGTTGCGCGACGCGCCGCCGCCTGCGGAATCATCCTGGGCGACCACGTACACGGCCGTGGCGGCTGAGACCGAGAGCACCGCCGCCGCGATCCCGGCGACCAGTCGCTTCCGGGTGATCGCTGCCGGTCGGTCGACCTTCCTTCTCCCCGGGGAGACGACTCCATCTGTCGGGCCGCCCATGGCCGGCGGTGCTGCTCGCAGGTCTTGTCCTCGCTCCCCGGAAGTGGGAGCGGACCGCTGGTCATGCTGTAACGAACTCTGAGGTGACATCCTCGTCCTTTCTCGGTAGCCCTCACGCCGATGGCGCGGGCTTGATGTTTCGGTTCACCCGGAAGAGGTTCTCCGGGTCGTACTTGGTCTTGACGGCCACCAGACGCGCCAGGTTTCCCCGGTACGACTCGGCGATCCGGTCGTCGGGCTCGTCGGCGGTGTGGAAGTTCACGTAGTTCCCACCCGTCGAGTACTTCCGCAAGGTCGTCCACGCCGATCTCACCCACTCCCGGTTCGCTGCTGCCGGGCCGTCGGCGGGATACATGGACTGGATGACGCAGGCGTAAGCCGCGTCACGATTGCCGACGGCGCCGTCGTCCTCCTCGAAGTCGGTCAGGGCCCCTCCCAGGTGAAAGAGGACGATCTGGTTGGCGGGCGCTTCGAGGCCGTCGAACTGCGTCCGATAGTCGGCCAGCAGGTCGTCACTCAGCCGGGGCAGGAACTCCGACTTCCAGTAGTAGTGCATCCCCCTCGGCTGAGTGGCGTCGAGCATCGACTGCTGGGCGGTGTACTCCTTCACCTGGATCAGGTCTGCCCAGGGATGGCCGAACGAACGGATCTCTGCCAGGTCCCGGGCGGCCTGCTCCGGACCGCCGGTGTGGCACACGACGAAGGCGATCATGGGCTTGCCGTGCTTCTCCTCCGGTAACCACGGTGCTGAGGGAGCATTTCGCATGAGCATCGCCAGCGTCAGCTCGCGCGGGGCGGCCTCGGTGACACGCCGGAAGAGCTCGGTCACCCCGGCCGACTCCTCCGCCGACCATGCGATGAGGCCGGCGGTGACTTCGGGACCCACCGGGTGAAGTCGGAAGACGAACTCGGTCACGACACCGAAGTTGCCGCCGCCACCCCTGAGTGCCCAGAACAGGTCTGCGTTCACGGTTCGTGAGGCGCGGATCACGTCCCCGGCCGCAGTCACCATCTCGACTTCGAGAAGGCTGTCGACGGTCCAACCCAACTGCCGCGTGAGATAGCCGAACCCGCCACCGAGGGTCAGACCGGCCACCCCGGTCTCGGACACGAACCCGAGGCTCGTCGCCAGGCCATGTTCCTGGGTGGCCCTGTCCACGTCACCGAGCGTGCACCCCGGCTGCACGACAGCGGTGGCGGACACGGAGTCCACCTCCACCGCCCGCATCAGCGACAGGTCGAGCGTGAGGCCCCCGTCGGACAGCGCCAACCCGGCGATGTTGTGACCCCCGCCCTTGATCGACAGTTCGAGGTGATGCTCACGAGCGAAACGGACCGTCCGGACGACGTCGGCGACCGAGAGCGCCTGGACCACGGCCGCCGGCGTGCGATCGATCATGCCGTTCCAGATCGCAATGGCCGTCTCGTACCGCTCGTCCTCGGGTTGCAGCACCATGCCCGTGAGGCTCGACCCCAGGCCTTCGATCATGGAAGCCGGGATCGGCGATGGCGCGGTCAGTTCTGTTGTCATCGGGGTCTCCTCGTCCACGGAAGGGTGGAACATATGGACCGAGGGCCGCGACGGATATCCCCCGCTCTGACCTGTCTGGCGAAGGTGTGATTGGTCAGCTTTGACTATCGACAGCGAGCGGAGCGATGAGTTAACTGGCGCCGTGGCCACATGGTCGCCCCCACCTCTGCCGGGCCGGTTCGCCGACCCCGGGCCCCTGCGGTTGATCGGACGCCGTCAGGAGCTGGAGACGCTGGAGGCGGTGTGGGAACTGGTGGAGAAGGGCGAGCGACAAGCTGTCTTCCTAGGCGGTGAGCCGGGATCGGGAAAGAGCCGCATCGCCTCCGAGTTGGGAAGGGCCATCCACACCCAGGACGCAGTGGTCCTCCTCGGCTACAACACCCCGGACCTCAGCTACCCCTACCAACCCCTCGTCGATGCCCTCCACCACCTTCTGACGACGACCGAGGAGGGCTCGCTCGCCGGTCTCATTCCCGACAGTGCCAGTGAGTTGCTCCGCATCACTCCGCACGTGCGGCGGCACCGTCCCGACCTGGAGAACCCGGACCCGACCCGCAAGGAATACCGGCGCGAGCTCTTCGCCGCCTACGTGGACCTGATCAAGGCCATCGCCACCGAACGTACGGTGGCGCTCTTCCTCGAGGACATGCACTGGTCTTCGGCGCCGACCAGGCTCCTGATGAGCAGCCTGATCGAGTCGACCGAGGACACCCGACTCCTCGTTGTCGCAACCATGCGCACGACTGCGCCAGACCGATCCGACGAGCTGTCCTACGCCCTCGCGGACCTCCACCGGCTCACCGGCGTGAGTCGGATGGACCTCGCCGGCTTCCGGCTGGAGGACATCGAACGGTTCTTGTTAGACGAGATGGGCGCTGACCATCCCCGTCTTAAAGAGAGTGCCTCCCTCCTCCTCGATCTGACCGGAGGCAACCCGTTCTTCCTCAGGGAGGTGTGGCGCGAGGTCCCGTCCGTCGACGGGATCCCGGACTTTCGCACTCGACGGGTGGCACTGCCCCTGTCCGTACGCGACTCGCTCGAACGGAGAATCCGGTCGTTCGATCAAGCCGCACGGATCGTCCTCGAGCACGCCGCGGTGCTCGGGTCGGAGTTCGCCGCCACCGACGTCATCGCCGCGTTCGGACAGCCGGGTGCGGAGACCCTACGGGCGCTCGACCAGGCGGTCTCCGCCGGGCTGCTGGGCGCGGTCTCCGGTGGCGGCTACTGCTTCCAGCACGCGCTCATCAGGCAGGCCCTCCTCGAAGGGCTCCCGCCGTCACGATCGGCCGAGACTCACGCCCGCCTGGCCGAATGCATCTCGGGCCGATATCCGACCGAACCCGAGCTGGCGCCGCTCCTCGCCCGCCTCTACGAGGGAGCGCGTTCGTTGGGCTATCGGGACGAGCTGGTCTTCTACCTCTCCGAGGCGGCCGAGTCGGCGAGTCGGAGCCTGGCCCACGAGCAGGCCGCCGAACTCTGGGAACAGGGGGCCAGGGCGGCAGGGGGTGACAGCTCACTCCGGGACCGGCTTCTCCTCTCTGCCGCCAGATCACATCTGCTCGCCGGCGACTTCCCCCAGGCGCGCCGCATCTACCGGGAGCTGACCGCATCGCCCGACGCCGCCACGGCCCTCCAGGCGGCGGTGGGCTTCGAGGAGGCCTCGTGGCGCCCGGGAGCGTCCGGCGAGGAGGCTCGGACCTTGCTGGAGGGGTCGATCGGCCGCGTTCCAGCGGACCCGGCCAATCCCCAGTATGTCGGCGCTCTGATCTCACTCAGCCGGGCGTACTCGTTCTCGGGAGACATCGAGTCCTCTGGCGTGATCGGTGACCAGGCGCTGGAGATGGCTCGCCATCTCGGCGACGACGCCCTCGTCGCCGACGCCCTCGTCGCCGCACTCCTGCGCGTCTTCAGCCTGTCCCAGTCCGGCCGAGACTTCTCCGAGCTGTCCGCAGAACTGCGCAACATCGCCCTACGGACCGGTGACTACGACCGACTGGGACCCGCCGGGGCCAACCGGGCATCCGCCGGGTACGTCCGTGGCGACCCCCAGGCCTTCCGGGACGGGTGGACCGACCTTCACCTCGCTGCCGAGAAGACCAGTCAGCCGCTCTGGCGGTGGGTCGACGGCTGCATGCGCTACTGCCACGAGTTCATCTCGGGGGACTTCGGGGCCGCCACCGCCACCGCCATCCGTATCAATGAGTTGGGCTATACGTTCGGCGCCGATGAGGCCGAAGGGCCCTTCGGGCTTCAGATGTACATGGTGAAGCGGGAGACGGGAGGTCTGGAGGACGTGAGGGGGCTGATCTCGGGCGACCCGGCCAAGGACGGGACCTGGAGTCCGGGGCTGCTCTCGCTCTACACCGAGCTGGGGATGGCTGAGCCGGTGCGGGCTCTGCTGCCCAGCGCGCTGGCATTGCCCGAGACGACCACCAGTCAGGCGGCCATCTACCCGGCGGTGATCGCGTTTCTCACCGAAGCGGCCCTGTCCGTGGCCGATCGACCGGCCGTGGAGCATCTGATGCCATATATGGCGGAGTACGACGGCCTCAACCTCACCGTCGGTCAGGGCGTCGCCGTGTTCGGGAGCGCCAACAGCTACCTCGGCCGCATGCATGCTCTCTTGGGCGACGTGGACGGTGCCGATCGGCACTTTCGACGAGCGCTGCAGATGGATGTCGCCATCGGCTCCATCGTCCATCAGGCCTCGACACTCGCCCACTACGCCGAGTTCCTCGACACCGTCGACTCGTCCCAGCGAGCCTCGGACTACCGGGCGAGAGCGCGCCGTCTCGCGGAGCCCATCGGTCAGGTGAGGGTGCTCAACCGGCTCGACCGGGTCGATGGTGGCGGGCTCCCCGAGGGGCTCACCCGGCGGGAACTCGAGGTGCTGAGGCTGCTCGCCGAAGGAGCGTCCAACAAGGAGATCGGAAACCGGCTCTTCATCTCCGCCAACACGGCTGCGAACCATGTGCGCAGCATCCTGACCAAGACCGGCAGCCCCAACCGGACCGCGGCGGCGGTGTTCGCCTCGGAACGGGGCCTGGCGTAGCTAGCCGCGCGGAATCGGGGCGAGGGAGGCGTCGTTGTTGACCCTGTCCGACACCTCGGTGACGACGTCCGCCGGAAGACCTGCCAGAGCGGCCGCCCTCCGAATGGCCTCCGCCGACGGAGCCTCGTACAGGCAGTACGTCTTGCGCTTGTCGGCGGACAGGAACGAGTAGAGCCAGTGCACGCCGACCTCGTCGTTGGCCAGCTTGATGCCCTCGGCGTCGATGGCCTCCGGATCCAGTCGATCGGCGAAGTTTCGCTCGATCAGGAACAACGGCATGGTCACTCCTCCTGGTGTGATCCCCGACGTTACAGCCGCTTCGAGTCCTCGGGTCCCGGCAGGGTCACGGTGCGGAGGAAGCCTCCGGGTGGAAGGCCCCTGGTCGGGGGGCTGAAGAGCCGAAGAACGTCAGGTGGACGGCTTCGGTCTGGCGCCAGGATCGGCCCTGTCAGGACTCTTGCGCAGCACGCCCGGAGAGACTTGAACTCCCAACCTCCTGATCCGTAGTCAGACGCTCTATCCAATTGAGCTACGGGCGCTGGACGGGACAATGGTAGTCGCAGGCCGCCGAACCGAGGAAGCCCGGCCCACCGCCCCGCACTGTTCCAACCCGTCCATCGTCGCTTCAGTTCCCGTTCACGTATCCGGCGCAGTTGTCCAGATCGCCCTGGGTCCCCCGCACCCAGACGACCACCTGACCACCGCGTTCGCCCGGCTCACCCAGGTGGACGTTCACGTGCAGGGGATGCCGGCGGTCGACGGGATGAATCCCGGCGTGCGGGAGCTCCACGTACTTCTCGCCACCGTTCTCCGCCAGGATCACGCAGCTCCCGTTCCCGGTCATTCGAACGTGGGTGTGATCCGCGCGGGCCGGCAACGCAGCCGTCGCCAGAATCACACCTGCCATCACCACGACGACACGACGCATGGTCACTCCTCTCTGGTTGTGCCTGCTCTCGTACGGACGTGACCGACGTTCGTTTCGGGTGACAGACGGAACCCGATCACACATGCAGGGCCCTTCCGCCGGCCGTATCGTTCGCTCGGGTCTGCGTGGATACGGCAGGGCGAGGAAGTCCTCGGAACCGCGTGGGCCGTCGTGCTGTCGTGTTCACGGCTGCGAACAGGCGACCGATTCATCCACCTGCAGTCGAGGCGTTGGGCAAAGGATTCGTGCTCCGCTACACCGAGTACCTGACGGCGAGAAATCCGGATCACCCACCCGTGACCGATCCCGGTCGGGTCACCAGGGGGTCGAAGTGAGCGCGACACACGACCCGGCTCGCCCGGGTGGAGCGACCCTGACGGCCTTCGCGATGGCGACCGTGCTCGGAGGCGGGAACTTCATCGGCGTCCGGTTCAGCAACCGCGAACTCGACCCCCTGTGGGGTGCCACCCTGCGCTTCGCCTTGGCCGCGCTGTTGTTCGTGACGATCGTCCTGGTGATGCGGCTCCGGTGGCCCCGCGGGAGGGTGCTGCTGAACACCGCCGTCTATGGCTTGCTCAGCTTCGGTCTGTTCTACGCGCTGATGTACTGGGCGTTGGTTCGGGTCACGGCAGGAGTGGCCACCGTCGTGATGGCGATGGTGCCGCTCGTGACTCTGCTGCTCGCCGCCGCTCACGGGATGGAGCGGCTCGGTTCCCGGCAGGTGGCCGGTGCCGTCCTCGCCGTGGTGGGCATCGGCTGGATCTCGACCGGACCGGACGAACTCGCCATCCCGCCGCTCGCTCTCGGCGCGATGATCCTGGCCATCGTGTGCGTCGGGGAGAGCGTCATCCTCGGGAAGAAGGTGTCCGCCAACCATCCGGCGATGACCAACGCCGTGGCGATGGCCACCGGGGCCGTGGTCCTCGCCACGATGTCCGCCGTGGCAGGAGACCGGTGGATACTGCCGCAGCAGCCGGAAGTGCGGTGGGCGGTCGGATACCTGGTGACGCTCGGCTCGGTCGGGCTGTTCGTCCTGATCCTCCTCGTGGTCAGAACGTGGAGCGCCTCTGCCACCTCGTACATGTTCGTGCTCTTCCCGATCGTGACGATGCTGCTCGGAGCGGCGGCGGGGGACGAACGGCTGACCGTGCGGGGTGTCACCGGAGCCCTCGTGGTCATGGCTGGCGTGTGGTTCGGGGCGCTCGCCCCCAGGGCGACCCCTGCCGTCGAGCCGGCATAGGCTGAACTCGCGAAAGGCTCACATGACGGACACGATTGGTGCGCTTGCCGACGAGTTCTGGGACGCCTGGATGGAGACGTCCCCGTTGCTGGCCACCATCTACGGTGACCACCGCTTCGACGACCGCCTCGGTCCGGTGTCGGGGCCAGAAGAAGCCGAGTTGATCGCCCGACTGCGTTCGATCTCCGACCGAGCCGCCGAGCTCTCGGATCTCGAGTCCGACGAGACCCTCACCCGCGACATCCTGATCGCGACCATCGAGAGCCAAGTCCAACTGCGGGCGTCCGGTCTGTACTCGGCCCCCATCAGTCCTTACCTGGGAGTGCAGGCGACCATCCCCCAGGCCCTTTCCCGCAGCGCCGCCAACGACCCCGAACAGGCGGAGATGCTGCTCACCCGTGTGCGATCGATCCCCGAATGGCTTGTCGAGGTCGAAGCTCGCATCCGCGACGACCTGGCGCACGGCCTCACCCCAACCCGCGCCAACCTGGAACGGGTGCTCGGCCAGATCGAGGCCAGCGTCGCAGCGCCACTCGAGCAGGAGCCGATGTTGCAGATCGGCACCCCGGCGAACTGGGCGGGCGAGGAGGCGTGGCGAGAACTGCTCACACACGCAGTGGTGGAGGGGGTACGGCCTGCCTTCGCCCGCTTTCGCGAGTTCCTGGCCGAGGCCGCCGGACCAGTGGCCCGCCCCGATGACCGGGTGGGTTTGACGCACCTCCCCGACGGTGCGGATCGGTACGCCATGCTCGTGCGCTCCTTCACCGGGCTGGACGTCACCGCGACGGCCATCCACCGCATAGGCCTGGAGGAGGCGACCACCTCGCTTCGAGACGAGTTCGCCGCGATCGGGACGGAAGCGTTCGGTCTCGACGATCCCGCTGCGGTGATCGAACGACTGCGTACCGACCCCTCCCTGCGCTACGACACCGCCGAGGAGATGCTGGAGCACGCCCGACGCACCATCGAGAGGGCGTGGGAGGCCGTGCCGCCGTGGTTCGGGAAGATGCCGCGCAACCTGTGCGAGGTGGTGCCGGTGCCCGCCGGGCTGGCGCCGTCCATGCCACCCGCCTACTACGGCGTCGGTGCGCCCGACGGTTCACGACCCGGGCGGTACTACCTGAACACCCATCAGCCGCACACCCGCACGCGCTTCGACGCCGAGGCCTTCGCTCACCACGAGGCGATACCCGGCCACCACTTCGACCGGACACTGGCGTCCGAACTGACAGGCATCCCCCGATTCCGGAACTACGCGGCTGACATCGCACATGCCGAAGGATGGGGGCTGTACGCCGAGCGCCTGGCCGACGAGATCGGCCTCTACTCGACACCGGTGGACCGACTGGGCATGGTCAGTTCCGATGCCTGGCGGGCCATCCGCCTCGTGGTGGACACCGGCATCCATCACCTCGGGTGGACCCGGCGCCAGGCGGTCGAGTTCTTCGCCGCGCACGCTCCACTCTCGGAAGAGACGATCTCGGTCGAGGTCGACCGTTACATCGCCATGCCCGGCCAGGCGCTCGCCTACAAGATGGGCCAGCGAGAGATCTTCCGTCTGAGGGAGAAGGCGAGGACCGCGATGGGGGCGCGGTTCAGCTATCCCGCTTTCCACGACGTCGTGCTCGCCAACGGATCGCTGCCACTGGCGGTACTCGGAAGACTCGTCGACGACTGGATCGCCGGGGCCGAGGTGCTCCCCGAGTAGACGCCGCCCGGTCCATACAATGTCCGGGTGACTTCCGAGACACGATCGCCGGCCTGGCTGGTCGAACCGTCCGGTCCCCTCCGCGGCGAGGTCGAGGTGGCCGGATCCAAGAACGCCGTCACCAAGCACATGGTGGCTGCGGTGATGGGATCGACTCCGTCGGTGATCGAAAACATCCCAGACATCGGCGACATCGACATCACGGAGGCGATACTGCGCTCGCTCGGTGTGGGCGTCGAACGCAGCGAGGACCGCCTCGAGATCCATCCCGCCGACGACATCGGGTCCCAGGTCTCCTACGAGTACACCGGCCTCAACCGGATCCCGATCCTCTTGCTGGGGCCACTCCTCCACCTGCGTCACGAGGTCTTCGTCCCCCTGCCAGGCGGGGACCGTATCGGCCGCCGCCCCGTCGACTTCCACGTCCGCGCCCTGCAGGCGATGGGAGCCGAAGTGGAGGAGACCGACGACGGCATCCACGCCCGGGCGACCCGGCTGCATGGCGCCAGAATCGATCTCCCCTACCCGTCGGTGATGGCCACCGAGACGGTCCTGTTGGCGGCGGCGATGGCCGAGGGACGCACCGTCCTCTCCAACGCCGCGACGGAACCCGAGATCGTCGAACTCGCCTTGTTCCTGCAGCGGATGGGAGCCCGGCTGGAACAGCGGCCCGATCGCCAGATCGTGGTGGAAGGGGTCTCCGAGTTGCGTGGTGCCCACACCCGCCTGCAGGGGGATCGTCTCGAGGCGTTCTCGTACCTGACGGCCGGGCTGATCACCGGCGGCAACGTCCGGGTGGCCGGCTGCAGCCAGGATCGGCTGGTGACCGCCATCACCACCCTCAGCCGCATGGGTGCCCTCTTCGACGTGAACGACGACTGGATCACCGCCTCCGCCTCGGGGCTGCGACCGGTGGCGGTCCACACCGACACCCATCCGGGGTTCATGACCGACTGGCAATCCCCGTTGCTCGTGCTCATGACCCAAGCCGACGGCATGTCGGTCCTGCACGAGACCGTGTTCGAGGACCGGATCAGGTATCCGGCGTCGGTGGTCAGGGCGATGGGCGGGGAGGTCGAGCTCTTCGACACCTGCCTGGGGGGACCGGCCTGCCGCTTCCACGACACCAACGCCGTCCACTCGGCAGTGGTGCGAGGTATCTCCAAGCTGCGCGGCGCCGACGTCGAGATTCCGGACGTGCGAGCCGGGTTCTCCGGCGTGATCGCCGCCGCCGTGGCGGAGGGCCCTTCTCGGATCGGCGGGGTCAACCACCTCGAGCGGGGATACAACCGGCCATTCGAGACGTTCCGATCCCTGGGGCTACACCTGGAGCGCGCCGGCGACTGAGCCGACGGTCGAGGGGCGCCTGCTCGCGTCTAGCGTCGAGCAGCCATGCAGCCCCACGGTCCCGGAGCGGATCCCACGATCCGCTCGCTCATCTCCACCGTCTACGTCCCGTCGTTCCTCTTCGCAGCCGGGGCCGGAGCGGTCATACCGCAGGTGGCTCTCACCGCACGCAGCCTGGGGGCATCGGTAGCCGTCGCCGGCCTGGCGGTGGCGTTGCGCGGGATCGGCACCATGGTGTTCGACGTTCCCAGCGGTGCACTGGTGGCGCGTTTGGGCGAACGCAAGGCGATGCTGGTCGGAACGGGACTCCTCATCGCCTCCCTGCTCGGAGCCGTGACGGCCGGTTCGGTGATCGTCTTCTCGTTCTGGATGTTCCTGATGGGATGCGGCTGGGCGGTGTGGATGCTGGCCCGCCTCACCTACGTGAGCGAGGTGATGCCGCTCCACCTCCGGGGCCGGGCGCTGTCGACGATGGGTGGCGTGCAGCGGATGGGGACCTTCGTGGGGCCGTTCGTCGGGGCGGCAGCCGTGGCGGTGGCGGGTTTCGACGGCGTGTATTTCGTCCACCTCATCCTGGCGATCGCCGCCCTGGGAGTGATACTCAGGATCCGCGACCCGCACGTCACCTCCACCAGCGGTCCCGGCCACCCCAACCTCGACGTGCTGGGGATCGCCCGTCGTCACAGCACGGTCTTCCTCACGGCCGGGGTCGGGACGATCGCCATCGCGCTACTCCGCACGACGAGGCAGGTGATTCTCCCCCTGTGGGCGGAACACATCGGACTCGACGCCGCCACCGTCGGCGTGATCTTCGGGATCTCGGCAGCGATCGACATGGTCCTGTTCTATCCGGCAGGCAGCGTCTCGGACCGGTTCGGACGGAAGATGGTGGCCGTGCCGTCGATCGTGATCATGGCGATCGCGATGGCGTTGGTCCCACTGAGTGGCGGATTCTGGTCGCTCACCGGAGTCGCGCTCCTGATGGGGTTCGGGAACGGACTCGGCAGCGGGATCATCATGACCCTGGGAGCCGATTTCGCCCCTCCCGGATACCGCGCCGAGTTCCTGGGGGTGTGGCGCCTGGTCGGCGACGTCGGGAGCGCCGCGGGCCCGCTGGTCGTGTCGGGGCTGGCGGCGATCTCCCTCGGCGCCGCCGCGCTGGCGGTGGCCGGGATCGGCCTGGCTGGCGCCGGTCTCATGGCGTTCAGGATGCCGGAACCCAACCTGGCCGCCCGGAAGCGGCCGGCCGATTGAGACGGGTTCCCCCGTGCGCTGTGGACCGCGCCGGCGGAATGCGGTGAACCACCGCGAGTCAGGAGCGGAGAGGGAGGGATTTGAACCCTCGAGGGGGCTTGAGACCCCCTACTCGCTTAGCAGGCGAGCGCCTTCGACCACTCGGCCACCTCTCCGAAAACGACCCCCGACATCGCCGGGGGTAGGGCAAGCGTACCGACGGCCTCAGTCTCCCGCCAGAACGATCGCGACCGCCACCGCCATGATCCCCGCCACCTCGGCCGCCGTCGGGGTCTGGGCGAGGGTCACCAGCCCGACCAGGGTGGCCGTGACGGGCAGGAGGGCCAGCAGGAAGGCGAATCGGCTGCGATCGATCCGTGCCAGCACCACCTGATCGATGCCATACGGGATGGCATTCGACAGCAGTCCCGTCGCCAGGGCCAACCCGGCCAGCGCCGGGGCAGCGGCCACCTCCACCATTCCTCCGGCCGTCAGCGGCGCGATCATGACCGCACCGATCAGCATCCCCACCCCCAGTCCGTCCACCCCGGACCCCGATCGCGCCACCCGCGCCCCGAGCACGATGTAGCCCGCCCACAGTGCACCGGCCAGGAGCGCGAACAGGACTCCGACGAACGTGCCCTCGGGACTGACACCCGCCAGCAGCAGCACTCCTCCGCTCGCCACGGCCAGCCCGGCCTTCTTGCGGCCACTGTGCGCCCCCAGTGCCGCCACCGCTACCGGCCCGATGAACTCGATCGCCACCGCGTTCCCCAACGGCAGGCGATCGATCGCCAGGTAGAAGCTGAGGTTCATCGCCGCCAGCACCGAGCCGAACACCCCCGCCCACCACAGGTTGCGGCGCGTCCACGACCGGCGCCAGGAGCGACGGACCAGCACGAGGATGGAACCGGCGCCGATCACACGGAGCAACGCCACGGTGCCGGCGGGGATCGACTGGAAGAGGATGACCGCGATCGACGCCCCCAGATACTGGCTGATCGCCCCGAGCACGAAGAACGGCTCCGGGCGCCAGCCATCGGGAAGCTTCCATTGGTCCGCCACCGGATCCGGGGGATGTTCGACAGGCTCGGTCATGTGGGGCGGAGGGGGTGGGATTTGAACCCACGGGACCCGCAGAGGGCCCAACGGTTTTCAAGACCGTCACCTTCGACCACTCGGTCACCCCTCCATGCGGAGGTCCGCACGAGACCATGGTACGGGTCTCGCTCGAACCACAATCATCCCCACCCCGCCATCGCGGCTCGCGAGTCGTACCCAGGGTTGCTGGGTACGCATACGTACCAAGTAGCCCACGGAACGACGTTGTCTGTCGAGTCCCCCCGGTTCTATGGGCTGAAAGGTACGCCGGCGTACCCAGCAACCCTGGGTACGGGAGTTCGACCGGGCTGCAATCCTGTCGTTACGAGGCAGGAGGAGGCGGCGCGTGGAGAACAGAGTGGCCCTGGTCACGGGTGCCGGCAGCGGGGTCGGCCGAGCGACAGCTCATGCCCTGCTGGTGGCGGGTTGGAACGTGGTGTTGGCCGGGCGT
>DATHWB010000253.1:0-12673 GCA_035460965.1 Acidimicrobiia bacterium
CACCCAGCCCTTGCCGCTGTCGCGCATCCAGCGGGGGATGTCGGTGTCTACCGAGGCGGTGCACAGGACCCTGGTCCTTCCCATCTCGATCAGTACCGATCCGGGCGTGGCGTCGGTGTATCCCACATGGAGTCGCACCGGTCTGAGTTCGTCGGGAGCGCGGTCGCGCATCGTCACACCTCGATCGTGAGTCCGGGGAGGGCGTGAACCACCTCACCGGAGAAGGTTGTCTGGGCTTCGGCCACGGACCGTACCGGATCGAGACCCGGCGTCACGTGCGTCACGACGAGGCGGCCGGCCCCGATCGACGATGCGATCGTCCCCGCCTCCTTCGCAGTCAGATGATGGTCCCCACCGGCACCGTCGCCCTGCCATGTGGCTTCCGACAGCACCAGGTCACAGGGGGGGACTCTGGTCCACCACTCGCCGGCCGGCCCGGTGTCGCCCGTGTAGAAGAGGGACCGGCCGCCGGCCTCGACGTGCACTCCGAACGTGGGCACCGAGTGATCGACGGCCACGAAACGCAAGGTGAGGCTTCCGATGGTCCGCACGCTCCCGTCTGTCACCGGCTCGGGGCTGAACACGTCGAAGAAGCGGCCGCCTGGCGCAGCCCCCAGGAACGTCGAGAGTGCCTCGATGGCGGAAACCGGCGCGATCAAGGGCACCCCGAGCCTTTCGACCGGTCCGTATCCCCACAGGTGAAAGAGGGCGAGGACGTCGGCACAGTGATCGGGATGGCGATGCGACACCACGACCGCATCGACCGACTCGGGGGAGGACAGACGCAGCACCGTCCCGAACCCGAGGTCGAGCACGACCCTGGTGTCGGAGTGCTCGACGACGTAGCCGGACGAGGGAGTGCCGTATTCCGGCCAACTCCCCGCCGATCCGAGCACCTCGAGTCGCATGGTCACGGGGCGAGACGGTCCCGGTTCCAGCCCGAATCGGATCGCTCGTAGCGGATGCGATCGTGGAGTCTGCCCGGGCGACCCTGCCAGAACTCGAACCGCACAGGCTCGACCGCATATCCGCCCCAGTGCTCGGGCCTCCGCAGGTCCGCCCCCTCGATGACCGAGGCCACAGCCCGCTCCAGCCATTCGCGTGACGGGATCACGTCGCTCTGCGGGGATGCGATTGCCCCCGCCCTCGAAGCTGCCGGGCGGCTCTCGAAGTATCGGTCACTGATGTCGTCGGAGACCGTGGTCGCCAGGCCGTCGACCCGCACCTGCCGATGAAGGGGGAACCAGGGGAACAGCAGGCTCACACGAGGGTCAGCGGCGATGTCACGGCCCTTGCGTGACGCCCGATTGGTGAAGAAGACGAACCGGCCGTCCACGATGTCGCGCAGCAGTACCGCCCGTCCTGACGGACCGTCGTCGCCGATGGTCGAGAGGACCATGGCGTTCGCCTCCACGATGTCGAGCGCAGCCTGTTCGAACCAGAGGCCGAACTGGCGGTACGGATCTGGATCGGTATCGGCGAGATCGATCCCATCCGTCTCGTACTGGACACGGCGTCCCAACGCATCGTCGATCACCCGGCGAGCTTACGGCCACCGTGCCCTACGCTCGCGCCGCATGAAGATCGGTCGAGCGCTCCGAAAGCGTTGCCCCCGGTGCGGAACAGGCGGGATCTTCCGGACCTTCGGTGAGCTGCACGAAACTTGTCCCGGCTGCGGGCTTCGCTTCGAACGCGAGCAGGGCTACTGGGTCGGGGCGATGATCGTCAACACCACCGTCACGTTCGCGCTGATCCTCGTCGTGCTGGTGGGAGGGATGATCGCTTTCTGGCCGGACGTGCCGTGGACCCCCCTCTTCGTCGCCACAGTGGTGGTGGCCGGAGCCACCCCGATCCTGTTCCACCCGTTGTCGCGAACCCTCTGGATGGCGATCGAGATGTCCTTCCGCCCTGTCGACGACGAGGCCAGGTGAACCTCAGGGGAGCGTGACGCTGACCAGGAACTCGCCCGACGGCCGGTCGGAGCCGTCACCTGGCTCGAGCGTCACCCCGATCTCGTCTCCCACTTCAACGGTCCCCTCGACGATGACGGTGGCTCCGTCCGCCTCGGGCACGAACGTTCCGGCACGCCTGGACCGACCATCGTCGACGACCCACAGCTGATAGACCTCACCCGGCTCGGGTGCGGGCAGGCCCTCGACGACGAGCAGCGCCCTGCCCACTTCCCTCGAATACACGACGGTCGCCCGGCCGGGCCCCACCGCGGACACATCATGGGTGGCGACGTCTGCAGCGGACCGGATCCTCTCCTCCAGGTCGGGCTCTCCGACGGCGACGACCGCCACGACCACCGAGACCGCCGCCACCGACGCGGTGACTCCGACGCCGATGCCGGCGAGTCGGCGAGGTAGCGACGGCTCGGATGAGCTCACGGATCGACCGAGAACGTGTCGCAACGGGATGGGTCGCCCGTCTGGTACCCCGTTGCGAACCAGCGCTCGCGCTGTTCGGAGGAACCGTGAGTCCACGATTCCGGGTCGATCCTGCCCGTCGCCGCTTCCTGGATGCGATCGTCCCCCACGGCTGCCGCCGCTTCGAGCGCCTCGTGGATCTCACCCGGTTCCAGCTCCAGCGTCCGGTCACCTTCCAGCCGGTCGGTGGCGTCCACGTAGACGGTTGATGCCCAGACGCCCGCGAAACAGTCCGCTTGAAGCTCCATGCGGATAGAGAGATCGTTGGCACTGGACGGGTCGGACTGCTGTCGGTCACGCACCTGCTGGTTGATGCCGAGCACCGTCTGGACGTGGTGGGCGATCTCGTGGGAGAGGACGTAGGCGGGGGCCAGGTCGCCGCCGGCGCCGAACCTGGTCTGCAATTCACGGAAGAACCCGAGGTCGAGATAGACGTTCTCGTCCAGCGGGCAGTAGTGAGGCCCGTAGCGCTCGTCCGCTCCCCCGCACCCGGACTCGGTGAAGCCTTCGAACAGCACCAGACCCGCCGCCCGGTACTCCAGACCCGACGCCGCGAACACCTCCGCCCAGAACTGCTGGTTGTCGTCGAGGACGACCGAGAGGAAGTCGACGAGGTCGGCATCGGGGTCCGTCTCCCGGGGAAGCGGTGAGGCCTCGACCGAACCGGAGCCTGCCGGCTGGAGTCCCTCGAGGACGGATGTGAGGCCGCCCATGTCTCCGTTCCCCCCGAACAGGGCGAAGAGCACGGCGATCAGGACGGCGACACCGCCACCACCGAACCCCATTGCCCGGCGACCCGGGGAACCGCGCCGGTCCTGGATGTCGCCGCTCCGCTGAGTCGGCTTCTTGTAGCGGACCATGAATGAACTCCTCGCATCATTGTGACACCGCTCTCATACCCGATGCGCCGAACACCTCAACACGAAATTGCAGCGCTCGCACCAGGGCCCCACCGTGAACTCCGGGGCGGCGGCATCGGCCGGATGCAGCGAGGCGAGTTCCCGGGCAACCGTCCGCAGTCGCTCAGCCGCTTGCTCGATCTCACCCAACGTGTAGAACCGACGATCGCACATCGCGGGATCGGCTCTCACGTGGTGGAAATGCACCGCCACGCCGTCGACCGCCCTCTGCATGGAGTGCAGCGCGCTCCACGCCGAAACGGCGTAGAGATCGGCCTCGTACGGATGAGCGTCGGATGCCCTCCCGGTGCGATGCTCGACGACTGCCGCCACCCTGTCGTCCTCCCATCCGTTCACGTCGGTCACGGCCGTGAACGTCACCGCCACGGGGGCGCCTGCCAGCCGATCCCTCCTATCGAGTACCGACCCGTCGACCACGAAGGTCGCGCCGAACTGGTACTCGGTCCTGGTGACCACGACCGGGGGCTCGTCCGAGGTCCACAGCGCCTCGTGCTGGTCGAACAGCCAACGAAGATCCTCCACCTCCGACGGCGACACGGTCCCGTAGGCAGCCTCGTAGATCGCCCCTGCATCATCGGACAACAGTGCGGCGGCAACCGAGCGGTGGAACTGGTTCCCCACCACCAGGTTTGCCGCGGGGAGGTCGTCCTCTTCCCCGTCGTCGCGTGGGATCGAGTAGATCGCAGGCCAGGCGGCGGCCCGGAGGCACGAGGCGAGGGCCGCCAGTCTCGACTTCGAGATCAGCAGGGTCCGGGTCCCGCTGGTCACCGTCCCCTCCCCCACGACGGGGTATTGCCCGCACCTGGCCGGACGATGGCAGGTGTGACAGTGGAATCCGGCGGTACGTCCGTTTCGGGGGGCGGACAGGGCGGCATCCCAACGCCGGGCAGCATCGTCGACGATCCCGACCGGGTCGGCGGGGGGACCCACGGTGACGATGTCGTCCGCCATCAGGCGCAGATCGACGAGGGTGCGCTGCTCGTCGCTGTGATAGAACGCGGCGGCCTCGACTTCGCCCGTGACCGACCTCCCGGTCTTGATGCGGATCGCCTGGACTCCCTCGCCCGTCACGACGTCGGCCTGTACCGCGACGCTGATCGTCCGGTTCGTGTCGTCGTGAATCGCCACGCCCGGTGGAGGGTCGAGGTCCACCGCTGCGGCATCTCGGGGGAACAGGCGCCGGTAGGCCGAGAACAGCTCTGACAACAGCCTGCGCTGCACGGGATCCCATGCCCCGAACAGCGCCTGCTCGATGCGGTCGATCGCATCGGGGTCCCGCCCGGAGTGATGCCACTCGACCGAGGCGTCCCTCACCGCCTTCCACCGCTCCAGCACCTGACGCGGGAGCTGGCTTCCCGGCCCGCGTGCGGAGGGGCAGGCCTCGAGCCGTGCCAACGCATGCAGGTCGATCTTCTCGAGGGGCGGACGGCCGTAGGTCACTCCGCCACCGTATAGGCGATCGCTGCAGATCCGAGGAATGACGGTGCCCACCGCCGCCCCCGGCTCGGCTCACCGGGACGATCGGCGGCGAAGTTCCGGCCGCAGCCATTCTCGGCGAGGATTCCCGCGCCTGCGCGGGATACGACCCAGGGTACGCGTGGTGGGCTACGACTCCCACGCTGATAGCGTGTTCGGGGATCGTGCCTGTCTCGACCTTTTCCCGGTTCGCCGCCCTGCTGGCGTTTGCCGCATTGGCTGCCGGTCTGATCGCGCTGTTCCGGCCGCGTACGTTCTCCGATCTCGGCTTCCGGTCGGGGGTCGGGCTGGCGGCACTCGTGGCGGGAGCCGCCACCGCCGGAAGCCTGCTGTACTCCGAGTACTACCTGTTCGAGCCTTGCAGGCTCTGCTGGTATCAGCGCATCGCCATGTACCCGCTGGCCCTCACGCTGGCGATCGGCTGGTGGAAGCAGGACAGGTCGGTCGTACGGTACGCCGTGGCTCCCGCCATCATCGGTGCGGGCATCTCCGTGTGGCATCTCGTCAACCAATGGGTGCTGACCGGTACGACGTGCGATGTCGGCCCGTCTTGCGCCATCCGTTACGTGACCGAATTCGGCTTCGTGACGATCCCGTTCATGGCCTTGAGCGGATTCGTCGCCATCGTCGGACTGACCCTGGCTGTGAGGAACAAATGAGCGGCAAGAAGATCATGTGGATCGTGGCGGGTGTCGTGGCGGTGGCCGCCATCGCGGCCGCGCTGTCGGCCGAGTCCGGCTCGGTCGAGGCGTACGGTGAAGTGGCGGTAGCCGGGGAGGGCCTCCCTCGCTACGAGGCGGGCGCGGCGGATCCTGCCGTGGGCATGCCGGCGCCCTCCATCACCGGGGAGACCCAGTCGGTCATGCCCGGGGGCACCCCGAAGATCGTCCTCTTCCTGGCCCACTGGTGCCCCCACTGCCAGCGCGAAGTGCCGCGTCTCACCTCATGGGTCGACGCCAACGGCATGCCCGACGGTTTCGAGCTGATCGGTGTCGCCACCTCGTCGACTCCCACGGCCGGCAACTTCCCTCCGTCGATCTGGCTCGAGCGAGAGCGGTTCCCCTTTCCAGTCATCTATGACGACGAGGACGGGACTGCAGCCGTCGCATACGGCTTGAGCGCCTTCCCGTTCTGGGTGGTGATCGACTCCGACGGCAACGTCGCGCAGCGCTTCACAGGCGAGCTTCCGAGCGAGGCCGCAATCGACCAGCTGTTCGCCTCTGCCCGAGATCTCTGAACCGCCGGACTTCAGCCCGCTCTGCCGATGACGTCTTGCTCGTGATGATGGAATTCGTGAGCCAGCCAGCGGATCGCATCGGCCACGGTTCCCGGCCCCCAGTCCCCGTGCTCGAACACGGCTGCCCTGTCGAGACGTCCGGTCGTGTCGAGCAGCGTGGCCACCGCTTGGCGTAACGCCCACAAGCCCGGATCGACCGGCAGCTGTCGGTAGTTGCGAGCTGCCGCCAACTCGTCGGGATCGAAACCGATCAGTCGGGAACCAGGGGCATCCTGGATCTGTACCCACCGTTCGGACCATCCTCGCGCCAGGTCGGTGAGGTGCCACACGTAGGCGCCGGCGTTCCATGAGCCGTCGGCAGGCACTGCCATCCCGTCACGACCCTGGAGGGCGGCTTCGAAACGATCGGGCGCCGCGGCGATGATGCGGAGGGCGTCCTCGAAGGCCAGATCCCACCCGAACGAACACTCCGGACACTCGTCGGGTGGCGGCGCACCGTAGATCCAGGTGAGTCCACCGTCGAGGAAGGGAGTGTGGGCGGCCATGACCCGATTCAAGCACCGACACACCGCCGGTCGTTCGACCATCTCCACAGCCCAGGAGCAGCAGTAGCGTTGTGCCGTTACAGACGAAGGGACGACAGATGACCCCGCCGGTACTGGTGTTCGGCGACGACGGATCCGAGTGCTCGGAACGGGCCTGGTCCTGGATCACGTCGCACGGCTGGCCCGAGTGGCGGGTGTCCGTCCTCACCGCAGACGCCGACGAGAGTCTCGTCGAATGGGGGAAGCCGATCAGGCCCCGACCATGGGCTCCTCCGTGGGAACGTGACATCGGCGGACTGGATGCGGCGGCGGTGGAGTTCCTGACGGCTACCACCGACCCACGTGCGATGCTCGCCGACGTGGCGGCGGATCTCCTCGTCGTGGGGCACAGAGGCAAGGGCCACCTGGGATCGGTCCTGGCGGGCAGCACCACCGAGTGGCTGCTCCACCATCCGCCGGTCCCCCTGGCGGTGATACGTCGGGCGGATCGGGTCACAAACGTGCTGATCGGCACCGACGGATCGGTCCACGCCGCCCGGGCCATCGCGGCATTCGCCTCGCTTCCGTTGGCCGCCCACTGCACCGTCACGGTCCTGGCGGTCGACGACGGACGATCCGACCCCGAATCCGCCCTCGACACAGCCCACACCGCCCTGGGTGGGATCGCCCCGAACGCCACCGACCTCGTCCGCGTCGGGAAACCGACGGCCGCGATCCTCGGTGAGGTCAGAGCCAGGACGCCCGACCTCGTGGTCTTGGGGACCCGTGGGCTCACCGGATGGCGACGCCTGCGGCTGGGCTCGACCGCGTCCACCGTGGTTCGCTCGGTCGACTGCGACAGCCTCGTTGCGTGCGTCGAACCGGGAGATTCGGTGTGACCCTTTCCCTGGCAGTCGAAGCCACACCGGCGCGTTTCGCCAGCTTCCACGTGCCCGGGTGGGTGTGGGCGACCCTGATCGGCGCCATCGTCGTCTTGCTCGTCGCCGACCTTCTCATCGTCCATCGCAAGCCGCACGCCATCACCATGCGGGAGGCAGGCATCGAATCGGCGGTGTGGATCGGGATCGGGCTGGCGTTCACCGTGGTGATGCTGGTGTGGCAGGGGGGCGACGCCGCCGGCGAATACCTGGCCGGGTATCTGATCGAGAAGAGCCTGTCGATCGACAACGTCTTCGTGTGGGCGGTGATCTTGGGCTACTTCGCCGTACCGCCCGAGTTCCAGTTCCGGGTGCTGTTCTGGGGCATCTTCGGTGCCCTGGTGCTGCGAGCGGGGTTCATCTTCGCCGGTGTCACCTTGATCGAACGGTTCGACTGGATCCTCTACGTCTTCGGGGCGTTCCTGATCTTCACCGCCGTGCGGATCGCCCGGCATTCGGACCGACAGGTCCATCCCGAGGACAACCCGGTTCTCAAGTTGTTCCGGCGGGTGGTGCCCTCGACGACCGAATACGACGGACAGAAGATGTTCACCCGGAGGTCGGGGCGACTGCTCGCCACTCCCCTGTTCGCCGTGCTGGTGCTGATCGAGAGCACCGACGTGGTGTTCGCAGTGGATTCGATCCCGGCGATCCTGGCTGTCAGCCGTGAACCGTTCATCGTGTTCTCGTCCAACGCCTTCGCCATCCTCGGCTTGCGCGCCCTCTACTTCGTCTTGGCCGGGATGGCCGGGCGATTCCGTTACCTGAATCTGGGACTCGGGGTCATCCTCGGATTCGTTGGAGTGAAGATGATCATCGCCGAGTGGTACCACTTACCCACCTGGGTGAGCCTGCTCGTCATCGCGGCGGTGCTGACGGTCACAATCGTCGCTTCGCTGCGGGCTGAGCGGCGCGACGCGATGGCGGGCGCCGCTCAGGACGGCGACTGAGGGACGACGAGCAGCGGCCCGAAGAATCTCGCCCCGAACTCGACTCCCTCGGTGAGTGTGTAGACACCGGCGGCGTCGGGGTCCCCCCGCCACTCGAGGGCGGTCGTCTCCCCTGCAAGGAACACCATGTCACGACACATGCTGTGTGCGGCACACCCGGTGGGGTCGCTCCACCGCACACCAAGCATCAGATCGACCGGCCTCACCTCGAGTACGTCACTGCCGCGCTGACGGATCGTGACGGGCGTACCCGTCATCGCGCACTCTGACTCGATGTCCACGGTCAATCCGAAGACGGGGGCTATGGCCACCGCGTCCAACGAGCACATCGCATGAAGTCGGTGCGAGCCGATCCGGACTCGATGCCCGGTCGGCTCCAAGGTGAACGGATAGGCACCGACGACCTCGCGCCCAGATCGCACGATCAGATCGTCCGCCGCCAGGCGGTCGAGCACGGTCTCGATGTCCGGGCCAGGAAGATCGGCGGCTGCCGGAGGCCGGTGGTGCTCGGCGAACCAAAGGAGGATCGCCCGGTGAACGGCGGCATGTCCGGCTGGCAGGGCCTGCTGGCGCGCCCGCAGGGGAAGGTGACTGTGGAGGCGCTCCACCGCAAGGTCGATCCGGTCCATGGGAGCAGTCTGCAGCATCGGAGACACTACGACGGCCGACTCATCGCGCGACTGCCCTGGTACGAACGTATCAGAGTCCTGGTACAGTCGTACCATCGTCCCAGGGAGGCAGCGTGAAGACCAAGGTCGGCGGTTTCCGATCGGAGGAGGCCCGGAGACTGTTCCTCGACCTCTACGACCGTGCCACCGAGGAGCTGTGGCCGATTCCCTCGACCGAGCTCGAGGTCGACACGAGCTACGGAACGACCCGGGTCCGCAGGTGCGGTCAGGGTCCGGGCCTGCCCCTCATCCTGATCCACGGTCACTCCGGCACCTCCGTTGGGTGGTACAAGATCATCGCCCCCATCGCCGAAGCGCACGAGGTCTTCGTCATCGACGTGATCGGCGCCCTGGGACGTAGCGTCCAGACGCGACCGATAGAGACCACATCGCACCTCGCCGACTGGCTGGCCGAGGTCCTGGACGGTCTCGGTCTCCAGCGAGCTCATCTGCTCGGCTACTCCGAGGGCGGCTTCGTCGCCTTCCACGCCGCGCTCGACAAGCCGGACAGAATCGCCTCACTCGTCGCCATAGACGCCGCCGGAACAGTGGAGAGTGTCAAAACAAGGTTCCTGGCCTCGATGATATGGGCTGGACTGCAGGCCGCCATCGGAGTCCCGGGCGTGCTGCGCAGATTCGGGGAACGGCTCACGCCCGGTGTCGAGTTCTCGGACCTGTGGTGGGAGATGGTCACGGTCGGGGCCCGCGGGTTTCGCCACGCACTGCCAATGCCGAAGCGGGTCTCGGACGACCAACTACGACGTCTGACCACGCCCACACTGCTCTACATGGCTGGCGAGAGCGAGGTGTACGACGCGGCCAAAGCGGCCACCCGAGCGAACGCGCTCATCCCGAACGTGGAGACGATCGTGGTGGAAGGCGCAGGCCACGGGCTGCCGCTCACGCACGCCGAACGAACCTGGGCCGACGTCCTCGACTTCGTGGACCGCTACGACACGACCGTCGGGCAGGCATGACCGTCCACGGAGCCGACGCTCGTCGAGAACAGATCATGCAAGCCGTGGTGGACCTCACCGTCGGAGGGGGGTTGCCCGCCGCGACCTTCAGGACCATCGCCGAGCGTGCGGGTGTCTCCGTCAGGCTCGTCCAGTACTATTTCGGCGACAAGGATCGCCTGTTGGCCGACACTCTCGCCCGTGTTGGGAGAAGCGCGGCCGACAGGATCACGGCGGCACTCGACGCAATCGACAGTGACTCCCCTCGCGCCGTCATCGAGACCATCTGCGAGCAGTTCCTGCCACTCGACGACGAACGTCGCCGAGCGATGCTCGTCTTCATCGCTTTCCGGACGGCTGCCCTGACAGACGCCACGCTCGCTTCGTCCCAGACGCTCGGGCTCGCCGACTCGCTGATCGCCACATTCGAGACCCAACTGCAGGCGGCCACGCCCGAACGGCGGAGCGAGGACCTCCACTCGGAGGCGATCCTGCTCGCCGCCGGACTCACCGGACTCGCCAACATGATGCTCGCCGATGAGCTGAGCTCGGAAGAGGCCCGCCAGCACCTGCGTTACGCCCTCGATCGCGCAATGTGAAAGATCGCTCCGGGGCACCAGGCTGACGAACGGCCGTCCGCGGGCCGAGACCGAGGCACCGTGCGTCCCAGCATTCTGAAGGCATACGGGACATGGCGAAAGGTATGGTTCGCCATGGTCGATGAGGACAGAGTCAGACAGCTCGGTCGCCTCTTCGGGCAGGCCGGCCGCGCACATCATGCCGAGTTCGGCGGGCCAAACCCCGGTTGGCCCGAGTGGTACGCCGCCCACGTCCACCCGGACATCTCCGAGCACCTCGGTCACGAGCCGACCGTGCAGCAAGTGGCGGACTGGCTCCGGGAGGCGGACGAGCGCCACCGCGTCGAAGCACCAGATCAACCTTGGCCCCGGTTCTACGCCAGATTGTTCCTCGAGTCGCACTCACACGACCGGTAGCCGCCCCGTGACCGTGCAGGTTCCTAACGAAGCGCCAGGTGGCCCCACATGAGGCCGTTGGACGGACACGCGGGAACATCGGAACGCCGTGTGGTCACCGCCCTGTTCTGCGACGTGGTCGGGTCCACCTCGATCGCCGAGACGATGGACCCCGAGGACTGGAGTGGCATCGTCAACCGAACGGTGGCGCTGATGGCCGACGCGGTCGAGCGGTACGGCGGGACGGTGGCGCAGTTCGCCGGGGACGGAATCCTGGCGCTCTTCGGCGCACCCGTCGCCCACGAGGACGATCCGTACCGGGCGATCCGTGCCGGACTGGCGATCGTCGAGGCGGTTCGACCGGGCGGTCTCCAGGTGCGCGTCGGTATCAACACCGGCCTGGTGGTGGCGGGCGACATCGACGCCGGAGATCTGAGCCTCTACTCGGCGCTCGGTGACACGCTCAACGTGGCTGCCCGACTCCAGGAGTTGGCGGCACCCGGAACTGTCGTCGTCTCCGAACCAACACGGGCATTGGTATCCAACGACGTGGACGTCCGACCGATGGGACCCGCGGAGCTCAAGGGTCGCGCCGAGACCGTCGAGGTCTTCGAGGTCGTCTCGATCCGACGTCCGGATGAGCGCCGCAGGGGTATCTCCGGCCTCAGCAGCCCGATGGTCGGGCGAGATCAAGAGCTCGAGAAGCTCCGTGAGCTCGTGACGGCTGCCGCCGTCGGCACCGGCCGGGTCGCGGCGATCCTCGGGGAGCCAGGTGTCGGCAAGAGCCGTCTGATCGAGGAGCTCGGTACGAGCATGCCCGCCCCGGGTACGGGGCTGTGGGCCGTTGGTCGATGCGTTCCCTACGACGACGAACTCCCGTTCCACCTGATCGCATCGTTGATGCGATCCCTGGCTGGCGTAACGGCCTCCGACGATCCCGAACTGATCGCCAAGGCGATCGTCGAGCTGACCGACACCTCCGGGACTCCGGCCGCGGTCGGCCCAGTCCTGAAGCTCCTCGCGGTGTCCGACGACGACACCGAGGACACGCCCGAGCATCTCCAGGCGGAGTACGCCGAGGCCGTCCATACGGTGGTGGCGGGTCTCGGTGTGAAGCATCGTCCGGTGGTGCTGGTGTGCGAGGACGCCCACTGGGCCGACGCATCCTCGGTCGAGCTCATGGCTGGTCTCCTCGACCGGGCGCCGACGACGCCAGTGCTGCTGCTGCTCGTCATGCGGCCCGATCGGGATTCGCAGGGCTGGGCGCTGTTGTCGGAGGCGCGCCGGCTCCTCGGCGACACCCTCTTGGAGATACCGCTGACCCCACTCGACGACGGTGCCAGCAGGCAGGTGGTGGAGCACCTCTTGGCGATCGAGTCGCTCCCGGCACGCCTCCGCAACATGATTCTCGAGAAGGCCGAGGGGAACCCCTTCTTCCTGGAAGAAGTCGTGCGGATGCTCATCGACAGCGGCGCGGTCGTCGAGCGTGGGGGACGCTGGGTGGCGACCGCCGATGTCGACCATCTCGACGTTCCGGCCACGGTGCACGGGCTCCTCGCCTCCCGGATCGATCTCCTTCCGCCGGAGGTGCGGCGAGCGGG